>JBKHDX010000023.1:0-32208 GCA_046541115.1 Spirulinaceae cyanobacterium | reverse complement strand
AACCAACAACCAACAACCAACAACAAAACCATGCGTTTACCCGAAGAAAACGAAACCCCATTAAACATCAATCTCGTCCCCATGATTGATGTTATTTTTGCCATATTAGCAGTGTTTATAATTGCGAGTTTATTTCTGACGCGATCGCAAGGATTAGAAGTCAATTTACCCCAAGCCGCAACCGTCGCAATACAGCAAAAAATTGACCTCACCATTACCATTACTGCCGATGGGGAGTTAGCGCTAAATCGTCAATCTGTGACGTTAGAAGATTTAGTTCCGGCGATTCGCAACCAAATTAAAGATTCTTCTCAGACTAATGTAGTCACCATTAATGCCGATGAAGTAGTGAGTCATGGGCGCGTGGTTGCAGTAATGGATCGCTTGCGAGAAGTAGATAATATTAAACTCGCGATCGCGGCTAAAAATCTATCAGAAAAGCCCTAAAAATTTAGCCTTGTAAGACTTTTTGGACATTGCGAACAAACGTACCAACCGACTGTTTAAACTGGCGCTTTCTTTCCCACCGTTCAAAGGCTTGTTCGTACATTTCGCCTTCGGTTTGATACACTTTCCAAGCGTTCAAACTGATTAATGAACCCGAACCAACTAAAATATATAGCGACCAGCCAATGGTTCCTAAACCGCCACTGAGGAAGTCAATGGCGAAGAAAAAGCCACTAACAATTAAATATTTACCAGATTTATGTTTGAATTGTTGGCGACGATATAAATCGAATTCTTGATGGCGACGATTAATTTGTTTTTGGACAAGCCATTCTTTTTCAGCGAGTTGTAAAGTGTCGGGACTAATGCCCAATTCATCAGCAATTTCTAGGAGTTGATCGCGCGAAAATTCGCTGTCTTCGCCATCGGCTTGACGGGCGATCGCGAGGTGTAGAATTTGCTGGATATCTTCGTGGTGATAAGTGGGGGTAGAGTCAGGCGCAGAAACCATCATGTTTGCGAAACGTTAACAAATGTCGGGTAAAGTGCGTTAGAGAATTAAAATAACGGACAGGTGTTTTCATTATTTCTATTATGCCGGATATTCCAGGCAAACGAACAGCCAAACCCAGGTTCTTAACCGAACGTAGGAGGTCGGGTTTTACGGCATTTTCCTAGGAGAATGGCGCTTAAAACTTCGTTACAATGAGCATAACAAGTGAAATCGGCAGATCGCATCGAGGGCGATCGCCTCTTAGTTAAGGAGTTATATATATTTTATGAACGGTAATATTCGAGTTGGCAATTTATTTGGCATTCCATTTTATATCAATCCGTCTTGGTTTCTGGTCTTAGGATTGGTGACCTTATCCTTTGGCGGTTCTATTGCTGCGACATTTCCGGCATTAGGAATGGGTTTGCCTTGGTTATTGGGCTTTATCTCCGCCTTACTGCTTTTTGCGTCGGTTCTCGCCCACGAACTCGGTCACAGCTTTGTCGCGATTACCCAAGGCATTGATGTCAAGTCCATCACCCTGTTTATCTTCGGGGGCTTGGCCATGCTGGACAAAGAATCAGAAACCCCGGAACAATCACTCCTGGTTGCGATCGCGGGGCCTGCGGTAAGCTTGCTATTATTTGGCTTATTTACCGCCTTGGGCTTGAGTTTACCCCTAGCCGGCCCTATGGCTGCGATTGTCGGCTTACTGGCGCAAATTAACTTAGTTCTGGCGTTATTTAACCTCATCCCCGGACTGCCCCTTGATGGCGGTAACATCCTCAAGTCCATTGTTTGGAAAGTCACCGGCAACCCGAATACAGGCTTATTATTTGCCAGTCGGGCCGGTCAAGTTCTCGGTTGGGTGGGGATTGCCATTGGTTTACTCGGCGTTTTAGGCATTACCCAAATTGGCAGTTTCTGGACATTACTCATTGGTTTCTTCGTCCTGCAAAATGCCGGACGCTATGCCCAAACTGCCCGCGTTCAAGACAAACTCGACCACTACACGGCGGCTGATGCGATTAATCCCAATAATCCCGTCGTTTCAGAAGACTTAACCATTCGCGAGTTTGTGAATAACTATGTCATCGGTCAAGATGCCCGGAATGAGTTTATCGTGACCAATACAGAAGGACAACTTTTGGGAGTCATTGATGTCAATGACCTCAAGACTGTAGCAACTTCCTTGTGGACGGAACGTTCTATCAGCGACTTGATCAAACCGATCCAAGCTGATATGGAAATTAATGCTAATCTGTCTTTACTGAAAGTGGTGAAGATGCTAGAAGCCAAGCCCGAACAAAAGCTATTAGTCACTAGCGAAAATGGTGTGGTTTTGGGTTTTCTAGAAAAAGCTTCTATTCTAAATTTATTAGAGAAAGAAGCCCAAGCTAAAATCGCTTAAATCCTCATTTCCCTAAAACCCCGGTTTCTTGAAGAAACCGGGGTTTTGTGCTATGAATCAGCTTCTTCAGTGACGGTAACCCCTTCAACCTCAACCGTTTCTTCTTCTTCGTCTATTTCCTGTTGTATTTCTTGGGCTAATTTCTTCAAGTTTTCAATTTCGTCTTCGGAGGCATTTTTTAAGAAATCGATGAAGTCTGCCATTTCTTCTCTTTCCTCCATTTCTTGTAATAAATCATACTGAGTAATCGAGTGACCTCGCCAGCGTTCTAAGGCTTCAACGGCGTGGAGTTCTATCACCATATTTAAACCTGCGAGTCCTTCTTCGTAATAGTGAATGGGAAGTTCTTGGACTTCGGGGAGGGGTTTTTGGGTGATTTCATCCATGTAGTCGTTTAAAGCTTGCATTCGGTCTTCTTCGTTATCGTAACTTTCGATAATTCGTTTAAAGTCTGCTTCGGGGGGCAAGGCGACGCGATCGCTATCCAGGGTATATTTACGATTGGTGGCTTGTTCTTCGTCGTCTTCAGTCGAATAAAAACGATTAACCAAACGCATTTTTGTTGCTTCAGCAGCCCGGCGATTGATGCGTTTATCAAAGAATTCAAGGGCGATAGGAACATGAAAAGCAGAGTCAAGTTCGAGGATCATTTCGGTGTCGCTACGAAAGAAAAATACACCGAGTAAAACCGGTCTTTCTTCTTTAGGAATTTTGTTATAAGACTTTTCAAATCGCAGTTTCTGGGCTTCGGCTTCGTAGTACCAATCCCAAGATTGATATTTAGGATCGTGTTTGATGCAGCGTAGTTTTTGGAACGCCCTTATCACTGTTTTTTTATTGTGAATGGTGTAGTAAAGGCGGGCTGGCTGATAGGGTTCTCCGGTGGGATTAACAATCAGTTGTTTGGGAGGTTGTTCGGTAGGTTTGGCGTAAATCATAAGACAATTTGGTGAGAGATTACTGTTGGCGAAAGGGGAGTTAGTTCATTCCCCAATGTTCGTACCACAATTCAAATACTAATAACGTCCAGAGGAGTTTGCGATGGTCGGCTTGGCCGTTAAGATGTTCGGCGAGGAGTTGTTGGACGTAATCGGCGTTGAAAAAGCCTTCTCGTTGGAGGCGATCGCGCGATAACATATCTTCTACTAAGGGACGCAGATCGCTGGTAAACCATTTAGCCACAGGCATATTAAACCCTTTTTTACCCCGTTTTAAGATTTCCGGTGGCAAATGCTGACGCATGGCCCGCCGTAAAATATATTTAGAGGTCAGACCCCGGAGTTTGACGGTATGGGGCAGTTTAGCGGCGTATTCGACCAGGGTATGGTTGAGAAAGGGAACTCGGACTTCGAGGGAATTAGCCATGCTGGCCCGGTCAACTTTGGCGAGAATATCACCTTCGAGATAGAGTTTCAAGTCGCAATACAACAGTTGATTAAGGGCTTCTTGGGCTTGGGAGTTCCGTTGATGTTCAAAGGCGACTTGGTAGGTATCTTTTTCTAAAAGTTGCGTCCAGGGTTGCAGCAGTTGGCGTTTTTGGGCGGTGGTGAAAGACCCCAACCATTGATGATGTCGCATGATGATGGGAATGCCACGACCGGCGATAAAGCGACGCACTTTGAAGTCCAGACTAATGTTATCAAAGGAGACGGGCAGGCGATCGACCATCCAGGGAATGAGGCGATGGCGAATCATCCCCGGTAATAGCATTTCGTAATATTCGACGAGGCGATGGGCTTGCAGGGTGGAGTACCCGGCGAATAATTCATCTCCCCCGTCTCCTCCTAGGGCTACTTTGACATGGTGGCGGGTGAATTGGGACAGCAAGAAGGTGGGAATAATCGAGGAGTCCCCGAGGGGTTCGTCGAGGAATTTGGCGAGTTGGGGGACGAGTTCGAGGGTGAGTTTGGGGGTAAGGGTGAGTTCGTAATGTTCGGTTTTGAGGTAATCGGCGACTAAGCGGGCGTAGTTGGATTCGTCGAAGGAGGGGTCATCAAAGCGGATGGAGAAGCTTTTGACGCTTTCAGGGGCGATTTGAGCCATGATGGCGGCGATGCTGCTGGAGTCGAGGCCCCCACTGAGAAGAACCCCCACGGGAACGTCGCTGACCATTTCTTTGGCAACGGCTTCGGTGAGGATTTCGAGGAGTTCTTGTTCGTAGTCTTGGATGGGTTTGGGTTGGAGGTTTTCGCTGCGTCCGAGGTTGATGTCCCAGTATTGCCAGGTTTCTAACTTGCCTTCGCGGTAGCTGAGGGCGTGACCGGGGGGCAGTTTGGAAATATTTTGGAAGATGCTGCGGGGGGTGGGGATGTATTCAAAGCTGAGATATTCGTTGAGGGCGACGAGATCGACGCTACGGGATACACCGGGATAGGCCAGGAGGGTTTTGAGTTCTGACCCGAAGATGAGGGCGTTGTCGTGGCGGGTGTAGTATAGGGGTTTGATGCCCATGCGATCGCGGGCAATGATGATTCTTTGCTGTCTTTCGTCCCACAAGGCAAAGGCGTACATCCCGTTGAGATATTCGAGAAATTCGTCGCCAAATTCTTCGTAGGCGTGGACGAGAACTTCAGTGTCGGTGGCGGTGTAGAATTTGTGGCCGCGACGCTTGAGGGAGTGGGTGAGTTCGCGGTAGTTGTAGAGTTCGCCGTTGAACACCACCCAGATGCTTTTGTCTTCGTTGTGGATGGGTTGCTGGCCGCCGTCGAGGTCAATGATTGAAAGCCGCCGCGACCCTAACCCGACGTTTTTTTGACGGTAAATTCCTTGTTGGTCGGGGCCGCGATGGGTAATCGTGGCGGTCATAATTTCGATGAGTCCGGGATCGATAGGGCGATCGCCATCGGCATAGACTACGCCACAAATTCCACACATTTAGACATTCCTCTCTACCAAAACCAAGGGTAGGGAAATTATAACGAGATTTGAGGATTTAACTTTGCATGGGTTCACTGAGTATGTTGCGATCGAGTCCTCTTTTGACCCAACTCAGGCATTCTTGGGCTGTGTAGAACAATTTAGGGGCGGCAATGTTGCGGAGTTCGTCGGGGGGGTAATGATCGTAAAAGCATTTACCCGCTTCTTCGTGGAGGATTAAAAGGTTGTCTCGGTAAACGTAACGTTGGCGAAAGTAATCGATGTCGTTGCTTTCTTCGGTTTTTTCGTTGAGGTGGGTTTGGGCAATTTCGATGATTTCTGTTAGGTTGCTTGAATACAATTGGGCGGGGTTTTTGGCTTTATGAAACGATCCTTTATAGCCTTTGTCTGATAGCAAGATGTAACTGTAGACCATTTCGCTATCAAACTTGCCAAACTCAAATGGGATGATGAGATAGTTCCGATGGGAGACGGATTGGGTGTAGAGGAATTTGGCCATTTTTATTAACGCTACTTGCAAAAAAGGTTATCAAAAGTTTAAAGAATTTAACAAAAAATGTTCGGTATGCGAATTTGATTCTATTTTAGAATAATTTGCTTGTAAATTGGGCGCGATCGCGTTACGAACTTCGGGAAAACGCTCTATAATAATTTGTTCGGGATCGTAGCGATCCAGTAAAGTTTGCAGGTATTCAGGAGTCATCTCCCCGGATGCAACTCGCTTGCGAGATAACACGGCAATTTCTGGTGGTACTTTGAGTCCAGTATAAAAGGCATAACCGGGATTGTCAGTAAACAGCCAATTTGTTGCCGTTTTATATTGCTCGATCTCAGCGACGATCGCCCAAGAAACTTGAGAATTGCGGATAAAGATTTGATTCTGCCACTGTAAAACAGCGATTTTGATCGGGGTTGCGATCGCGGCGAAAAGACACAGCGCTAGGGCAATTTTCCTGAAGTTTACAGATTTCCGGCTCGTCAAATGTATAGATTCATACCAATATTTTGATTGATATAAAGAAAAAGCCCTGTGTAATCCGTAGAGGGCTAACCAAGTGAGGGGGATAGATAATAACAGGTAGTGATGATACCAAATAGGCTTATGACGAATAAGGATCAAACTGGCAATTATTAACCAGAATACAGGGATTTTGGAGAGCCAAGATTGCGATTTTAAAACAGTCCCCAAACCAAAAATTGCTAATAACGTGTAGTCCATTTCTTGGAGATACATCAACCCAATATCAGCTAAACTATTCTCATTCACGAAGACATTTTTTAAGTTTGAGGTGAGATGGAATTGAAAAAATGATTCGAGTTGCAGAGAGTTACAAGTAACGCCAATTATAAAAAAGGTAGACGCGATCGCCCCCGACCAAATTGCCGTTTTTATAATGATATTTTTAGCAGTAATATCCCTGAGATTTTGCCATTCTGGTTCAATTATTAAAATACTCAATATGGGAAGTAGGAAAATCGTAAACATTTTGAGTTGTAGCGAAATCGCAAAACTCACACCAGATAATAATAAAAATTCTGGCTTATTTTGCTTTTGATATAACAATAAGAAATACAAAGATAGCACTGCTAAAGCTAAACAAGGCATCCCAATCATCACAGAAACACTCAGGCGCAAAAAGTTACAAGAAATTGCCAACATCACAACTGCTAAAACGGCTTCGATTTTACCCAAGCTGAGGCGGATTATCTGGGAAAATGCCCAAATCAGAAGGGTTGCGAAGATTAAAATGAGCGATCGCGCGGCGATAATTGATTCTCCCCAAACCTTAAACCAAGCGGATAATAAAATTGTTAATAAGGGCGGTTGATCGCTCCAGATGGGGTCATATAAACTGTAGCTTTGGGAATATAAAACCGCTTTAATTAACTCCTGTCCTTCATCCGTATCAAAGACAAAAACTTGAGAAATCGGCATCATCAAAAAAGCCAATCCTAGAAACAGAATTGGCAAAATAAGATTGAAAAGATAAAAAGTTGAATTAGAAGATTTAATAAAATCCCTGGCTTTAACATCCACGATCGCAACTCCGAAGATAGAATAAGAATTTTTAAGATAGCTTATTTGTAGTAAGCCCTTCAGGGCTTGCTAAAAGCGCGTTTCCTGTACAAACATCACGAAGGGCGACCGTTGTTAAAAGTCGCCCTCCCTTGGCATTTAGAGTTAGATTCATTGCTGTCTCAAGCCATAACCGAAGTATGAGGTTTAGCAAAAATCATCCGTCCCGCCGCAGTTTGTAAAGCCGAAGTGACAACCACAGGTAACTCAGCCCCGACGTATTCTTGGCCTTCTTCGACGACTACCATGGTGCCATCATTAAGATATCCTACCCCTTGTTCGGGTTCTTTACCTTGACGCAGGATTTTTAACTCAATGGTGTCTCCGGGGAGGTAAATGGGACGCACTGCTTGGGCTAAGTCGTTAACATTCAACACCGAGACTTTTTTCAGACTCGCGACTTTACTCAAGTTGTAGTCATTGGTCAGCAATACGCCATTGATTTCTTGAGTGAAACGCACTAATTTCGTGTCTACAGGGACTTTATCTTCATAATCAATCGGGTGCATGGCAATCCGGTCGGGATAGGCTTGCTGCATACGGTTGAGGATATCTAAGCCCCGTCGGCCGCGCGATCGCTTTTGGTCGTTGGTCGAATCGGCCAGCAGTTGCAACTCTTGGATGATGAATTGCGGCACTAAAATCTGCCCTTCCACAAAGCCTGTATTCAGCAATTCTTCAATCCGACCGTCGATAATACAGCTTGTGTCTAGGACTTTAGTAAAGGCCGGTTGTAGCGTCCCCTCAGCCACCAACATGGTTTCAATGCTGTTGGGATTGATTAAGCGCAAAAAGACGCGGCCGTGGGTATCGGCCAAGTTAATCCCCAATACTGAAAAACCAATACTGGCTAAAATTGCCACCGTCGGCTTGATAAAGGCAATTTGGTCGGGAATGGGTAAGAAAAAGATGGGGGCCAGCATTAAGTTAGCCAACAGCAAACCAATGGCCCAACCGACAGCCCGCGTTAAAATCACCTCGATGGGTAAACTGCGGACTTGCGTTTCGATACGGCGATAAGTGGTTTGGGCGGTTAACCCTAATGCTAAACCGATAATGCCGCCAAAAGAAGCGACAATCAAACGGACGGCTTCAATGTTGGTGACTTGTACTAAAACGTCGCTGGGCAACAAGGTCACCGCTTCATAGCCAAGGCCGGCGACTGCTACGATAAATATAGAAATAATAATGGCATCTAGCATGGTTCTCGCCCATAATGGGGTTGAAAAAAAAAAATGAAACAATATTGCGTCCAGTCTTGCCAGGCTGTTCACTGATTTTATTATATACTTGTAGCTATTTTGCCGATTTCGGAAAATTCTACTGTTTTTATGACAGAAAAAGTCGTAAGGAGGCGATCGCGCCTTTGTTCCCCTTTTAACTCAAATCCCCAATAACTGCTATATGTCCCATTGGCAATACGAAACAGAAGTCACCGCTATTGAACAGATTATCGAGCAGATCGAGTCTGGCGACCTACCCCTAGAGACAGTTTTTGATGAATTCGCGATCGCAGTGGAAAAATTGCAAGCCTGCGAAAAATTCCTCAAGCAAGGCCAAAATCGCCTGACGCTGCTTGTGGAAACCCTCAACGACGATCCTGACCCAGAATTTTAGATTTTTCTCCCAGCAATCTCTAAAAAAGAGTTGACAATTTTGAAAAATAATGTATTCTTAGGGTGTGTGAGGAGAAAGTAGAGAAAGCGTTTGGGGTCGAAACACGGAAAGACTCCCAAGCGCTTTTTCCATGGGAATTGAGCAGTGGGCAGTGGGCAGTCGGGGAAGCCTGGGAATTAAAATCTGGGGCTGATATGGCAAAGCCCTTCGTAGGGTGCGTTACTTCGTTAACGCACCGCCTTAACTGTAACCAATTAACTGGATTTGATATATGTTTTGCTAAGTTTAGCCTGAAGAAAAACCTCAAGCCGAATCAACAACTTGAGGTGAATTAGTCGGAAAGCACTTATAGAACTATTGTACTATAACATCAAAATTCCCCGTTGTCGGGATTAACTGCTTTTCAGAACTTCCCCAATTTCAACATTCATCATTCCTCAGAAATTGCCGCTTGCTGTAACGCGATAATCTCCTCAATACCTTTTTCTGCCACATCAAGGATTTGATTGAGTTGCGTCCGGCTAAAACTGTTTTCTTCGGCGGTTCCCTGCATTTCGATAAGCTGCATTTCTCCCGTCATCACCACATTAAAATCCACCGCAGCCGTTACATCTTCTTCGTATTTCAAATCGAGGAAAATTTCGTCATCAATAATACCGACAGAAGTTGCCGCCACGGGATAGCGTAGGGGAGAGATTTCAAGTTCTCCGGCCTTCATTAACCGCTGAATGGCTAAGGCAAGGGCGACATAACCCCCAGTAATGGAGGTGGTGCGAGTTCCAGCATCGGCTTGAAGGACATCAGCATCGATTGTAATGGTGCGATCGCCCAATTTCGTTAAATCCAAAGCAGCCCGTAAACTGCGGCCAATCAGTCGTTGAATTTCTTGGGTTCGTCCTGAAAGCTTCATGAGTTCTCGCTTTTGCCGTTGAGGAGTCGCCCCCGGTAGCATTCGATATTCTGCGGTTAGCCAGCCTTGATTGCTATCGAGGAGAAAGCGAGGGACTCCTTCACTCACACTGGCAGTACACAACACTTTAGTATCGCCGCAGTGGGTCAGGACAGAAGCCGCCGCAAAGCGAGTAAAGTCTTTTTCAAAGCGAATCGGGCGGAGTTGTTTGGGTTGGCGATTGTCTGGCCGTTGCCATGTCATAATTCTTGAGTTTGCCGAAGATTGCGCGTTCGTTGGTCAGCATACCCTATTATCGCGGAGTAATCCCCAATCGCTGATATTCGGTTTTGATACAAGCGTCGGTAATGACGTTTAATCCGGCTTCTAGGGCAGTTTGGGCGGCTTTATCGTCATGGATACCCGATTGCGCCCAAAGGGTCTTTGCGCCAATTTTAATGGCTTCTTGGGCGATGTTGGGGAGGTGTTGAGATTGCCGAAAGACGTTAACAATATCGATTTCTGCGGGAATGTCTGCAAGGGAAGCATAACAGGGTTGTCCGTCGATTTCGCTGACGGTGGGATTGACGGGATAAACGGTGTAACCTGCGTTTTTGAGAAATTGGGCGATTTGGTAACTGGTACGATGGGGCTTATCGGAATGGCCAACTACGGCGATGGTTTGGGCTTGGGTGAGGATTTCTTTGATTTTGTCTTTGGTCATTAGCAATTAAGTGGAACGTTTGTTCCAGGATTAACTGGTTATTTGTTATTTGTTGTTTGTTTTGGACGAGATCGGTTGTTCCCCTGTAAAGTTGGTCAGAAACTTTAGCTCTTAGGGCAGACTCTAAAAAAGGCTCAACGCTAGAATATACTGGGGTTTTAGCCTCAAAATACATACATTAAGTTTTAAAGAGAGTCATTTGTCTTTTGCTTTTTGTTCTATTTTGGTTTGTGAAATCTAAAACCTGTGCAGGAGTGAGGTTTCTGAGTCTTGAGATTGAATGCTGTTATCCCACAAGAATCAACCAGAGATTAACGTAAAATTGGGCAGGGAAACCCAGCCCCTACGGGTAATTTGACCACAATGTTAAATCCTGACTTGTCACGATTGACGAACAACCAACAACCAATAACCAAGAACAAACAACTAATAACTTAATGATGCAAAACGCCAGAATGGAGGCGGTACAATCGCCGATTATCCCGGTTGTGGGGGAGTTGATTCGCCAAAATCCGGGGACAATTTCTTTAGGACAAGGGGTGGTTTATTATCCTCCACCGCAAGAAGCGATGGAGATGTTACCGCAGTTTTTGGCTGACCCCAATTTGCATAAATATCAAGCGGTGACGGGGATTGCGCCGTTACGAGAAGCGATCGCGACCAAGTTACAAACCGAGAATAATATTGAGGTGGGCGATCGCAACGCTGTGGTGGTGACGGCAGGCAGTAATATGGCGTTTATGAATGCCATTCTCGCGATCGCGCCGGTTGGGGATGAGATTATTTTACAAACCCCTTATTATTTCAATCACGAAATGGCGATCGCGATCGCGGGGTGTCGGGCTGTTTGTGTGGAGACGGATGCAAACTACCAACTGCGTTTAGATGCGATCGCTGCTGCAATTACCCCAAAAACCCGCGCTATTGTTACAATTTCCCCGAATAATCCCACAGGGGCGGTTTATCCGGCAAAAGATTTACAAGGGGTGAATGAATTGTGTCGCGATCGCGGGCTGTATCATATCCATGATGAAGCTTACGAGTATTTTACCTACGACGACGCACAGCAGGTTTCTCCGGCATCTTTTCCCGATAGCAGCAACTACACCATTTCCCTGTTTAGTCTTTCAAAGGCTTACGGCTTCGCCAGTTGGCGTATTGGCTATATGGTGATTCCTCAACATCTCCTCGATGCGGTGAAAAAGATTCAAGACACGAATTTGATCTGTGCGTCGGTGGTGTCTCAATACGCAGCGTTAGGGGCGTTACAAGCTGGGAAAGCTTATTGTCAGCAACATTTAGGCGCGATCGCATCTGTCCGTCAAACCCTCCTCAAAGCCTTACAGCCCCTCGCAGATCGTTGCATTGTTCCGACTGCAAAAGGGGCGTTTTACCTATTTTTGAAACTCAACACCGATCTTGATGCTTTTACGGTGGTTAAACGTTTGATTCGCGAATATAGGGTTGCTGTGATTCCAGGGACAACTTTTGGAACGACCACAGGCTGCTATTTGCGTGTCGCTTATGGGGCGTTACAACAAGAAACAACGCGAGAAGGCATTGAACGATTAACTCAAGGCTTGAAAGGGATTTTAGGTTAACCCTGCGAACTTACGCGCCAATCTCAGCGTCTGGAGTAAGGAGGGCGAACGACGGGACTTGAACCCGCGAATGGCGGAATCACAATCCGCTGCCTTAACCACTTGGCTACGCTCGCCATACGGTTTCTAATATTAGCACAAGATTCAGTCAAAAGGGAAGCCCCCCGGCAAATTTTTTTCAGGGAAGACAAAACTTTGCCAAGAAATCCCTGATTTTTTTTGCTTTCTAGCTCGAATCTTTCCGATGAAGTACGCTACCTTTAAACTAAAATTCTAGATAATTCTTGAGGTAATTATCAATATATTATAAGTCATGAAATATACTCCGGTGATTGTTGGGATTGGCAGCTTTATTTTATTCGTACTTGGTGGGATGGTGATTACAAATCCTTCTCTGGATGATTATCAAGATTTTGCCACTCGACGTTTAGCTGAATATCTCAAAGAAAATGCTTGTCGGCAATTGCCTCAAGATTTGGGTGCATTTGTTTTACAGCATTGTCAAACTGTGACCAAAACCATGATTGATATTGGACGACCCCAACTGAGAGAATTTATCGGGAGTACGACAAAAAAACATGATTTCTTACTTTTTAGTATCTACGAAACAACAATTAGCCTGGATTCTTCTATGCCAACTTATGAGTTTGAAACCTTAGCTATTTTACAAACATTTTATATCTATTCAATCGAAGAAAATTGATTTCGATATTTTATATAGTATTCAAGTAATGAATAAAAAACGACTTTCCCAAATTGGCGCATTATTCTTTAGTTTACTCATTTTGGGACTGGCAATAGACGCGATCTCAACTGAAATTCAAAACTATAGTTATCAAGATTTACTACACAGTCTTAAAGCTTTACCCAATTATCGTCTGGTCATTGCCAGTGTTTTAGTCATTCTGGGTTATGGCTTTATTACCCTTTACGAAGTCTTAGGATTGCACTATATTAAACAACCCCTTGCCTATGCAAAAGCTGCCTTTGCTGCTTTTACTTGTTACAGTTTTAGTAATACAGTGGGTTTTCCTTTTTTAACCAGTAGTGCGATTCGTTACCGCTTATACTTATCCTGGGGCTTAGATTTTATTGAAACTACCCAACTCATTGCTTTTAGTAATCTTAGTTTTTCTTTAGGAATTTTGACCCTAGGGGGCTTTTTATTTTTATATGAATCGCCTGCGGTGGCACAATTATTTGATTTACCTCTGGCTTCAATTCAAATCCTGGGAGGTTTATCTTTAGGTTTAATTTCGGCGTATTTACTATTAGTTACAATTCGCCGTCATTCCCTCAAGATCAAAATTAAGCAGAAAGTCATTCGACTGCCACCTTTACGGTTTTCTGTGGCACAAATTGTTATTTTTGCTTTAGATTGGGGGGCGGCTGCGGGGATTTTATATAGTTTAATTATGCCTGTTGAACCTCTGAGCTATAGCAAATTTATGACAATTTATATTCTGGCAAAACTCGGCGGTATTGTGAGTAATGTTCCAGGGGGTTTGGGGGTATTTGATACAATTGTTATTTTGCTACTCGCGGGTAAAGTGACAGCAGACGGGGTATTAAGTTCTTTATTGATTTTTCGCAGTATTTATTACTTTTTACCGTTTCTTTTCGCTGCTTTACTCCTGGGATTGCGAGAAGTACGAAGGCGTTTTTATTTGAAACTGGAATAACTCAAGCAACCCAAAGATGTTGGGCAAAGCGAATGCAATATAAGGTTAAAAGTAAGAGAAAAAAGCTCATTGTGGCATAGCCATAACGGGGATAGCGAGACAGTAATAAACCCAGGGCGATCGCGACTGGAATTGTACCATAAACAAAGCGCTCGGCTGAAATGGTACTCCCAGAATTAAAAATAATCAGATAGCTAAACAAGCCGTAACTCAAAAGCAGACTTCCCAATTCGTCTCTAAATTTCCACAAGAGATAACAACCCCCAAAAATTGTGAGGACATTAATTAAAGCATCTCCCGCAACAATCCAAGCCAGCAAAAACAAAATACAAGCCAAATAATAAACTGCGTTAGTTTGAAGACGCGATCGAAAATAAATAATGAGGGACGCGATCGCGCACACAAACCCCATTAAAATAAAATGAATCGGATTCTGGGATAGCCCTTTCATAACTTCCCCCGATCCAAAAATAAGTTGAGAAAACAGAACTTTCCAGCTTTCCCAGTCAATTCCCGCTTGACGATCCCAAGCTTGTTGGGTGCGAACAAATGCGAAAAAATCGCCAAATTGCCAACCACAATATAAACTATACAGCCCAATTCCTACCCCAGAGAAAACCGCACTCAAATAAGCCTGTATGCCTCGTTTTTGCCGCCAGGATATAAGCAAAAAAGTGGGAATGAGAGCCACCCCATTCGGACGAGTTGCCGTCGCGATCGCGCCCCAGAATGCCGCTTGTTGATACTGTTTTTGATCGAAGGCTTTTAAAGCAGCAATACTGACGAATAAAAATACCCCTTCAGTATAAATAAACGTGCCAAAAATCGAAAACGGACAAAAAGCAACAACGAGAATTATCCAAGTTACAGTTTGGATTGTATAGCGTTGCTTCAGCCAGTTGTAGAGTAAAATCAACGCCCCAATAAACGCACTATTATTAATCAACGTTCCCGCAACATTGAAAGGAATTCCCAACTGCATCAACAGCCAACATAGTAAGGAAAATAAAGGAAAAAAAGCGACGTTTTGACCTTGGATAACTTCGCCAGCAATATATTGATAACCCTGAGTTGCAATCGATTCATAAAAGAAGCTATCCCAACTATTAAAAGCCGACCAATTGATTTCAACTAACCGCCCATCGGGAGGGATAGGTATAAGGGGTGCAACCCCCAGAATTAGTAAAATTAAAAAACTGCGACTGAGTAAACCAATGAGTACTGGAAACAACCAATGTTTTTGGTTGATACGAGATTTATTAATTAATTCTTTTACCACTGCAATCAAATTTTCGTAGCCAGATTACAGACTTGATTGTAAAGGTTTTGCGAGGGAAAAGTTAACCCTACCCCAACAATTCCTCGTTATCTAAAAGCAATTGCAACGCTTCTTTCATTTCTGTTGTTGTTGTCGTCGCAGTCCCAAATTGACGGACAACAATACTCGCTGCAAGATTTCCTAACACTGCGGCTTCCCAAAAAGAAGCCCCTGCACATACACTTAAAGTGAGGGCTGCAACCACAGTATCTCCAGCCCCCGTTACATCGAAAACGTCTGTCCGATTAAAAGCCGGAATGCGTTGCTGAGAATTGGGAGAATCAAATAAACTCATCCCCTCCTCTCCACGGGTAATCAGGATTTGGGAAGCTTGGGTGAGGGCTAAAAGATCGTTTCCCGCTTGTTGGAGGGTGGTTGCATCGTAGATGGGGTAACCCACCGCTAACTCGGCTTCGGGGAGGTTAGGGGTAAATAAAGTAGCCCCTGCGTAGCGATGCAGGGCTTTCTGTGCGTCTACGATGATGCGAGAATGGGTCAAACCGGCTTTGATGACGGGGGGAGTCATAACCCCTTCACCGTAATCGGAAAAGACTACCGCGTCCACTTCCGACAGTTGGGATTGGATGTAATCTGCGAGTTGTTGCTGAATTGATTCGTCGGGGATTTGGTCGGATTTGCGGTCAATGCGGACAATTTGTTGGGTAACGGATTGACGCGCGTGACCGGAAATGCGAGTTTTGGTAACGGTGGGGCGATCGCGATCGCGAATCATGCCCCCAGTATCGATGTCTGCGGCTTGGAAAATACTCTCTAATGCTTCTCCCTGGTCGTCCTTGCCCACTAATCCCGCAACTTTGACTTTTCCGCCCAATTTTGCCATATTGTAGGCAGTATTGGCTCCGCCGCCAGGAATTTGCTGAGTCGTTTCGTGTCGCAAAATCAACACGGGGGCTTCCCTCGAAAGACGCTCCACTTGTCCGGTGAGAAACTCATCGAGGGTAAGGTCGCCAATAACCAGGATACGGGGACGATCGAAATGATTTAGTAACGAGAATAACCGATCGGCGCGATCGCGCAGTTGCCAGAAAAACGCATCAGAGTCAGCCATAAATAGGGAGAGAGTCAAATTGCATGGGCATTATACCGCTTTCTTTCCACGACCATTACTTCCTATCCGTAGGATTTGCCCGATCGTAACCCTGGATAGACGCGATCGCGAGAATAGCAATGATAGTATGGCTGCATCTGGGGCAAAATCAATAAGCTTGTAAAAATCTGCCTATTTTTAATTAACCTTTGTCGAATTTGGTCAGTTTATCAGTGGTGTAGGTGTCACCCCAGATTAAACTCTGAGGGCGATCTTTTTTATTGGTTTTCTTGTTTTATGAAATTATTTTCGTTTTTATTAAAGTCTTCCTGGCAAATGGTTGCTGTCGCGATCGCGATGGGGTTTATTAGTGGAGGCAGTAGTGCGGGGTTAATTGCCTTGATTAGTAGCTTAGTGGGACAAGGGAAAATTCCCCCATCTCCCACAATGGGTTGGGCCTTTTTCGGTTTAGCGTTATTGGCTTTATGTGCCAGCATTATCGCCAGAGTGATGCTGATTCGCTTGTCTCAAAACGCTGTTTACCGCTTACAAATGCGCCTCAGTCGCCAAATTTTAGCCGCAGAATTGAGTCAGTTAGAAACCTTCGGATCGCCGCGATTATTAGCCACATTAACCGAAGACGTACAAACCATTTCTAATGCGGTGTTTGTCTTGCCCTTCGTGTTTATTAATATTGCCATTGTAATCGGGGGTTTATTGTATATTACCTGGTTATCCTGGCAAGTGTTTTTAATGGTTGTCGGCTTATCCGCGATCGCGACCATTAGTGTTCGTATTTCTTTGGGCAAAGGTAGAAGTTTACTTGCCCTTGCTAGAGAAGAACAAGACCAGTTATTTCAACATTTCCGCAGTATTACTGAAGGAATTAAAGAGCTAAAATTACACGCCCAACGCCGCCAAGATTTTCTCGAAAATACGCTCCAACCTACAGCTACTCAATACCGCCGTCATAATATTAAAGGCTTAACTCTTTTTGCTACAACGGACAGTTGGGGAAAACTAATTTTCTTTTTTGCCATTGGTTTAGTTTTATTTATTCTGCCTTATTGGTTAGAAATTAATACAACGACCCTTTCTGGTTACGTTTTAACCTTTACTTATCTCGTCGGGCCTTTAGAAAACATTGTTAACAAATTACCTTTAGTCGCTAAAGCTAATGTTGCCTTAGAAAAGATTGATTCTCTCGGTTTTTCCTTAGTAAATAAAGCAGAAAATGTAGCTGTTCCCCTCAAACAACCGCAAACTTGGCAACAACTCGATCTCAAAAATATTACCCACACCTATTACAACGCTCAAGACGATACCCACTTTACTTTAGGCCCGATTAATCTTACCTTTAAACCCGGAGAAATTGTGTTTATAATTGGGGGAAATGGTAGCGGCAAATCCACCTTTGCTAAAACAATTACCGGACTTTATCCCCCCGACGATGGCAAAATTTATCTCAATGGTAAACCCGTTACTGAAGAAAATCGGGAGGAATATCGTCAATATTTTTCAGTCGTTTTTTCTGACTTTTATCTCTTTGACAAGTTATTAGGATTGGACTCTGAATCTCTTGCCCAAGCTCAGAATTATCTCCAACAATTACAACTCGATCGCAAAGTCACTATCGAAAAAAATTCTCTCTCTACCCTGGCATTATCCCAAGGACAACGCAAAAGATTAGCCCTTTTAACCGCTTATTTAGAAGATCGACCCATTTATTTATTTGACGAATGGGCTGCGGATCAAGACCCAACTTTTAAAGATTTATTTTATACAAAATTTCTACCAGAGTTGCGAGCAAAAGGTAAAACGGTGTTAGCCATTAGTCACGACGATCGCTATTTTGAAACGGGCGATCGCATTATTAAACTTGATTACGGTCAAATTGCAGAAGATCGTTATTTGTAGTAGTTTAAAAAGCAATTTTATGAGTAAGTAAGCTGTTAATGACCGTTGAAAGGCACAAAAATCGACTGGATGGCGCGATCGCGATCGCAAAACTCAATAATACGGGATAAAACAAATTCCCATTAAAAAAGCAATGTCGATCGTCAACATTGCTGTTAAATATTAGTTGAATGGAAACTGATGGAGGTAAGCGGACTCGAACCGCTGACGTCCTGCTTGCAAAGCAGGCGCTCTACCAACTGAGCTATACCCCCAGGTTTTGAGCGTTGTGGAGTTGGGAGAAGTGCGACTTTTCTCAACCCGCCTTTGCTATTATACCGTTTACGATAATTTTGTATAGGGGTTAGCCAAATTTTTTTTGACTTTTGGGACTATGATTCCCTGAAACCCTTGCAAAATATAGCATTTGAGAGATTTTATTTTTTTTATGACTGTCGTTGTCGCCACATTTTATAAATTTGTTGCCCTTCCGGATTATCAAGAAATGCGATCGCCCCTGCTGGCATTTTGTCAAAATCAACAGATTAAAGGCACAATCCTCTTAGCCGCAGAAGGCATCAACGGTACGATCGCGGGGGAAGCCGTCAACATTCACGCAGTCATTCATTATTTGCGTTCTGACGAGCGTTTCTCGGATTTAGAGTTTCGGGAGTCCAAGGCTACGACACCGCCCTTTGAACGGCTAAAAGTGAAGCTAAAACGGGAAATTGTCACCCTCGGTATTCCCGAAGTCGATCCCAATCAACAAGTCGGCACTTATGTCACCCCCCAACAGTGGAACGATTTAATTTCTGACCCAGATGTCGTCTTAATTGACACGCGCAACGACTATGAAGTCGATATTGGCACATTTCGCGGCGCAAACAACCCCAAAACCGAATCTTTTCGCGAATTTCCCGATTATGCTCGCCAAAAACTCAATCCCCACCAACACAAAAAAGTCGCGATGTTTTGTACTGGGGGGATTCGCTGCGAAAAAGCCTCGTCTTACTTACTAAAACAAGGCTTTGACCGGGTTTATCACCTTAAAGGCGGCATTTTAAAATATTTAGAAGAAATCCCCCCCGAAGAAAGCTTATGGGAAGGAGAATGCTTCGTCTTTGACGAACGAGTGGCGGTTAAATCGGGCTTACAACCGGGAAGTTACGATATGTGCCTCGGTTGCGGCCACCCCATTTCCGAGGCAGACAAAGCCTCTCCTCAGTATGAAGCTGGCGTGAGTTGTCCCTATTGTCGCGATCGCCTCACCCCCGAAAAGCGATCGCGTCTGCTCGCAAAACGAACAAATCATGAACGATGAATTATGAGTTATGAAATGTCGTGGGTTATTGGTAAAGGGATTGGACGGGGAAACCCCGTCCCTACAAGCCGACTGCCCAATACCTACTGCCCACTACCCACTGCCCACTACCCACTGCCTCTCAATCACCAATCGTAATCGGCGCACCATCAGACAACTTGAGAATCCCCTCCGTGACAATCTCCTCCCCCGCTTCAATGCCACTGAGGACTTGATATTGTTGCCCTTGTACCGCCCCTAACTCCACCGGACGTTGTTTAGCCACCAAGCCTTGGTCTTCGCTGGTTTGGGCCACAAATACAAAGGTTTGACCGCCAATGCGAGAAATCGCCGTAGTGGGAACGAGAATACCTGCTTCGCTGTCCCAAATCACGCGAGCGCGAGCAAACTGACCATCCCGTAAAATACCATCATTGGGGAAAGTCGCCTTCGCCAGAATGGCTTGGGCTTCTCGGTCTACTTCTGGGGAAATAAAGCTAATTTGACCGCGAATGGTGCGATCGCCCTCTAACAACAATTCCACCGGCAAACCCACCCGCAACTCATTACTGCGTTCGACTGGAACCGACAAACGCAATTCCAGGGCATTATTTTGAATAATCGCGGCCAGCACATCATTTGAGTCTACAATGTCCCCCACCTTCACGCGAACGTCCCCTAAAACCCCCGAAATTGGGGCGACAATGCGGTTAAATTCCAAATCTTGACTCACCACATTCACTTGGGCTTCCGCTTGGGCTACGGCGGCATTTTCGCGGTCGAGGGTAGCTCGGGCCGCTTCGACTCGTTCTTCGGCCACCCGTCGGGCGTTGCGGATGGCGGCGAGGGCTTGATTAGTTGATTCGTAGGACGCTTGCGCCGTATCGAGATCGCGTCTTTTGTTGTCTAATTCTTGCCGGGGCAATACGTCTTGTTCGACTAAACCTTGGATGCGCTCGTAGTTAACTTGAGCAAGGTTAAGTTCAGCTTGGCGGCGTTGGACTTCGGCTTCTTGCTGTAAGACCTGGGCTTCGAGACGCGCCACTTCGGCCCGGGCGGCGTTTAGTTCGGCCCGAGCGTTGTTAAAACTGGCTTTTTGGGCGGTGACATTGGCCACCGCCGCACTGACTTCTGCTTGGTTTTTGGTGGGTTCGAGTTGAATTACAGGGGTTCCCGTCTCGACGCGATCGCCACTGCGAACGAGAATTTGTAACACTCGTCCTTCAATACGCGGTTGCAACTCCACCCGGTCTTGGGCTTCTAGAGTGCCGACAAACTCCGAGCTATCTTCGAGGGTATTTGATTCTACCAATTGCACCGTTACCGGAACCCCAGGGGCTTGTTCTCCTCGCAACGGCTCACTACCGCATCCAGTCGCGATCGCGCTCACTAGCAACGTTGCGCCTAACAGCCATCCTGAATTCGGGCTTTTCACCTTAACCATATCAACAGCCAGTACAATTGTCTGTCCTATTCTAGAGAGTATTCATCGTTTTGAGCGGGATTGAGCAACCCACCGGGTTTTATTCAGGTAGATCGAACAAGCGATTATCCGGCAAATTGGTCACGGCTCGCTGTAACGCCGCCAAATCTCGATTGTAATTAATAATTGCCGTCAGTAAGTTACCGCGAGCGCGAGTCAGTTCCGTTTGAGCATTAATCACTTCCGTTTGCGTGCCGACTCCCGCCCCAAAACGCAATCGCGCCAAGCGCAAACTTTCTTGAGCGAGTTGTAAAGCCGTCTGAGCGGTTTGAATATTCTCTTGATTCGCAATCAAACTGCGATAGGCTTGCTCGACTTCCAAACGAATTTGATCCAGTCGTTGGTCAAACTGGGTTTCAGAAATTTGGATATTCGTCGCTTGTTGAGCGGCCCGAGCTTGCGCTGCGCCACCATCAAACAACGTCCACTGCATCCGCGCCCCGAAAGTATAACCATCGCCCAAGCCTTGGTCGTCTCCTGTAATCCCTAAAACGTTATAGTTGGCAAAAACACTAAATTGGGGTTTGATGGCAGCCAGGGCGATTTGCCGTTGCTGTTCGTTAATTTCTCGCTGCACTAAACTCTGTTCGAGTTCGGCTCGATTTTGATAAGCCAACAACAGGGTTTCTTCGAGGTTCAACTCCCATTGTCCGGCGGGTTCAATTTCGTCGGCGGCGGTGATGGCCACTTCTTGTCCCAAGCCCAACACGACTGCTAACTCTCGTTGAGCGACTTCCTGTTGGGATAAAGCATTGGTCAGGTTTTGGATGTTATTGGCTCGTTGCACCTGGGCTTGTAACACATCAAAGCGAGTTCCCAGTCCGGCTTCTTCGAGTAACTGAGCATCTCGCAAACTGCGTTCGGCATCGGTAACAGCGGCTTGTTCGATGCGAACCCTGGCATCGGATTCTTGAACGGCATAATAAGCCTGTAGGGTATTAAACTTTGTCTCGGCAGCAATGCGCTCGACTTCAAGCTGATTGAGACGTACACCACGCTCGGCGGCGTTGATTTGAGCAGATCGTCGCCCGCCCGTATAAACGTTATAACTCAGTTCGAGGCGACCTTCGGCGGTGGTGTTGGTACTGTCGCCACTATTAACCCCCAGTTGATTGAGTAAAGCAGCATTGTCGCCACCACCATTATTGCGAGATTGAGCCGAATCACTCCGCGAAAAGTTAAATTGCGTGCTGAGGTTGGGATATTCGGCGGCGAGGGCTTCTCGCAGGGATTCTTGGGCGACGTTGAGTTCTAAACGAGTTTGGCGCAAGGTCGGATTGTTGCGTAACGCCAGAGTTACGGCTTCTTCAAGGGAAATGGGTTCGTTGACATTAATGCGAACGTCGTCAATTTCCGCCGGCCGCAGCAAGGGATTGGCGTTGGGGGCGAGGGTGTCGTTGGGCTGAATGGCATCTAGGGTTGTCGCGGGTTGGGGGTTTTCAATGAGTTCGCGGGTGTTGGGGTTTTGGTTGTTGGGGGTTAGGGGTTCGCCGATTTCTGGCGTTGCTGGATTGTCGGCTTCTTCGTCGAGGGTGGGAATTGTGTCGTCTGGGGTGATGGCGTTTTCATCTTCCGAGACGGGGATAATGCTACTCGGAGCCTCGTCTGGGGTCACAACGGTTTCCGCAGAGGACTGGGGGGTGGCGTTGAGGGCGCGACTAAAGGCTTCTACGATAACTTGGGCTTCGGGTAGCACGTTGGTCACTGTCGGGCGATCGCCCTCTACGGGCAATTCTGGGGCATTGGCAATCGCGGCGGCGGCCTCGCTTTGACCCCGGCCTTCTAAAACCCGCGCAAAGGGAGTAAAGTCTTGGTTATCAAGGGGTTTGGGGGGGGTGGCGGTGACCGTGGTTTGATGGCGCTGAAAGTGGGATAAGATGCGCTCGAAGGGGGTAAAGGTGTCTTGGCTTAAGAAAGCAGGAGGAGCAATGTTAGAGTCAGCTTCAATGCTGCCTGTTTCGAGGAGATCGCGACTGCGATAAGTTGAAATTTTGATGTCGGGGGAGGTGGTGGCGACGGCTTCAAAAGCCCTGAGAACCGCTTGGGTATTGGGTAAGGTCGATTCCACCATCACCACGGTTTCGGGGGAAGGGGTGGCACGAATCCCATCGGTAGTATTATTTTGGGCGATCGCGGCGTTAATCCGTTCGAGTAAGTCTTGAGCGTTACCGGGTTTGGGGGTTTCGATGGGGGTAACTTCGGCCGGATTACCTTCGTTGTATTGGCTCAACTGCACGTCGGGTGCGTCGGCAAGGGCGCTCGTAAAGGCGTTGAGGACGGTTTCAGTATTCGGAAGTTGGGATTCAACCAGGATAATCGGTTCGGAGAAGCTTTCATCGCTGTCTTCACCTTGCTGCGGGTTTGGAGACGCGGTGACGGTTTCTACCTGGGAAATGGGGGCAGAAAAGCCCTTGTCACTATCTTCACTTTGCTGCGGGTTAGAACCGGCGAACACCGCTTGGGCTTCTAACGGCAAGACTTGATGCTGGGAATCGCCCCCTACCAGGTTTTCTCCCTGGGATTCGGGGCGGGCTTGGGGAGAGGTTGACCGCCTTAGGTCTTCAGATTGTTCTATTTCGGATGAGGCGAGATCGGCGGCCGAAGTTCCGAGAACTCCCTGCCCTAAAATCATTATCGCCCCTGCACTCACAACCACACAAAATCGAAAAGCTAACATCAGTTCACCGAATTTTTGCCTTTAACTGTCATTCAATTCTATTTACGCTGGCGATCGCAACCACTCAGACATAAATATAAAGGATTGCATCTTGCTGTTGACCTTCAGATTACATCAAGTCTTGGGACTCAAAGCAAGCATTTTTGTCATTCGTCCTGGGTTATTCGTCTTTTTTCCTGAGTAATCAATCCCCAATAGTTGACTCAGGCGTGAAACTTGATTTGATGCAACGGAACCGATCTATTGTGCATTTTTCTTCTGGGTTTTGCCAAGACCACAAATTCGATCTCGACGGAGGGGCTAATCGTTTGCAGGTTAGGGGTTTTTTGTGTTAGGGTGATAGACGATCCGGACTTACGCGATCTCAACGCCCAAACTTTGTCAGGACCGGAAGGTAGCAGCAATACGGGATGCTTGGGATAGGCGTAAACTCCGGGTCTTTTTGTGGGCAGGCTTTTTTGAGGATGTCAATTCCCCCGATTTCCCCCCTGAATAAAGCGCGATCGCTTCAAGTTTAGCGCTTCGACTCACTTCACTTTTCCAAAAATTAGTCACTCCTCATCCCCCTGAGAAGCCCTAAGACAGTAGCCAGTTTCTGGATTTGCCGCCTATCCTAGTAGGAGTAGCCTTAAGTTAAAGCGAGGTCATTGATTATGCCTAATCTCGGAAATCTGGTTCAAAAAGCTTTTTATTTAGGAGTAGGATTAGCTTCCTATGCGGGGGAACAAGCCAGTACTCGGTTGCAGGATTTGCGCGTTCAAGCCCAAAAATTAGCGGATGAAATGGTCAAACGCGGCGAAATGAGTGCTGAAGATGCCTCCCAGTGGGTAGACGATATGCTCAAACAAGCGCAACAACCCCCTGTTACTTCATCGCCATCGTCGGAGTCCTCCGCTTCCCGTCAACCCCGTCGCATTGAAATTTTAGAAGATGATGATGAGACCAATCCAGGAGGAGAAACGGCGACTCAATCGTCCGATAATGCTGATTCATTACGGCAACAAGTCGAGGCTTTACAAGAAGAATTACGTCGCCTGCAACGGGAATAATCAGGGGAGTATCCTTCCCTCAAGATAGAGAACGTTACAGCCTTGGCTCGGATTTTACGACCCCTCAAAAGTTATGGAAGACTGGACTAAACATTTGTTTGATTTTTTCGATACGGTGACCTTAGAAGTCGAACAGTTTTTTGATGAAGTGAATGAAACTGTAACGGTAGAAGTGGAGCGTTTTTGGGATGATGTTGATGAAATTGTAGACTGGATCGCCGAAGAAGTCGAACAATCTGTTTCTCCCGATCTAGAAGATTTTTTTGAAGATTTAGAAGTTTTATTTGACCGTGCAATTGTAGTTTATTATGCCGAATTAGAAGAATTTATTGATGATGGGGAGATGATGCCTTTTGAGCAGTTTGTGGAGCCGAGTGTGACACAAAATCCGGCTTGTCAGGGCTGTCAACATTATCACGGTCGCGTTTATGGCGGTAATTTATTAGTCTGTGGTATGCATCCTTATGGTTGGGACGGCGAGACTTGCCCTGATTGGGAAGGTTAAGGTGTCAAAGGGTATGTTACCTTATAAATCTTTGTATTGTTGGATTAAAGGGGTTAGCTATGAATTCGATGTCAAGGGAAACAGAATTTGCTCAAACGCCAGAGGTTAAGTATGGGGAGCGGGCGATCGCCGATTGCGAGTTAATCACCTTTCCCAATCCTCGTCCCGGTCGTCGCTACGAAATTAAGGTGACCTTACCGGAGTTTACTTGTCACTGTCCGTTTTCGGGGTATCCCGATTTTGCAACGATTTATTTAACTTATGTCCCGGATCAAACGGTGGTGGAGCTAAAGGCGATTAAGCTTTATATCAACGGCTATCGCGATCGCTATATCTCCCACGAAGAAGCGGTTAATCAAATTCTCGATGATTTTGTAGCCGCTTGCGATCCTTTAGAAATTCAAGTTTTTGGGGATTTTAACCCTCGGGGTAATGTCCATACCACGGTCGAAGTTTCTCACCAAAAATAAGCTTCAGAGAAAGATATTCCCCTCAAACTAAAACCGCCCTACCAGTAAGCTGTAGAGCGGTTTTTTCGATGGCTCAGGCGTGATTTGAACACGCGGCACGAGGCTTATGAGTCCCCTGCTCTAACCAACTGAGCTACTGAGCCTTGGTTTTTGACCTTAACTAATATAACACATCATTTCTGAAAAGGGTAGCTTGAACCCTAAAAATTTCCCCTCGCGATCGCGAGGGGAGAAAAAAGTAGTTGCGTTGAGTTTTAGCGACCCGGCAAATAAGCGATGGGGTTCGCTGCTCCCCGACCGTTGGGGTGAATTTCAAAGTGGAGGTGAGGCCCGGTGCTGTAGCCCGTGCTGCCCATGAGGGCAATTTGTTGACCTTGTTGCACCCACTGACCTTTCCGCACCAACAGCTTGCTGTTGTGAGCGTAGCGGGTCATGCTACCGTCGGGGTGACGGATATCCACTAAGTTGCCATAACCGCCGGAGTTCCAGCCTGCGACAATAATCTCGCCACTAGCGGCGGCAACAATAGGAGTGCCTGTGGGCCCGGCAATATCAATACCTCGGTGCATCCGACCCCAACGGCGACCGTAACCGGAGGTAAATACCCCTTCTGCCGGCCAGATATAGCCATCAAATTGCGGCGGGCTATCGGGCAGATAGTTATCAGGAGATAAGGGGGGTAGATTCGGTTCAACCCGTTGGTTGTTGGGTTGCAAGAGGGGATTGTAATTTGTAGGAGCCGTGGGCGCAACAGCCACCTGTACCGATTGGCGATCGCGGTTAAGGGGCTGCGTTTGCGGCCGTGCTTGTACTTGGGGTGCATTCAAGGGTTGACGGCGGTCTTCGACTCTCACTTCAATAAAGCCGTTGCGACTGTCGCTTTCCCATTCAGGGTTGGTTTCTTCAATGGCGGTGGCGACTGTTGTGGTTGCGGGGGTCGCAGACCGAGAACCCGACAAGTTTGATAAGGGGGTTTCTGAGGGTGGCTCGCTGTCGTTACGGTTACGGTATTCTTCGCGCAGCCGCTCGATGTCAGCTTTTAAGCGCTCGACGTAAGGATTCGCTGCCGAATTTTCCGATGTCGTCGGGGCAACTTCGACGGTTTCCCGTTCGGGGACGGCGGTCGGTTGCCAATCGCTAATGCTTTCGACGGTTTGGGAAATTAAGGTTTCTGTGGGAACCACAACATCATTGTTGTTGGTTTGGGTTTCAAGCCGATCGTTGCTTGGGGCGATCGCGCTGTTAGGAATTAAGGTTTCGTATTGGGTGCGATCGCGATCCCGCGATTGGGGTTGGGGAATTTGAAGTTCTTGGTTAACCCGAATTTGATGGGGATCGCTTAAGCGATTGACTTCGGTGAGGTCGGAACGAGATACCCCGTAGCGCAAGGCAATTTCATCGATAGTATCGCCCGATTGCACTCGATAAACCTTAGCGGCTTCAGCAATTGGAACCAGCAGTTGCGGCGTGGTTAACGCTGTACTTATACTGGCTAGATTGTTGTCTTCCTGAAGCGCAATCGCTTTGTCATTGGGGGTAGGAATTTCGAGGGCGATCTCGTCGGTTTCTGGGCTTTCGGAGGCCGACGCCGAGTCTGCCGCTGCGGTTTGGGGGGGAGGTACGGGGATGACTACGGGAGCGCTGAAGTTGCTTGGGGGTTCAAATTCAGGGGTTTCAACTTCAAGAGGAATCGGTTGAGTTAGGGCGACTTCTGGGGCCGATGTTGCTGCGAGATGGCCGCTTTCTGGGGCAATTTCGGAATTCGGTTGAGCGCTCTGACTCGGAGCAATGACTTTCGGTGTCGTTTTACGGCTTTGCGCCTTGTCTAGGGGGGTAGATTCTAATTCTAGGGCTTCGTCTGTTGCGATTTTAGATGGCTCGGATTTGGCTGTGGGGGTCGAGGCCGAAGCGACCCTTGTTGGGTTAGAAGACACCCCGATCGAAGCTGAAGCGGAATGGGGAATTCTAATTCTGGCCCCAGGTTGTAAAACCGTGTCTGAATTAATGGGGTTAGCTGCAACAATGGCATCGGCGGAAACTTGATAAGTCTGGGATAAAGTCCACAGAGTATCGCCGTTTTGAATCGTGTGTTCGAGAACTTGGGGATTTTGAACAAGTTCCGGTTTAAGGGCAATTTCGGGTTGGGCTGCGATTGAGGTGTTATCTGGAGTCACTTCCGGGGTAGAGGTGACTTCGGTATCAGCCGCTGCAAAAGGATTGCCTGAAGCTTCAAAGGATAGAGGACGTTGGGTTAAGTCCGGTTCTGCGGCTCTTGCTTCTTCGCCATGACCTGAAAGTAATACACCTGCCGTTGCGCCCATGGAGAGAGCCGCTAGGCTTAACATCGTTGATGAACGGGGGCGGCGCAGTGCTTCGACGGGAGCGGGTCTGCTGGTGTTTTCCGATAGGGAAGGTGAAGACTCAGGAGCGTTCGGGTTTTTGGCCAAACGGGGGGACATAGGTGTTTGTTTTTGTGTGAGTGAGCGTTTCAACAACGACCTCCTAGTTAGTAATGAGCGGTACATCGCCTTATTTGTCATAGTTCCCTTTAGGGTTAGCACGACTATCACACTGGGCGGTGACTCGAATCACTGACAGTAAATTTTTCTAAGCAACCTAGCTAAGAGTACTCTGGTTTTCTGAATTCTACAAGCCGATCTTGATAAGAAAATCTTTTAGATCGACTTAATCAATGCTTTACCCCTGCGATCGCAACGACTACTGCATCTTTAGCAATCGTTTTAGACTAATTCTGTTAGTTTACAGGAATATCATACTTATACTCATAAAAGATTCCCGGAAACTCAGCACAAGATATTTAGATGTATATCATATTCGACCAAAACGGCAAGAGAACGGCGAGACGATTTGGGGATATTTCTGTTTTTTTAAGGCTTCAAACCCTTGATTGGGCAGCTTTTAGCGAATTTTTACCCCCCGTCGCGGCTCTATTTATATAAATTTCTTATCTGAGAGGGGAACCACTGTTGGGGTAGGAGGGGATATATCTCAGTCAGCGTGGTGGTTTGAGCGATTTCTACCCCAAAAAATTCCAGATTTATGACAATAATCCTAATTGACGACGGGCTTCAAATAAGCTAACTGCGACACTCACTGAAAGATTAAGACTGCGAACTTTGCTTTGGGTCATAGGAATGTAAACGGTTTCGTCGCATTTTGCGAGGACAGAAGCGGGGAGTCCTTTAGTTTCACAACCAAAGAGTAACCAATCGCGATCGCGAAAACAACACTCGGTGTAATTTTTTTGACCGCGCACGCTAAACCCCAAACAACGACCGCCCAGTTGTTGTTGATAGTGAAAAAACTGCTCGATATTTTCGTGTTGGTGCAGCTTGACATAAGGCCAATAATCTAAACCGGCTCGTTTGAGATAGCGATCGCTCAACTCAAACCCCAACGGTGCAACCAAATGGAGTTCGGTTTTGGTAGCAGCACAAGTGCGGGCAATATTACCGGTATTGGGGGGAATTTCGGGATTAACCAGAACGATTTGAGGCATTGAGGCAAATTATAGGACTTCGCTTGAGTGGGTTGACAGGAATTGAAAAAAGGAATAAAGGAACTTCGACGTGAGCGCGAATGACGATCAAAGATTGACATCCTCCCCGCCCTAAAAGGGACGGGGATTCCTAACAGCCAAACAACCTAAGCTGTTTGTACTTTAGATGGGTTGACAGTTCACCGCAAACAGCCTCAATCGAGGTCTTACACTCACTCCGGTGTCCATTTAGCGTCGTGGGTATGCCCTACCCCGACGTTTTCTATATTTTTAGCGGCATTACCATCCCGGTCGATAGTTTCTCCACAATTCATACAGACTAACTCTCGTACCGAAAGGTCGAGTTTACCCCATTTAAACCCACAATCTGCACAATATTGCGAAGTCGGTTGCCAACGGCTAATAACTCGTAACTCACGACTGAATTTTTCCGCTTTGGCTTCGCACATCGTCCGAAACTCTCGCCACCCTGCTTGAGAAATTGCCCGTGACAACTTCCGATTCTTGACCATTCCCGATACATTCAAGTCTTCTAAGGCAATCAATTGGTTATCTTGAACTACCTTAGTTGATAATTTGTGCAGAAAGTCTTGACGGGTATCGCGAATCTTGGCTTGCAGTTTAGCAATCCTTAAACGAATACGCTCTCGACGATGCGACCCTTTCTGACGACGAGCTAACTGGCGTTGCGCCCTTCTAATTTTGCGGTCTATTTTTGAGTAATCGGGACTATCAACTTTCTGGCCATTACTCAAAGTTGCAAAAGTCTTAATCCCCAAATCAATACCGATAGCAGGATTTTCAGGGGGTTTAACTTCCGGTTCGACTTCCACCACAAAACTCAAAAAATAACGTCCGGCACAGTCTTTGATGACTGTAACGGACGTAGGATTAGGGGGTAGGGGTCGCGACCATTTCACCTTGAGATTGCCAATCTTAGCCAAGTAGACTTTATTCCGCTTAATTGAAAATCCCCCTTGGCGAAATCGTGCCGTTTGGCGGTTGTGCTTTTTCTTGAATTTGGGACGACTAACTGATTTACCTTGGCGCTCCCCCTTTAGGGATTTGAAGAAGTTGTTAAAGGCAACTCCTAAGTCTCTGATGGCTTGCTGCAATGGAATATTAGACACCTCGGACAACCATTGTCGTTCCTCGGTTAGTTTAGCTTGGGTGATGCAGATTTTCTGGAGGTCGCCATTTTTAGGCAACTTCTCCGATTGTCGGCACAAGGCAAGGGCATCGTTCCAAACAACCCGACAACAACCAAACAGTTTTGCTAAGTTGGTTTGTTGTTGTTGATTTGGGTCTATCCGGTAGCGATACCTTGCTTTCATATTTTTGAAGTAAACTTGGTATGTTGACTATTATAATCTAGGTGTGCAACCATTGGCAACAGAGTTAAGGAAAGGTAGGCATAGCGTTACCGACCTCAAAATACATTTGGTCTGTGTAACGAAATACCGTAAGGGTGTATTTACTTCTGAGGGATTATCTTGTATCGAGGGTTCATTCCAAACCGTCGCTCAAAAGATGGGGTTTCGTGTTTTAGAATTTCATGGGGAAACCGATCGCGTTCATGTGGTGATTGAGTACCCACCTAAGCTATCTGTCTCTCAAATCGTGAATCATTTGAAAGGGGTTTCGAGTCGAATGTACAAGAAGGCAGGACACGCTTCTCCTCACCCAACTCATTTATGGAGTCCTAGTTATTTTGCGTCTTCAGTGGGTGGTGCGTCCATAGAAGTTTTAAGGCAATATATTGAGACTCAACAAAAGCCGTCCTAAAGGGACGGGGCTTGAAACCCATTATTTTGGGTCAGCATAATGGCGGCAATATTTCCCATTGACCGCCACCAAAAAGAATTAAGCCGCGATCGGGTCGCAGAGTTTATCTTCTAGATCGTACTCCCGATCCGCCGTCTTTTGAATGCCTTGTTGCAGAATTTGTTGTGGGGTTAAGCCTTGGTGATAAAGTCCAAGCCATTGTTGGGCCGTATTGCCTTCCCGGAGAATTTTTTGAACGGGAGACAGAAAACAACTAAAGCCGTAAGTTTTAGCAAGGGGGACAACTTCAGTCAATAAAGCCTTAATCCAATCTCGCGCCTGAATCGGTTGGTTATCGCGCCAATGGTGTAGGGTCGCATCAAGGCTATTTTGAGCGGCGGCCATTTCGTTGCGATCGCTCAGGGTTACTAATTCTTCAGGGGAAAGTTGACTTTGTTGTAGGGGATCGAGGGTAGGATCGAGCACAAGTTGTAATAAACGGGCTTCAATCAAAGCGGTGACGGCGAGTAACGCAATGGGATCGTCAATCAGGTCGCAGATTCGTAACTCCAAGCGATTGAGATTATAAGGACGGCGATCGCCATTCGGACGCACCGCAGACCATAAATGGCGGACATTTTGCATTGTCCCCAAGGCCAGTTGTTCTTCTGTCCAGTCGATGAAATGCTTGTGACTGTCGAACAACGGTACAATTTCTGGGGTTTTGGGAAATACTGCCCAACGAGTCGAATGATATCCCGTGGCTTGGCCATCGAGAAAGGGAGAAGCCGCACTTAGAGCGAGATATAGGGGAGCTTCAACCCGCACTAAGCGACAAGCCCGCATCAGTAACTCCGGATCGCTAATGCCGAGGTTAATATGAACGCTGGCGGTAACCACTTTAGTGTGATAGGTTTGCTCGATATAGCTGTGATAAGGATTTTGGGGATCGGAACGCACAAAGCGATCGCTCCCTGAAAGAGACAAGGTACTCCCCGGAATCAACGTATAGTTTCCTTGGCGTTGCAGGTAATCTCTGAGTTGCTTGCGGGGACGCAGTAAGGCACACAACAGGCGATCGTAGCCACAATAAGGCGCGGTGGTATATTCGACGTTACGCGCATCCGGTTCGCGCACAAAGCCGTTTAAGTCCCGCACGATGCGATCGGATAAGCCGATAATTTCCCCTTCGGATGTACCCGTGTACATTTCAATTTCAAAGCCTTTAGATAGCAGCACAATTTTTCCTCGATAGCCAGCAGTACCTTTTTATTATCATTGGTCTTTTGTCATTAGTCATTGGTCATTGGTTATTGGTTGTTGGTTGTTGGTTGTTGGTTGTTGGTTGTTGGTTGTTGGT
>JBKHDX010000022.1:0-32671 GCA_046541115.1 Spirulinaceae cyanobacterium | reverse complement strand
AACCCAACCTACGGGCTTAAGCATTGAATACCTGGTTAACGGTCAAGGAAAAGTCTGGAAACAGGGAGGAGACAACGCGATCGCTTCCTCGAAACTGCTGTATTTCATATTCTCCCTCTACCAATGTGCAAACTGTGAAAGTGGGTTGTTTGGGTGAGCCAATGTAACGCCGTCCCCCAATACCCAAATAATCAAGAATCCAATACTCTTCAATGCCAATGCGTTCATAATCAGACATTTTCAGAGCATAATCATCGCGCCAATTGGTAGAAACGACTTCCACAACCAATTTAACCGATTGCCCCGATTCAAGTATAGATGAGCTTTCCCAACGGGGTTCATTGACTAAACAAGACCGCTCTACAACAGCTACATCCGGTTCGTACCCTGTATTGTCATCTGTTTTGATAATGCACTCTCTGGGGATAAAATAGGAAACCTGTATTTGGTCTATTGCCTGATTCAGCAGTTTGATCGCCAATCCAGCAATTTCAGAATGCTTCCCTTTCGGTTTTGGCATCTCAACAATGACTCCTCGCCGTAATTCGTAGCGACATTCTGAACGTTCTGGATACCAATGAATAAATTCATCGAATGAGAGAGGGACTTTATCACTGACTGCAATCATGGTAATTTCTGTAAAAATTCCGCAACTCTTAAGTTTGCTCCTCCACTTAAAATATAGAACATCTATACTTTAGAAACTTTAGCCTGGAAAGTAGATGCTAAAAAAAGGCTCAAAGCTAGACGCTTATGAGCATTACAGTCTCAAAAAGTCGATTTAACGTTTCAAAGAGAGTCATCAGATCGGTAGGTTGGGATTACTCAGTCGTGACAAATTAAGGCAACAATCTAGATGTCAAGAAAGCTTAAAACCTTTGTAGGGGCAAGGTTTCCTTGCCCAATCTTACCTTTGATACCAAATCCGGTGTCGATACACCATCTATTCCGATAACCCGCCCGCGGATTGGAAATCCGGGGAACCAATGAGTGCAAAGTCCGCCTTCGCGGACTAACAAATAAGTGGGTTGTAAATAGGTGGGGATTGGACGGGGAAAAGAGCGCCCCTACGCAAAACTTGACAATGGGGGTTACTCGTCGTCTTCGGTAGTCTCTGTGTCTTCGATTTCTACCTCATCTTCTGGGGTTTCTGCCTCCTCTCCCGCCAGCTTCCACTCGTCGTATTCGCGCTCTACGGCGTAGCGAATCTCGTAGGGGACTAAAAAGACCTCGACCTCGGCATCGTCGGTTTCAGAGGGGTTGCGGCGGGCGTAGAGGAAGTTTTCATCGAAGTTGGGTTGCCCTAATACGAGGGTTTGCTCGTCTTCGCTGTCGGTGACGGTGACGGTGACGGTGGCAAAGGGGTCGTCGAGGCCGTATTCTGGAAGACGATCGCGCTCTGCGGTGAAACGACGCTCGGCTTCTCGTTCTATTAGGAAGTTTAACAGAAACGCGATCGCGGGTTCGCTGGCCGGTACGTCTTCAGGATCGCTCATTTGCCAGGGTTGCGTTTCGTTGTCGGTGCGCTCAAACTCTAGGGTATCGTCTTCTCGCTCGATAATGACGGTTTGAACTTGGGCTTCGGTAAAGTCAAAAAGGGGTTGCTGTTGGGAAAAGGCGGTTTCGGTTTGGGTGAGGTTTTGGCGTTCGGAAAAATAAACACCACTGCCCAAAATCAAGGCAAAACCCACTAAAATCCAAGTGGTACGCTGTAGTTTCATTTCGGTTGCAAGGAGTGCGATCGCTCTTACTTTCGTGTTACTTTAACTCTGAGATTGGGTATTGTTGTTGAACCCTTATTGTGTTTGTGTCCGTCTAACCCTATAGATGGATTTTCACCTTTATTTGTTACATCGTAACGACACATCTATGAAACTTTTGGATTCTAAAGGCCGATTGTTCGGTAAACTCAGTTTGTTAGACATCGGGGCAGCTTTGATTATTCTGGCGGTGATCTTTGGGACGTTTGTCTTTCCAGGGCCAACCGGATCGGTAGCTCAAGTGGGTTCAACTCAGCCTGTAGAAGTCACCGCGATCGTGCGGGGGTTGAGCGTGCGCGATCCCGATGGGCTGATTCAAACCATGCAAGATGCGGGTAAAACCAAGGTGATTATTCGCAACCAACCCCACGGTGAAGTGGAATTGTCAAAAATCGAGCCAGTGGAGCGCATGGTGATTGTACCGCAACCGGACGGCTCAGTGAAGGCGTTACCCGATCCGCGCACAGCCGAGGAGTCTTTTAGTACAGATATGATGATTTCCTTTCGCGATCGCGCCCAAATTACCGATGATGGATTTGTGATTGGCGGTCAAAAGGTTAAAATCGGGACGGTGCTGGAGTTTGAAGGAGAAACTTATAACTTTAAAGGTAGCGCGATCGAAGTGAATACAGTCGATTAATTAAATCCCCAACTAACTTAATTCCTCGTAGTCCCGCGTCTGAGGCGATGGGATTATTTTTTTTTGAGAGAAATTGTGAAGACGAAAGAATTTTTTGCGGATTTTCGTAAAGTTCCCATGAAGTCTAACCTGTCGGGAACAAAATCAAAGTATTGTGTATCATTAGCTACCATGCCCTTTTCAAGCTTTCACGGTGTTGCTCTCGCTTTTTAAAAGTTTTTGACTGTTATGAAAATTCGTCATAATTAGATCGATAGAACTTGTTATTTTTAAACTCTCGAAAAAGAAAAATATGCACAATCAATTTAGGATTTAAGAAACCAGAATCTTTAGAATAATTTATACTTCCTGCTACAAATACTGTATTATCTCTATCCAAACTTAACCGGAAAGATCGGGGAAAATATAAAAGTACGAAGTTACACTTTGAATTCCGACCCTGGAGGAATAATGGGGCATTGCCAGACTCAATCTATGAAGAAAAATATATCCCAACTGACTCAGACACCTCGCGCTCCTGTAATTTCTGAAGACTGGATCGAAACCCGTGGGATGATTGCCAATGCGTCGCGCAATGCAGCTTCTCAAGAATGCGACCTTAGTGCTGCCAATCCCCCTTGCGTGCGGCTCAATCTCGAAAGTCTCAAATCCTTTGAAGGGGTCGATCGTCAATTTCGTGCTTGGGGAGTTACCCTCAGTAACGCGATCGCCCTCGATCCTTCTAACCCTGCCTTTCCCCCGCGCTCCGGGCAAATTGTTTTGATGGGTGCGCCCAAAAGCGGTTGGTTTGAGATTATTTTCCACCGTCCGGCACGCTTTTTCAATGTCTACGTCACCAGTTCCCAACGGGCGATTTTGTGTGCGTATGACGTTCAAGGTCAAGTTCTCGACCAAGACGAACTCCGGGGCCCAAATTTAGCTCACAGCGACGCTCAAATTTCCCCCAACGCTCAATTGCAAGTATGCGGTGCTGAGATTTCTAGAGTCACCTTATATGCTTTTGACGAACAAATCACCCTCGACGATCCCAGCTATGGCTTTTAGAAGTGACTCACATCCTGTAATACTTCATCCGGTAGCGCATAGGAATGGGCTAACCGTTCTTCGTCGTCTTCTAAAATATCGGGAAATTGGATATCCGGTAGCACCTCTAGGGCAAAAATCTCCTGTACTGTTTCCTCAAAGCGCAGGAAAGCCACCGTTTCGCCATTTTGGATATTAACCACCCAAACGCCACAAATTCGTTCTGTTAAGCGCTCAGTGAGGGGAATCCCGCTAAACACTGCCGTTTCTCGCACCTGAGATAACCCCACAAACGCCAAAGTATTGTAAAACGCTAAACCCCGCGTAAACCCTGGAAACGTCGCCACAGTTTCCCAAGTTCCCCTGGCGGGATTGACTGCAATTAAACTGCCATTGCCCGATTCTAATGCCCATAATTTGCCTTGATACCAACGGGGAGAATGGGGCATGGATAAACCGCGAGAAATTACAGTATTTTCGTCAATATCCATTAATATTCCCCCATTAGCTTTATTTTCGCGCCAACCTTGGGGGGTGTCCGTTTCTCCCAAGGCGGTGACATATTTGGGGCGATCGCGAACAATGGCCAAACCGTTGAGGTGACAGCGATCTTCAAAGCCCAAAGCGGTGACAAAAGGCGGTCGCCAGCGTGGTGTAAAGCTGTATTCCGGTTCGAGGGTACACAAGCAAGAAAAACGAGTGTTAACCACCCACAATTGATTATTGGCCCAGGCCATTTCGTGAACGTCAATATCCCCGGTAACGTGGAGATTGCGGGGAATGTAGCAAGCGTCGTGTTTGCCGGGGGGGTCGAGTTTCGCGGCAACGGCGGGCATATTGTAGAGTTCGATGACTTCCCGGGCTGTCCCAATCGCCATGCGAGTGCGATTGGCGACGAGTCCCATGGGTTTGTTAAACAAGCGAAAATGGGTGTTGAGGCGATCGCCATCAGGGCGCACCAAGATTACTTTTCCGGCTTGATAAGTGGAAACAACTAAAGAAATGCGTAATTGTTGCAGAATCGACGGAAAATTAATTGTGTGGATGCTACGAAAAGAATCTGGAGCCATTAGGGGTTAGTTCTTTATTGATTCGGAGTTCGTGGCAATTTCAGCCTTATATCCCACTAATCTATCCGGAGTGAGTTGTAAAGCTGATTAACAATCGCTAATTTAACAAAGTTAACAGCGAATCAGGGAATTGGGATGGATTTAACAGTTTTATATTGGATATTAATTGCTGTAATGCTAATCGGGGTTTTGGGTACGATTTTACCCGGAATTCCGGGAACTAGCTTGATTTTAGTGGCGATTTTGGTTTGGGGCATTGCCACTCAGTTTGCGGGCTTGGGGTGGGCTGTGGCTACGATATCTATTATTTTAATTTTGAGTGCCGGGATTGAGCTATTAGGAGCATATTGGGGCGCAAGGCGGATCGGGGCGAGTAAATGGGGGCAAATTGGCTCGATTGTGGGGATGGTTGCGGGTTTCCTGGGATTGTTACCCGCTTTGCCCCTAGGCGGCCCTTTGGTGGGGATTTTGGTCGGGGCAGCATTGGGGGCGTTTATTGGCGAGTTTTTCTATCGTCGTGATTTACCCCTGGGCGATCGCGTCCGCCAATCCGCTAAGGCCAGTTGGGGGATTATTATTGGTTCGGTTATAGGGAATGTGGTTGAATTTGTTTTGGCGATCGCGGCAGTCATTATTTTTGTTTGGACAACTTGGCCTTTGGTTAATTAACAATTAACAATGTACAATTTCCAATTTATAACGAAAGAGTTAATAACCAACAACCAACAACCAACAACCAACAACAAATTACAAACCCTTCTGGGCTTCTTCGGCGATTTGTTCGACCTCATCTTTAGCCATTTCTGCGAGGGTGGCCTTGGCTTCTTCACCCCCTAAACGGTTGAGGGCTTGGGCGACGCGATAACGACTTTGCCAATCGGGATGAGTCGCCAGGGGCGTGAGGAGGGGAACTGCACGAATATCGCCTAAATCGCCTAATGCACCAATGGCGGCGGTTTGAATGAGGATATTATCGGATTTGATGGCATCGGCGAGGAGATCGAAGGCTTGGGGGCAGCCCATGACCCCGATCGCGGCCACAATACTCATTTGGAGTAACCAATCGTCGCATTCATAATAAGCGGTTTTGAGGTCGTCGTAGGTATCCTTGAGTTTGAGGGCGGCCATGGCATCGGCGGCGGCGGCTTTGACATCGGATTCAGAGTCTCGCAGTAGGCGATCGCGCAAGAGTTCTTTCGTTCTGTCTAGGTCTTCCCCTCCCAAGGTATCCATTAAACTAATCGCAGAATAGCGCACCCTGGCGTTGGGGTCATTGATCAAAGGCTGAACCATTTTAAAGGCGAGGGGGCGGTCGATGTCGCGGAGTTGGTTGACTCCACTCAGGCGATCGCCATAATCAGAAGAATCTAATAAACTTTGGACGTATTCTGGTGTAACGCTCATGCTTTCATAAAGTACTTTGTTATGAGTAAAAAGACAGGGTGTTAAGGTCTCAATTTTGCTCTTGAGAAGTTTCAAAAAAGCGGGAAAAATTAACTTTCGGCCATAGAACGAATAATATCGCCTTGGGTGACAATGCCGATCAACTGTTCGTCTGAGTTTAAAACGGGAAGGCGGCGAATTTTCTTTTCGTGCATCAACCGGGCCGCTTGGGACAAGGGTAAATCTGCAAATACCGTAACGGCGCGATCGCTCATCACTTCTTTGACCGTTTGACCAAAGGCTTTGTGTAATTCCTTGTCGTAACGAGCGGGATTTTGCAAATAAATCACGCTGTCCAGAAACATAATAAACGGCGGCGGTTCGGGCCCGGTTTCTTGCCACATCAAGTCAGATTCAGAAATCACGCCAATGACTTCTCCCGTGTCGTCTATCACGGGTAAGCCGCTAATCTGGTTTTCGACTAATAATTTAATCGCGTCTTTTAAGGGGGTTTCTGGCTTGACCGTGACCGGATTGGCACTCATCACATCGGCAACTGTTTTGGACATATTATTTGCGGTGGGGGACATGAATAAGGTTTTATCTCCTTATTTTAAAGGATGGGTTGCCGGGGTCAGAGCCAGAGTTGACCGTTCTTAACCCTCTGGCTTGATGGCCAAAAATCCCCACCTGTCAAGTCTTGCGTTAGTATTGCGGCAAACTCAAAATCTGCATCTAACCGTTGTGAAGGAGTAAATGATGAAACCAGCAATGATGCTCGCATCCCTTTTAGGTCTGAGTCTGATTTTACCGGGGGCCGCTTGGGGCCAAGAAGAAGTACCAGCCGGAGAAATGCGCGAGGACGACTTGTTAATTCGCCATCCAGAATTAAGGGGAAGTTGTCGCCAAACCAACCGCCGCTTGGATGTTTTCGCGATGCCGGGGGTAGAGCATCAAGTCGATCGCGTCACGGTTTTAGGGCCGAGTCGTCAAGTCACCCTGACGGGTTGGGGGGCCAATGGTTGGGTCGAAATTAGCGCCCCCACAGAAGGTTATGTCATTGCGCGACATTTGGCTTTATGTCCGGGCGATCGCGCCGATACCCCGGTGGCTGCGGCTTCTACCTCAAGTATTGATGCGGGGGATTGTCGTGTGGCGTTGCGAGATTTAGCGATTCGCACTCGTCCAACCCGGCCAGCCCGTACCCTAGGCGGTGTACCGGGGGGAACTTCGATGACGTTAACCGGGGAAACGCAATATGACCCGGTGAATCGGCGCACTTGGCTAGAAATTTCAGCCCCCGAAACGGGTTGGGTGTCTGGCAGTGTCGGGACGGCGAGTAATGTGCGATCGTGTCGTTAATTTTGGTTGTTGGTTAGTAGTAAGGGCTTTAGCCCTTATCTAGGTTATTGGTTATTGGTTATTGGTTGTTGGGTTTCGTTACCTCAACCCAACCTACTGTCTGCCTGCCCACTGCCTACTGCCCAAAAACTACTGCCTACTGCCTAAGACCTACTGCCTAAAACACTGATAACTGATTACTGATAACTGATGACTGAAAACCCCTACTGCCAGAAATCATCCTCGCAGTCGAGTAAACGATTGAGAATCGCCACTAAATTACTATTGCCCTGAGTGCGAATTTCTTGCTCTTGGGCAATATTAATTAACTCCATACCCAAGCGCGTCCAGTAAGCTTGTTGGGTGTTATTTCCCCCTGGATTCGGCGTTGCAGCATAAGCTTGTTGCAAATTTACCCCTAAGCGCTGGGCTAACGATCGCACCACATAAGCTTGTTCGGGACGGGCAGTTTGGAGAATTTCGTTTATGGGTCGATTCCAGATGGCTTGCCGTTGCGATTCTGTGGTTTGCTTTTGCAACCATACCTCGCTGGTGGAAACGGGGAGGTCGGTGCTTTGGTTGTCGATTTTGGCGAAGGCGTGGGCTTCTTGGTAGGATATCTTACCGTCTTGATTGTAATCGGCAGAGGGGGCGCGATCGCCGGTGCGGGTAATGCCACTCAGTCCGGCGAAAAAACTGGAACTATAATCGCGATAATCGGCTTCGTTTACCTCTGGGGTACAACCCACCGAAGTCTGGGTTTTGATGGTCGCGAAGAAGCCGCAACGGGTCTTTAAGGCAACGTTATTGTTAGGATTTCCCCCTTCATAAATCATGTTGGCAAATGACCCGGAATAACATTGTGCCATCATGGCCACAAAAGGCAGATTTTGGGGGAGTTGGTCGAGGGAACGAGCAAAGTCTTGGACATTGATGCGACCGTTATCCCACATAATCATGGAATTATTGTCTACATTATTGTCGTTTTTAGCGCCATGACCCGTGAAATAAAAGAAAGTGGGCTTTGGGCTTTGGGCTAACCCCTGCATGACTTGGCGGAAATTCTCGATAGTAGAAGCCCCATCTAAGTGGGGGATTTGGGGGGCTTTAAAAAGTTCTTGGCGGCTGTTGGGGTCGATGTAGCGGACGGTGGCTTGGTTGCTGTTCCCATTGGCAAAATATAGGCTAACTTCAGGTAAGCTGTGGCCGAGGGCTTGGAGAGTGCGCTGGAAGTAGAGAACGTTTTTTTCGAGGGCGATTTCATTGATTTTTGGCCAACCCCCTCCGGCCATCACAAAGAAGTTTTGATTTTTGGGGGTGGCTTGAGTGGTTTGAGTGGCTGTGGGTTGGGATGATTTGGGTGAGGGGGGAGGTGGTGGGGTTGCGGTTGCTAGTTGAACATCGAGGGGCGGTATTTTCTGACCGGCTTCTTGTTCGGCGTAGGTGAGATTGCGTTGATATTCTGCGATTTTTTGATGGGCTTGGTCTTTTTGGGGATAAGATTCGGGTAGGGATTGCAACAGGGCGATCGCTCTTTGCCATTGACGACCGACAATCAGCCAATCTTGCGGTGCAACGGCGGCTTGAGAGATAGTCACGGCACTTTGGGCCGCATCGAGGGCTTGTTTGTAGATTGCCTCTGGTGTGGGGGTTTGGGGTTGGGGGGTTGCTACGGTCTCAGGAGAAGGAACGGGAGATGCTACCGCAACAGGCATTTCTGCTGTTGTTTGGGGAGAGTCTGAGGCCGAACAACTGACACAACTCGCGATCGCGACAGCAGCAGCAAAAATGAAGGAGCAACGCATGGGGTTTAGAAATCGAGTTTCTTCTTCTGTTGTAGCTCAGATTTTTTCGACTCTACCAAAAAAATCAACTTTACTCTAGAAGAACCGATTACAGTTACAGCTTTCGACATCTCCCAATAAAGGTATCGTATTATCAAGGAAAAGAAACCTCACAAAACTTTATCCTAACCGACGCCATAAAATTTTGTGGGTCAATCAGTAACGCTTCAAAAAGTTAAGAAGTCTTGGAGGCGCAATGATTACGCCCCCAGAGAATATTGGTTGAGGAATTAGACACCCACTAAAGGCGGTTTTCCTTCGGTGGTCATGGTGTAATCATTGCCCATTTGTTGTTGATGCTGTTCGATGACTTGCTGACTGGGAACACCGCCCTTGTTCGCGGTTTCTTGGTATTGGAAATAACGATGATTTTCGGGTAAATCAGACACCGGAATAAACTTGATTTCATCTCCGGTCAAGTTTACTTGGTCTTTAAGAACTTGACGAATATAGTCTTTATTTTCCTGAAACTTAACGGGTTCGGAAATGGAGGAGGGCAAAAATTCTTCGGGTTCTTTGCCATCATACTTGCGTAACATCTCGCAAGCGAGACGTAACTGTTCGATTTCCATGTTCAAGTGTAACTCCCACAACTGCTTGATACGCGGGTCGGGTTCTTGCTGCATAAAGGAGTAGTAGAGATAACACTCGTTATATTGATGCAAAACATCCCGTTGGAACCAAGAAATGGTGGGGTCGAGGAGGGATTCGTAATGGGTAACGTGTTGTTCCTCGATTTGAGCGATTTCTAGGTAGAGGCCGCGGGCTAAGGGGTGCATGGGTTGATTTCCCACGGTCATGTAGAAGTTCATGGTTTGCTGTTCTGCGGCCACTAAGGTCATGGTATGCAGAATCGAGAAGGGGTCGGCTTTTTTACTGTCGCTGGGTTGACGAACTTCATCGATGGGGTGTCGATGTTCGTCTGCGGTGGCACGACCGGGCATAATTTCGGTCAGATCGCCTGTGAGTTTTTCGGCTTTTTTGCCATTGAGTAAATCGAGAAGATTGGCGTAGCGGTAAAGGTGGTCGAAGTCTTCGAGTAAGCCAAATTCAAAGGCTTGTTTGAGGTAAGGGTTGGGTTCGACTCTGGCTAAGTACGCGGTGAGGTCTACGGCGACTTGTTCGTAACCGATGGTGGTTTCGAGGGGGGATTCATCACCGGGACTCAGCCAGTTGATGGCTTTTTGTTGTTGTTGTTCAATGCGTCGCGTTTGGGCAAGATACTTGCGAATATCGGGGTCGCTGGTGTGACGGGCAAATTGATGAGAGAAAAAGATGGATTCGATTTCAACCCCGTTCATGGTAATAATGCGAGTGCGGGTGTAGGGATGAACGTCTTGTTTATTGTAAGGTTGAATGTTGAGTTCCGACCAGTTGCGGAGTTGTTGGTCGAGGGGAATACCTTTTTCTGTTAAGGGGTTAAAACTCATGATTTAAATGGTGTAACAATGAAGGTTACTTAGACGAACAAGAAGATTGTTTGTAATTGTGACAAGATTGTGGTCTCGATCGATGTTCAGAAAATAGCCCAACAATATTAGGGAATTGATGGGACAACTTTTTGAATTTTGAGAAAAGATCGAACTTAAGAAATTCTGATAGGGTGAGTTAGCGCGTTCCCTAGTTTGTTATTGAATTTAGGTTTTAAGTTCGATCGCGAAAACAGTCTTAAAGTGTCTCAGCTTTCCTATTCTTTGCTTTTTTGATTGCATCTCCAAAGCGGAAGGAAGGAAAGCTGAAAAATTGACAAACGTTTAAGGCTTTGTTTTCTTAATCTATTTTTATTTAAATCAATTTGAGCCTGGTTTGACTCCTTCAGAAGTAATATCTTACAAAATTAATTTCAGGCTAAGAAGACTTGGGCCTCCCAAGGGCCGATATCTAAAGTTAGTTTGCGATCGCGCACTTCAATTTGATAATCTAGGGTCCATTCGTGCCAAGTCCCATCTACCGCCATATCGGGAATGGTATATTCGCTTAAAAAGTTATCGGAAAAGTTGGCCACCACCACCAAGCGATCGCCCTCCTCAGTCCAGCGATTGTAAGACAAGACTTTACCTTCGGTATCTTCAAATAAGAAATCGAGATTATCGGTGTGTAAGGTGGGATTGGTTTTGCGTAAATGAATCAAGCCCTTGTAGTAATCCAGCAAATTTTGATTGAATTCATTATCTAAAAAGCCCCAGTCAATGGGAGTATCTTGATAATTAGAATATTCGCCGATTTCACTCCCCATCCAAATTAAAGGAATGCCTAACGCTGTCATTAAGATAACCGCCGCCAGTTTGGCCCGTTTAAAGGCATTTTCTTCAAAAATCTCGCGATCGCCCAATGCCCCCATAATATGACCCCCATCGTGACTGGAGACGTAATTAATGACGCTGGTGTTGCTTTCATAGCCTTTTCTGCGGCCATCAATGGCATCTTTGAGGTCTTCTAAATCGAAGCGATCGCCACAAATATGGGCAATAACGGTTTGTCGGAAAGATTCGTGCCAACTGGCATCCATTGGTCCTTTATATCCGGTAATATCTGCCGATTCGGGGATATGTTCGGACATATTAAAAAACGGTTTCATTGAGGCAAATTCGCGGGCTTGTTGGGTAATCCAATGCAGAAAATTGTAGTTATCAATCTGACGAGTTGCATCAAAGCGAATGCCATCAATATGAAACTCTTGAATCCAATATTGCACTACCTTCCCGACAAAATCCCAAGCGGGTTTGAGGTCGAGATTTTCGTCGTAATGTTCGTAGTTAAATTCCGGCCCCCAAGTATTTTCCGGGTCGTTTTGGGGTTCGTGATGATACCAATAATCGTGATCGATTTGGGTTAACGGACATTCGGGATCGGAATGGTTAAAAATGCCGTCCATAATAAAGCGAATGCCGCGTTTATGACCTTCATCAATCAAGCGTTTTAAATCTTCGCTGCTGCCATAACTCGACTCGACGGCAAAATGATAACGGGGGTTATAACCTTGATGAAAATCCCCTGGATATTCTTGCATGGGCAACAATTCAATGGCATTAATCCCTAAGTCTTGTAAATAATCAAGTTGGTTAATTACATCTTGAAAGTTCCCCTCAAGTTTGCCATTTTTGGGCTTGAATCCTGCAACAAACAATTCATAAATCACTAATTCTTCATTAGCGGGTAAGGGCTTATCATCATGTTGCCAGATATAAGTATCCAAAATCCGGCTACCATCTTTAATCTTGATAACGCTATTTTGACTGGCATTATCAACATTGGTAGTACGAGGATCGGTAATCGTGACCCAGCGATCTTTTTCTTCAAAAAACCAAGATAAAGATTGCACGCAGAATTTATATTGATAAATCCCATCTTCTAGATCGACTTTAGTCCGAAAATAACCGCGATCGTCCTTTTCCATCTCAATTTCTTGCCAATCCGAAAAAGAGCCGATTAAGCTGGCTTTTTCGTTGTACGGGGCAAATAATGTAAACTCAATGGCGTTTGTCATAGTTAGCTACATTTTCACAAAAATGGTGTCTAAAATAAAAAAGTTTCTGGCAATATCCAGAAAACATAATTAGAGATATTTTGCAACAAACAATTTGATGTTAAACCAAGATATCTTTATATTTTAACAATTTATCCCTAACTTTTCATCCCTCTCAAGATGTAATCCTGCTGGATCTGATAAGTCATTCGTCTTAGGGATTTTCTGTCTCTCTCTAGAGTGATGAAGTTTGGGTCGCGAACGATCTAAGCTGATCGAGCAGATTGATGTTAAAAACAAAGCTATATCAACTCAATTCTAAAATTTTTATCGTACTTTTATTTAGGAGAGTTCTTACTTTACAATGGCTCAAGATTTAAATAATAAAAAAATCGCAATTTTAGTAGAAAATGGTTTTGAACAAGTGGAAATGACCCAACCGCGACAAGCTTTAGACGAAGCGGGGGCCCAAACCCATTTGATTTCACCCCAAGCCGAACAAGTCCAAGGCTGGAATCACTACGATCGCGGCGATCATTTTCCGGTTGATGTACCCTTAGACCAAGCCAATCCCGACGATTACGACGCATTGCTGCTTCCCGGTGGGACGGTCAACCCGGATCAGTTGCGGATGAACGAAGCCGCAGTCAAGTTTGTGCGGTCGTTTTTTGACACAAGCAAGCCTGTTGCGGCGATTTGTCACGGGCCCTGGACTTTGGCTGAAGCAGATGTGTTACAGGGGCGAAAAATGACTTCCTGGCCGTCTTTACGAACGGATTTGAGAAACGCCGGGGCCAGTTGGGTGGATCGGTCGGTGGTGGTCGATCGCGGTTTGGTGACCAGTCGCAATCCTGGCGATTTAGATGATTTTAACGCAGAAATGGTCAAAGCTTTTGCTGCAAGTGAAGTAGCTGCTGTGTAAGAAGAAGGTCAGAATTATGACCTAAAAATAATTTCTCAATCTTCTTCTTTTGTTTTAAGGGGATGAAAAAGCAGCCCTTGGAATGTCAGGAAACCTTGCCCTATCCAATCGACTCAAAAAATCCGATTCAATATTTTAGGTGTCTCTGACTCCCCGCAGAGGTACTGATGACTGATAACTGATGACTGATAACTGAAATGACAACTCATAACAAACAACGTCCCCCCCAACATCAAAACGAAGTTCCGGGCCGGGAGTATAAAATGGCCCCGCGTCCTACCACCGAGGATTTAGAATATCAAGGCAGTGGTAAGCTCAAGGATAAAGTTGCTTTGATTACAGGGGGCGATAGTGGTATTGGCCGGGCTGTCGCGATCGCCTATGCTAAAGAAGGCGCAGATGTAGCGATTGTTTATCTCAACGAACATGGGGACGCGATCGAAACCGAACACCAAGTTCAACAAGAAGGCAAGCGTTGTCTGCGAATTGCTGGGGATATCAAGGACGAGCAGTTTTGCGCTGATGTAGTACAACAAGTAATGGATGAGTTTGGCCGCTTGGATATTGTGGTCAACAATGCCGGAGAACATTTCCCTCAAGAAAGCATTGAAGATATTACTCTCGAACAACTCGATAGTACCTTTCGGACGAATGTGTATTCGATGTTCTTCTTTGTGAAGGCGGCATTGCCCCACTTACAAGAAGGCAGTACTATTATTAATACCACTTCGGTGACGGCGTATCGCGGGAGTAGCGGTTTGCTCGATTATTCAGCCAGTAAAGGGGCAATTGTTTCGTTTACGCGATCGCTGGCCAAAAATTTAGCCGACCAAAAAATCCGCGTGAATGGCGTAGCCCCCGGCCCGGTTTGGACTCCGTTGATTCCGTCATCTTATCCCCCCGAACGGGTCGAACATTTTGGCGATAAAGTGGCGTTAAATCGCGCTGGACAACCCGCCGAAATTGCGCCGAGTTATGTATTTTTGGCTTCTAAAGATTCGGCTTATATGACGGGTCAGGTATTGCATCCCAATGGTGGTGAAATGATTAATACTTAAACTCAACAACTTCACTTTGCGTTAGATTGCATAACAGCAATTATTAAAAATTATCAGGGATGAAGGCTTTTTGGCCCAACCCATTGCATCTTGAATTGAGGGGAACAGGGGAAATCGTCAAAATTTGGCGCAATTCCCCTGCTTTTTAGGGGATTGGGGATCGTCTTATTATGTAAACTTACCCTTGTGGAATGGGAATTGAGACAAAAGGAGATGTTTGTGTTTCGTGCCAAAAAGCAGCATTTATTCCTGGGCGATCGCATTTTAGGTCAATTGTGGCAATGGACAAAGAAGGCGGTTACATCTTGCTATAACCCAATCCTGAACGCCTCTCCCGCAATATTATGCTGTCCGGCGGCCTTTCCCGAAAATGAGGAGGAACGCCTTGCGGCTTTAGAACAGTATGGTATCCTCGATACCCTGCCCGAACAAGCCTTTGATGACCTTACAGGGTTGGCTGCTTATATTTGCGACACCCCCATCGCCCTAGTGAGTTTAATTGATGCCAATCGGCAATGGTTTAAATCTAAAGTGGGCTTGGGGGATGTCTCCGAAACCCCCAGAGAATCGTCATTTTGCGCCCATGCGATTCTCAACCCCAAAGCCGTCTTGGTGATTCCCGATGCGACTCAAGACGAACGTTTTGCCCGCAATCCTTTGGTGGTGGGGCCTCCTTATATCCGTTTTTATGCGGGTGCGCCTTTAGTCACTCCCAGTGGCTTTCCCATTGGGACATTGTGCGCCATCGACACGAAACCCCGGCAGTTGTCTAAAAAGCAACTGGAAGCCTTGCAACGCCTGAGTCGTCAGGCGATCGCGCAAATGGAGTTACAAATCAATTTGACCCGCTTAGAACGGCAAGTCAAGCGCAATCAGCAAGTGAAAACCAAACTCCGGGCCAGCGATCGCCAAGTGGTGGATTTACTCGAAAACATGACCGATGGCTTTTTTGCCCTCAATCGCGATCGCTGTTTTACCTATGTCAACCCTCAAGCCAGCCGCCTTCTTCAGCATGAAAGCGAGGATTTATTATCTTATAAATTCAGTTATATTTTACCCGAATTAAAAAACTCTAACTTTGAGCAATATATCAACCAAGCCCAAAACCAGCAAAGCAGTATTACCTTTGAAAGCCGCTATCGCGATCGCTGGCTTGAAATTCGGATATTCCCATCTTATGAAGGGGTTTCGGTCTTTTTCCATGACATTACCCAACGCAAACAAACCGATGCGGCTTTAAAGCGAGAAAAGCAAAAAGTCGAAAGTTTGTTATTAAATATTTTACCGAAATCGATTGTTGAAAAGCTCAAAATTAATTCTTGTTTATTGGCAGAGAACTATATTGCCGAACATTACAAATCCGCTACAATTTTATTTGCCGATTTAGTTAACTTCACTCAAATTTCGAGTCAAAAAACGCCCCAAGAATTAGTAATTATGCTCAACAAGATTTTTTCGGCGTTCGATCGTTTAACCCTGGAACGAGGATTAGAAAAAATCAAAACCATTGGTGATGCTTATTTAGTCGCGGGAGGACTTCCCGAACGACAGGAAAATTCTGCGATCGCGATCGCGGATTTAGCCTTAGCCATGCAACGTACATTAGCCGAACTCAACCAGATTTTAGGGCTAGAAATGCAACTCCGCATTGGCATTAATACAGGATCTGTGGTTGCGGGGGTGATTGGGACAAATAAATTTACTTACGATTTGTGGGGGGATGCGGTAAATGTTGCCAGTCGCATGGAATCCCAAGGTCAACCCGGTAAAATTCAAATTTCTCAATCGACTTATGAAGCCCTAAGCCCTTATTATCCTTGTCAACCACGGGGTTATATAAAAGTTAAAGGCAAAGGTACAATGAAAACCTATTGGTTGGGCGATCGCCAATAAAAAAAGCCCGAAACGACAAGTTCGGGGCTTGAACAAAGATAAACCCATTTAAAATGGGTTGGGGAAGGAAGATTTTAAAACTTTAGTTACCCGGCATTGTTCCGGTATTCGTGCTACCGGGACCGCCTTCAGGTTTGTGATGCCAATTGCCTTCCGCATCTTGTTCGTAACTATTACTAACAGAACTCCAAGCCACCTCTTGGGCTTTCTCTTCAGACATCCCATCAGCAGTAGCACTATTAAAAGCAGTCATATAAATTTGTTGAGCTTCGTTGGGAAGCTGACCTTTAACTTGTTGAGGTAATTCGCTAATAGCACTATAACCCATATATAATCTCCTTAAACTAAACTTAGTTATATTATTTAGTGAATCAAAACGAATGGTTTAATTCGTCTTTCTTTGGAGATATTCTGCCGATTCATCTTGTATCTTTGGGACGAGAACTCAAAAGAAGAACCCTTCAAGCCGACTGACAAACTTGAATAAGTTGGCTGACAGTTGCCATTAAGGTTTCGAGATTGACAGGTTTGGATAAGTATTGAGTAAAACCCGCATCGAGAGCGCGATCGCGGTCTTCCGGTTTGGCTGCTGCGGTGAGGGCGATCGCGGGTAGAGGGGCTTGATTTTTTCGGCGTTCAACTTGGCGAATCTGATGAATAAAACTATAGCCATCTTGCTCTGGCATGACTAAATCGCTGATCAAAAGATGCGGTCGAAACCACTTCAACAATTGCCAAGCTTCCGATACAGATGCAACCGCCCTGACTTCAGCACCATAAGCTTCAAACAAGGTAACCAGTAAGTCTTGGGAATCTTGATGATCGTCTACGATCATCAAGCGGATATTCTTGAATGGAATATTCATGGATTTGCTCAAATGATTTGATTCAGTACTGGGTGCTGCGATGAAGTTAACTATTTTGGGTTTGGGTCAAACTAAGCAGCCGTTACTCAGCAGTTACACTTAACCAATAACAATATGAGAGAGATGTAACTGGTCAGAATTTACGCAGTCGAGATTGTAAAGTTAACATAATTCGATCATATTGTCACAAAAGCCCAGTTTTTTCCGTCCGTTACCGTACATAAGATTCAGTCAAGGGTTAGACTGAATCTGAGTTGTCTTCCTCACCCCGCTCAGAAGCCAAAAGGCGGTTAAACTCATCTTTAACAATGGTATAACATTCGCAAGCAGAGTTTTTCAACTTATTGCGATTGAGAATCATAATTTTGCCGCGAGAATAGCGAATACAACCTTCTTGTTGCAGCACTCCTGCGGCTACTGTAACGCTGGCTCGGCGCGTTCCAAGCATATTGGCAATATATTCTTGGGTGAGGAGTAACTCTGAAGTGAGAGCGCAATCTTGGGCAGATAGCAGCCAGCGAGCCAAGCGAGATTCGAGGGAATGCAAACGATTACAGGTGGCGGTTTGACTGACTTGGGTTAACAAGGCTTGAGTGTACAACAGTAAGAGGCGTTGCAACTTACCCCCTTTACAAAAAACGTTTTTTAACACCGCAGCATCCATCCGCATCGCCGATCCCGCAATTTGTACGACAGCACAATTGGTTGTACAACCACCTCCTAAAAAAACCGGAACCCCAACCATGCCATCATTACCAACCATCCCTACTTCTACCGTCGCGCCATTCTCGACAACAGAAACAAGAGATACCATGGCTTCATTGGGAAAATATACGGAGCGAATTTCTTCTTTGGGTTCGTATAAGACTTGTCCTAGAAGTAAATGAACTTCTTCGAGATAGGGTTTTAGGATTTGGTATTCCTTTGGAGGTAGAGAGGACAAGAGTTGGTTAATTGGCACGTTGATATACTCCTATGGTGGCTTGCTCGCAGGACGGCAAGTAACCCCGAGGACAGAAGGCAAAACTTAGATAAAGTTTTATACGCACACTGAATCTCTCTTGGGCAATTTCGCTTTTACCAGAAATGACCTACTACAATCTAAGGTCAGAAAAAGAGTTAGCAATGAGTTAGACTCGGCTAAAGAACGGAATGGGTTGTTCGAGCGCCGATATGTCAGTTTGCGCGAAATTGCTGCTAATTTTTCCCAAAAAAAGCGCAATTTTCACGACCCGTTTATATTGGTTTTTCAACAATACACAGTTTATGGCCGTTAGTCGGTACGGTTGCGTACATATCACAGTTGCCGACAATTTCTTTGATGGAACTTAATTATCGCCATCTGTCTCAAGAGAGAGACACATTCTGGGGATGAGAGCGATCGCACCCTTGGGTGCATCCCGATCGCTATTGTGAGAAACTCAAATTTTAATTTTTAATCTTCAATATGAGTAATCGGGATTTGGTTTTATACTACTGTGTCTTTTAACTTTGTGAATAGTGGTTTTCTCGTATTTCTTTCTTATGACAGAGCAAATGATGACCCGAAACATTGCAAGATAAGAGTAGTATACATAGCGAATTAATTGATTTGGAAAATGGAGTTAACGTCATCTTGACTGAGGTTGATTTTACCCTCGTTCCGATCGAGTAATTCTAAACGCAATCTTTTCTGTTATTTTGTTCTTTAAGGTGATTTTTTATGGAGGCTCAATCTTTTTCAAGTAAAGATACTCAACTGCTGAATGATACCACTGTAGGTCGGTCAGAGAGAGTGATTTCTCGCAATCCCTCGGATAATAATTTTCAAGTTAACAGCGACTTAATTTTATTACCCACTTCCTTGATCGCGATCGCGGGAATTGTTACGGTTCTTTTAGGTTTAAATCTTAAAAAAAATGTACGCAATCGCCTTACCACCCTACAACGGGTAAAGCAAATGCCTTGTGCGAATTGCCGTTATTTTAAAAATAATCCTTACCTCAAATGTGCGGTACAGCCTGCCAAAGTTTTGACCCAAGATGCCCATAATTGTTCGGATTATCAAAGCCATTAATACAGCGATCGGCAGTTAAGGGAAAGGTTTTTCTGATAATTGTCTGGTTTTTTATGAGTTGAACGTTATATCAAATCCGCTTAATTAGTGGGAATTAAGAACCCCGGTTTCTTCTGCTTATACGATCAAGTTGGGATTTGACCGCAGAAACCGGGGTTCTCAAATAGTGGTTATTTTTCCGGATTTGATATTACTATCGAGCTTTAGAGTTGGCTAGGGGTTCTTAGGGGTGGGTAATGCCTGAAATAATGGCTCTGGGGTGACTATAGCCCCTTGCAACCAATAGGTGAGCATGTTGCCTTTTCCCTTAACCGAAATAATACCCCGTGGTTCCAAGATAAACTCATCTTTGAGGTATTCGCAAGCAACAGCCGAGACTTGAATTTTACCGGGAATGCCACTAGATTCCATGCGGGAAGCCAAGTTTACTGTATCTCCCCAAAGATCGTAACTAAACTTGCTCATGCCGATAATCCCCGCAACCACAGTCCCGATATGAATGCCGATTCGCAATTGAAATTCTTGTTTGGGGGAGTTGAGGCGATCGAGGGATTTTTGCATGGCTAAAGCCATTAAAGCGATCGCGCGGGCGCTGTCCGATCGCGGGGTGGGGAGTCCTCCGACCACCATATAAGCATCGCCGATGGTTTTAATTTTTTCAAGGCCGTAATACAAAGCCAGGCGGTCAAATTCTGAAAAAATGGTATTGAGGGTAGCTACCAGTTTGTGGGGTTGCGATCGCGCTGCAATTTGCGTAAAGCCTACGATGTCTGCAAACAAAACACTCACATCAGTAAACTGATCGGCAATGGGGGTTTCGCCAGCTTTTAAGCGGACAGCGACGGGATTGGGCAAAATATTGAGTAAGAGTTTCTCGGTTTCGATCATTTGCTGTTGCAGGGCGATTTCCGCTTGTTTGCGCTGAATTGCTGCCCCCAATTGCGCCGCCACGGCCCGCACTAATTCCATTAAACTCGGCTGACAAGGGATAGATTGGGATTTGTAAAAAATCAAAATTGCCAGCAATTCATCGCCAGCGAGGATCGGCATTCCAAACGCCGTTTTTAAGCCCAATTTCGTGGCGATCGCGCTCCATTCTCCGGTATTGGGGGGAGATTGTCCGATCGTGAGCCAATAGGGATGTTTGAGTTGCCATATATAACCGGGTAAGTCTTCTCCCCATTGCACCTGTCGATTTTGGTTGTGAGCATTGAGAGGTACAAAGCGATCGCGACTAGAGGCTAAGTCTGCAATATGAATTAAAGCGGTTTCATCTTCGTTGACTTGCCAAGCTTCGCCATAATCCCAAAAAATGCGATCGCATACTAAAGCTAATACCGTCGCGATCGCGTCTTCTAAGTTCTCTGAATGAGTAATTGCTTGGTTGGCCGCTGAAATCAGCTTGATTTCCCGTTCATTGCGTTTACGAGCGCTAATATCGCGAGCCACTGCCATCACACTCATTTCACTCCAAGGCGCAATATCCACATTCAGCCACAATTCTTCCCCTTCGGCTTGCAAACATAAATCCCAATTCAGGGTGATATTTTGGGCTATAGCTTGCGCGATGCGATCGATCCAAGGCGCACTTTGTTCGGGATCGAATAATTGTCCTAAAATAATCCCCACCCAATCAATTTCAGGAGCCGTTTGGCAACTCCAGCGGGTCGGCAAGATATCAATATCGCCGATTTGACCCCCTTCCAAGGCAATCGTAAACACGATGTCCTGCATCGACTCAAACATGGCTCTGAGCTTCATTTCCGAGGTGCTGAGGCGTTGTTCGAGTAACTGACGCTCCTGGATTTCTGCTTGTAACTTGCCGTTTTGGGCTTGGAGTTGTTCTCGTAAAAAGCGCTCTTGCAATTGCAACCGCACCCGTGCTGCCACTTCCGCCACATGAAACGGCTTGGTAATATAATCGGCTCCTCCCACAGCAAAGCCCTGAGCCTTATCATCTTCCTCGCTCAAAGCGCTCAAAAACACCACTGGAATTTTTTGGGTGTGGGGATTGGCTTTGAGGGTGCGACAGACTTCATACCCGTTCAGATCGGGCATCATAATGTCGAGTAACACTAAATCCGGTTGAAAGCGTCCTACACTTTCTATGGCCAATTTACCACTGGGGGCAAATCTTACTTGGGTATAGCCCTGATCTTTGAGTAAGTTGCCCAATAACCGCAAATTTGCCGGAATATCATCCACTACTAAAATTTTGGCATTGGCTTTCCACGTTAAATCGTCATCCATCAATCTTGACCTGGGGAGATGTGTGGGCGATCGCTTGCAGTAGAGGATCGTAATTAAAATTTGCCACTTGTTCGCGCAGATTAGCGGCTAATTCCGCTTGTTCTGGGGGCAATTCAGCAATTAAGCCTAAAATTCTTTCTGTGTCTAAAGACAAAATTGCTTGCTGAAATTGTTTGAGCCAATCGGGAGAAAGGGCTGCGAAAGCTTCTGAAAGGGAGAGAAAGGTCTGACTTAACCTCGCTTGGGGTGGGGATTTGTGTTGATCCACATGATGATAAATATATTCGACTTGTAAGTGTTGCTTAATCTTAGCGAAAATTTCGGTTTCTACAAAGGGTTTGCTCACAAAATCATCGCAACCTGCGGCTCGGGCTGAGGGTTCTCGATCCGCCAAAACGCTGGCAGTTAGGGCGATAATTTTGGTGGGGTTGGGGTTGTCTTCTAACGCTAAACTTTGGGCTTCTTGCCCTCTAATTTGGCGAGTAGCTTCGTAACCATCAATTCCCGGCATTTTTAAGTCCATCCAGATCAAATGGGGTCGAAAACTTTGCCATTGCGCGATCGCTTCGACTCCATTCTGAGCGGTTTTAATCTGAAATCCCAACGGCAACAGCATTTGCTCTAATAGTTGCCGATTCAAAGGGCGATCGTCTACTACTAAAATGCGATATTGAGGTTGATGGGGAGCGAGACCCCGTATCGCTCCCCCAGAGGCAGAATAAGCGGTTTGGGGCTGGGGGGCGTTGTCTTGGGAATCGCGGACGTTGATTGGCAGTTCAAACTCAAAAGTGCTACCCCGACCCACTTGGGAGGTCACATAAATATCACCCCCAAGTAACTGAATATATTTGCGACTAATGGCTAATCCTAATCCCGTCCCTTCGGCCGCACTAACCCCCGATGTGGTCTGGCTAAAGGGTTGAAAAAGTAAGGAAAGTTCGTGGGGCGCAATGCCGACTCCTGTATCCCCCACAGCAAAACGCAAACCGCTGGCGACATGGGGGGGGTTTCACCATTTTCGGCAACATTGACCGTGAGGACAATACTTCCTTTTTCGGTAAACTTAATGGCATTTCCAATCAAGTTAATTAAAATTTGGCGCAAGCGGAGGCGATCGCTCACCAAAGAACGGGGTACATTATTGCCAATTTCAAAGCGCAGGATTAACCCTTTGTCTTTGGCTTTGAGGCTCAACATTTCTTGGATTTCTGCTAATAATTCGAGTAAATCTACAGTTTCCCAATGGAGTTGAACCCGTCCGGCTTCGATTTTAGATAAATCTAAAATATCGTTAATTAAATCTAATAAATGTCGGCCGCTGCGATAAATAACATTAACATTTTCTTGCTGATCTGGGGTTAAATTTTTACCATGTCTTAACAACTGCGTAAACCCTAAAATCGCATTCAAGGGCGATCGCAACTCATGACTCATATTTGCTAGAAAGGTACTTTTGGCTTGGTTCGCCATTTCTGCGGTTTGTTTGGCTTGGGCTAGGGCTTGTTCGATTTGATGACGTTGGGCAATTTCCGCTTGTAATTGTTGATTTTGCGATTGCAGTTGACGACGTAAAGTAATTTGGGTTAATTGATTATTAATTCGGGCTAAAATTTCTTCGGGCTGAAAGGGTTTTGTGATATAGTCTGCGGCTCCGGCTGCAAAAGCTTCTATTAGACTTTGGGGGTTACGATTGGCGGTTAAAAAAATAATGGGAATATCTTGCCACTGAGACTCTGATTTCAAAATTTTACAAACCTCTAAACCACTCATTTCTGGCATCATTAAATCCAGTAAAATTAAATCGGGTTTAGAAATTTTGATGCGCTCTAAGGCTTGCTTTCCTGAAGTTGCAAAGGTGGTATCATATCCTTTATTTTCTAATAAATTGCCGATGACTTGTAGGTTCTGTATTAAGTCATCGACAACCAGAATGAGAGAGTCTAACAATTCCATTGCCAGCAACTGTATCCCCAATCAGAGTGAGTACTTTTTAGTGTATCAGACGCGAGTCCTTGCTCATCATTCAATGTCTCAGTTGGGTTGGTCTTTGTCTTTTAAGGTTTGGCACAATTGGGGAAACTCCTTAATGGTTTGGGGAATATATTGCCAATCAAAAGCGAGAAATTGACTGTTTAACCGTTGCACATATTCTGCTAAAATGGGACAGGACTTATTTTCAAGTAGACCTTGTAAGCGATCGACAAAAACTTGAACTTTCCGCCGAGTGAGAATTTGCTGAACTTCTGGCCAAAGGGTTTGTTGGATTTGGTCTAAGGCGACGAGAATTTCTGGATCGCAAGTATCAGTCTCAACCCCGGTTTGAGAAATGACAGTAGCCGGAGATGGCTCATTGTGATAGGGCAGAAATTTTTGTAAGACAACCGCTAATTGTTGTTGAGAAAAGGGTTTGCGTAGAAAAGCATCGTGGTTGTGTTGGTATTGGAGTCTGGCTTCTGGAGTCATAGAAGCAGTCAAAAGGACAATGGGAATCGATTGAGTCGTGGGATTGGCTTTGAGTTGCAAACTTGCCGCTTCACCATCAAGCCGGGGCATGAGTAAGTCCATTAAAATAATATCGGGATGATGGGCGATCGCCATTGCTACCGCTTCGCAACCATCGCGAGCAAAGAGCAGTTGATGCTCGGTATCGTAAAAATATCCTGCCACCACATCGAGATTAGACTGAGCATCATCGACGACTAAAAACTTCGCTGGCGCAAACTGCTGTAGAGTGAGGGTTGGGGTAGCCTGGGCTATAGAATGGCGGCTGCGGGTCAACACCTTAATTTCGGGGAAAATTAAGCTAAATTCGCTGCCTTGTTGCCGTTGCGATCGCAAAAATACAACCCCCCCCAACATCTCAGTCAAACGGCGGGTAATGGTTAATCCTAACCCCGTCCCGCCATACTTGCGCGTACTTTGACCTTCGCTTTGCACAAAAGCATCAAAAATATATTGTTGTTGCTCGCGACTAATACCAATTCCGGTATCTTTGACGCTAATTTTCAACCAGAGTTGGCGATTGTCGTCGTAAGGTTGCGCGATCGCCGCAATGGTTACTTGACCTTGTTCGGTGAACTTCAAAGCATTGCCCACCAAGTTTAACAAAATTTGTCGCAAGCGCATTTCCTCAAACTCAATCCCCCAATCGAGTAAAGAATTGATTTCTAGCTTTAAAACCAAACCGCGACTCTGGGCTTTTTGAGTAAAAATTTGCTGAATTTCTAACAAAACTTGGCGGACATAAACCGGTTCGTATTTTAACGCCAGTTTTCCGGCTTCAATTTTGGATAAATCTAAAATATCGTCAATTAAGCGCAGTAATGACTCCCCACTGGCCGCGATCGCCGCTAAATACTGTTTTTGATGAGATTCCACCACCACATCCTGTAATAAATCGCAAAAACCCAAAATCGCATTCATCGGCGTGCGAATTTCATGGCTCATGTTTGCCAAAAACTCGCTTTTTAGTCGATTGGCCACATTCGCTTGTTTCGTTGTTTCTTCTAAAGCCGCTTGAGCAAAGGTTAACGCCGCCATCAGCAAGGTATTGCGGAGTTGAGACACCGCTTCGATCTCCAAATGAGTCCATGGTAAAGATTGATGTTTCACGGTTTCTTGCCAAGCCGCAAAGGATTTGCGCGGCGACAATCTCACCTCCCCGTTAGTCGTCACCGTGACGGGTTTTTGAGGGTTACCGCCCCAAGTCACCCGTTGCAACTCCTCTGGCCGAAACCACACCATTTGATACACAATTTGTTTGACCGCTACGGCGATTCCTAACGCTCCGGCGGCATGATGCACCCATTGAGCCGCTTTGGGATACACTTCTTTGAGACAATGGCTGTGAAATACGGTTTCGGGATGATGCTGGCGCAACCATGTTAAGAAACTTCGGACTGTCTTTTCTGGGGGCGTTTGACCGATTAACACCAAGCGATCGCCCAAAGCCAAAGCTAACCCCGACGCAGCCACACAGCCCAACAAATCCTCCTCTTTTTGCTGCAAGATATATTCGATAAAGTCACTTTCACTGCTGAGATTTTCTTTGAGGTGTTGTTGGATAATCGCGATTTTTTCTTGGGATTGGGTGAGGATTTGTTGTTGTTGATTAAACAACTCCACAGACATAAACTGACCGATAAATTCACAGGCTTTGCGGGTTTCACCATCAATGCGTTTGGGTTGCTGATGATGAGCGCAAATTAAGCCCCATAAAGCCCCTTCATGGATCAAAGAAATGGTTAAAGTCGCCTTAACCCCCATATTTTGCAAGTATTCGATATGTATCGGCGAAACACTGCGTAAAATAGATTGACTCAAGTCTAAAGGGGCGTGGGTGACGGGGTTAATGGTCGGAAGAATCTCGCTGGGTTGATAGTCAATATCGGGAATGACCCGCAGCCAATTTTGACAATATAAGCGGTGGGCTTGCCGGGGAATATCAGAAGCAGGATAATGAAGATTGAGATAAGGTTCTAAGTCATCCCGCTTGGCTTCGGCAATGACGACCCCAGAGCGATCCGGTTGAAAGCGGTAGAGCGTGACCCGATCGTAACCCGCGATCGTTCGCACCTGTTGGACGAGGCGATCTACAGCAGTGGTAAAATCGGGAGCCGTTTGAATCATCGCGATCGCCTGTTTCACCAAGGGATAAAAACTCAAAGGATTACTCGGAGTTGCACTCAGGGGCGGCTCTAACTCCAATACCAATAAGCCTTCAGTGCGATACAAACGGGCTTCTACGGCTTGCTGAGACGGCAGTATCGTCAAACATAGGGGGTTAAAGGCTTCGATGTGCCTTTCGTGGCTACAGTGGCGAATGAGTTGCACATCAGAAAGCGTTAAGAAAGCAGCAATAGTTTGACCGAGAAAGGTTTCTGCTTTTTGAGACCACCATTGTTCGCAGTTACGGCTGACTTGCACAATGGTGAAATCCGGTGGTTGTAGGACGAATAAAACACCGTGGGGTTGGATACAACCGGGAATATGAATCGGTTCGCGATCGCAGTTGCTCAGGTCGATTGGTTCGTTTAAAGGTAAGAGAGAAAAATCTGACATAAGAGAAGGGAAAATCTGCACAAAAATCAAATTCCGTTCGATCGAGAAGTAAGACAATAAGATATCAAGAATTTAGATTTAAGACGACATAATGTCACCTTCAACTACACAATTGCGACCCTGGTTTTTGGCTGCGTATAAGGCATTATCCGAACGCGCCAAGACCTTTTTAAACTCATCATCCCTCGGATGATAAGTAGTAACACCAATACTGACAGTAATCTGAATAAGATTAGTTTCATAAGGAACAACCATTTGGGCGATCGCTTCGCGCAATCTTTGGGCAATTTCCAGGGCGGTGTTACGAGCGGTTTCGGGTAAAATGGCAATAAATTCTTCTCCCCCAAAGCGCCCCAAATAATCCGTTTTACGAAGATTGTTTAAACTTACTTTTGCCAAGGCTTTTAAGATTTCATCGCCGACAATATGGCCGTAAGTATCGTTAATTTTCTTGAAGTAATCAATATCTAACATTAACACAGAAAACAACCGTTGGTAACGCTGGGCCCGGGTAAACTCTCGTTGTGCGATTTCTTCAAAATAGCGACGATTCCAAACTTCAGTCAAAGGATCGATATGAGCTAACTTTTCGAGGGCTGCCGTGAGACGAGCTTGTTCTTTCAGAGATTTATGCAGGCGATCGCGGGTTTCTTTTAATTCTAAATGTAAGCGTACGCGAGCTAATAATTCGGGCGCATGAAAAGGCTTTGTAATATAATCAACCGCCCCCTGCTCAAAGGCTTGTAACAAAGATTCTTTTTCTTGAATCGCCGTTAAAAAAATAATCGGTAAATCCAACCATTCTCCTTGAGACTTTATGATTTTACAAACTTCTAAGCCGCTCATGCCTGGCATCATAAGATCGAGCAAAACCAAATCTGGAGAAATGTTTTCAAGTCGCTCTAAAGCTTGCTCGCCACTGGTTGCAAAAGTTGTATCGTAACCCACTTCTTCTAAAATAGAACCAATGACACTTAAGTTATGGCTGATATCATCGACCACTAAAATAATAAAATTTTCCGGAGAGATAGAAACCATAACACAAGCGTTAAAGGTTGGCTTAGAATTAGCGTCAAAAAGGTTTTATTTAGAGAAATTTCGTTACAAAAAGGGCTACAAAGTTCAACCGGGTCAACCCCAAAAATGACTGGGCGATCGCGCCTTCTTATTGTATCTGTTACCAGACCCTTAAACCCCCCAAAATTAGAAAATTTAACAAGAAAGGTAAACTCCTCATCCAAAACAAAAAATTTAAAGAAATCCGCAGTCGCGATACCGTAAAATGAAATGGAAAAGTAGGTCGAACTCTTGGCTCTCGATTCTGAGAGTATCCTGACGAAGGATAAAGCCATTGGTGATTCAGCCCTTGCCTTCCCCGACCTCATCGCGAGTCAAGCTAGTATTAATGTTTAATCGCCTGCTGCCCACCTTAAATAAAATCATTGTCGGTCAATCTCCGGTTATTGAACAACTCGCGATCGCCCTTCTTAGTGGCGGCCATGTCATTATCGAAGGGGTACCCGGAACCGGAAAAACCCTGTTGGTTAAAGTGTTAGCCCAACTGATTCAAGCCGACTTTCGTCGCATTCAACTCACCCCCGACATTTTACCGTCCGATATTATCGGCACTAACATTTTTGACCTCAACAATCGCAGCTTTACCCTACAAAAAGGCCCGGTTTTTACCGAAGTACTGTTAGCCGACGAAATCAACCGCACCCCCCCCAAAACCCAAGCGGCACTCCTCGAAGCCATGGCCGAAAATCAAGTCACCTTCGACGGTGAAACCCTACCCCTACCGGAACTATTTTGGACGATCGCCACCCAAAACCCCTTAGAATTTGAAGGCACTTATCCCCTCCCAGAAGCCCAACTCGACCGCTTTTTATTTAAAGTTGTCGTTGATTATCCCGACCCCGCGGCCGAAAAGCAAATGCTGTTAAATGTGCAAAAGGGACGGTATGGCCAACATCTCGATTCTAGTCACCTTAAACCCGTGACGACAGTGGCGGATATTCTCAAAGCCCGTCAAGCGGTACAGCGCCTTCCCATTGATGAAAAGATATTAGATTATATACTGGCTTTGGTACAGCGATCGCGCCAGCATCCTGACTTGAGTTTGGGGGCTTCCCCGCGAGCGGCTGTGGCTTGGTTGCGAGCCAGTCAAGCTCAGGCTTGGCTGCTCAATCAAACCAGCGTCACCCCCGATAACGTCAAAACCATTGCCCTACCCCTCCTGCGTCATCGCCTCATTCTCAGACCCGAAGCCCAACTTGACGGCATTCCCATCGAAGCCGCAATTTCGACTTTACTCAATCAAGTTCCTGTTCCCCGATGATCCCTTTGATTCCGGCTCGATCTTTGTATGGCTTGCTACTTTTGGGCATGGCGATCGCGGTCATTTTAAGTCTTTTTGCCACTGTCGCGATCGCCGTGAGTGCTTTGTTATTGTACGACCTGTTCGTATTAGCCCTAGGACTCGTAGACGGCTTAAGACGGCGCGAACATCGGATTACCGTCCGTCGCGCTCCTTTCGGCAAACTCTCCATTAATCGCGACAATCCCATTGTCCTCCAGATTCACAACCCCCACCCCCAAACCGCCCGGATACAACTCAAAGACAGCTATCCCTTAAAATTTGCCGTTTCGAGCGATCGCTTTCACCTCGAAATCGCCCCCCACAGCCACCAAGACGCAATCTACACCTTATGCCCCAACCAACGAGGGGAATTTACCTGGGGCGATATTTATGTGCGTCAGCGCAGTCCTTGGGGCTTAGTTTGGTACGATTGGCAAATTCAGGCCCGCCAAACCGCCCCGGTTTATCCCGACTTAATGAGCTTGCGATCGCTCTCGATTCAGTTAGCCATTCAAAACACCGGAACAATGCGCCAACTGCGCCGCATCGGTCAAGGAACCGAATTCAGCGAACTCCGACAATACGCTGTCGGCGACGATACCCGCTTCATCGACTGGAAAGCCACCGCCCGCCGTTTAAGCCCCTTGGTGCGTGTCCTCGAGCCAGAGAGAGAACAAACTCTGCTGATTCTCCTCGACCGGGGTCGCCTGATGACCGCCCAAGTCCAAGGCATCCAACGCTTTGATTGGGGACTCAATGCCACCCTTTCCCTCGCCCTGGCTGGACTGAATCGGGGCGATCGCGTCGGGATTGCCGTCTTCGACAAAGACATTCACACCCTCATTCCCCCCGCCCGCGGCCAGCATCAACTCTCCCGCTTCATCGAACAACTCACCCCCATTCAACCCGTCCTCCTCGAACCCGATTACTTTAGCACCGTTAGCCGCCTCGTCAGCCAAAACCAACGCCGCGCCCTGGTTGTTCTGATCACCGATATTATCGACCCCACCGCCTCTGCCGAACTCTTAGCCGCCCTGACTCGCCTCACGCCTCGCTATCTGCCCTTTGCCGTCACCCTGCGCGACCCTCAAGTAGACGATCTCGCCCACCACGATCTCCGGGCCAATCTCAACCCCCGTCAACCCCAGGTTTTCGCTCACCACCTCTACAGTCGCGCCGTCGCCCTCGATCTCTTGGCCCAACGGGAAGTCGCCTTCGCCCAACTCAAACGCCAAGGAGTTCTCGTCCTTGATGCCCCCGCCAACCAAATCAGCGAGGCGTTGGTGAATCGTTATCTGCGTTTAAAAGCGCGTAGTTTGTTATAAGGATTCATAACCCCGGTTTCTTATCTGCTGAGGCGATAAATGCTGGATTTCACCCCAGAAACCGGGGTTCTAGAACCGCAATCGTTAATTTTCGACAATCACTTGCATTCCCAAATCCACCTTTTCAAACAGCGCCACAATATCAGCATTTCGCATTCTCACGCAGCCATGAGACACCGCTTGGCCGATTAAGCTTTCGTCGGGCGTGCCATGAAAGCCAATATAATTTTGACCATCCGTCCAAAAGCCAATCCAGCGATCGCCCAGGGGGTTATCCGGGCCTGGCGGGACGATTTCATTGGTAAACGGGTGCTGCCAGATGGGATTCGGTACTTTTTGGATGATTTCAAACTCTCCGGTGGGGGTTTCCCAACCTTGCCGACCAATGGCGACGGGATAACTCACCACCAAATCGTCATTTTCATAAAAATAGACCCGGCGATCGCGCAACCGCAAGACCAAACGCTGTTGCACCACAGGCGGTAAAAAGCGCTCTGGGTCGCCTAAACTCGGTAAATTGACAGTTTGAGGGTTGAGGGTGGCCATCGACGCTTCTGACGCGATCGCCGGGAAAGTATAGCCCCAAAACAAAAGGGCGACAGGAAGCCAAAACAGAGATTTTGGGAAAGGTGTCATTTCAGTCATCAGTCATCAGTCATCAGTTATCAGTTATCAATGACTACCACTGCCATGTCGGTGGCTTGAAATTCGGAAGATTTTCTGTTTCATCTCCTTGAAGATCAACGCCAGTTGGCCTCGGCTTGTTCTAAGACATAGGTAGAAACCATTTCGATTTCCTCGGTCGTGAGGCGATCGCCAAAGGCTGACATATTATTCTTACCATAGGTGACAATCTCCGCGATCGCGTCTACCGAATCATAGCCATTTTGCTGTAATGCCCGTTGCTTCAGGTTTTTGCCTCTGCGAATAATGTTACCGCCCCCCGGATGACAGCCAGCACATTGAACTTGAAAGATTTTTGCCCCAGGAGAAGCATTACTATCAATTGTTGTAGCTTGAGTGGGTTGACACCCAAAGCAGCACAACACCAAAACAATCGTAATTATTTTAAAAATCATTATCTTTATGAGCATTTAAAGGGAACATTGGTTGTTATTGGTTGTTGGTTGTTTGTTATTGGTTGTTTGGACTTTAGATGGGGTCAAAAGAGTCCGAAATCTGTGTAGGGGTGAGGTTTTGCGCGTGCAACCTCAACTTTTGGGAAATGGCAATTTGATGGTGCAATCGCGCCCTAAAACGTAAAATTGGACGGGGAAACCCCGCCCCTACGCAAGACCTGACAATAGGGACAAAATCTTAAATTGTCACCAATGACCAATGACCCATGACCCATAAGCTTACCAAGGCAAGACTTCTCCCTTAGAATGCCAAAAAGTCCCTGTATTGTCTAAATTTAGCTCATCAATCCGTTGGAGTAGCCCTTGCACCGCCTCAGCCGTAGAAATACCCGAAAAGTTGGTCATGCGAGTGCTAACTAAACCCGGATGCAAAATCGCCACGGCAATTCCTTGGGGTTTGAGGTCAAGGGACAGAGATTTTCCGGCCATACTTACTGCTACTTTCGACATCCGATAACCATAAGAACCGCCAGAGGTATTATCATCAATCGACCCCATACGACTGGTCATAATCGCGATTTTTGAACCTTCTTTGAGAAAAGGAAGCAAGGCTTTGGTAATTCGTAGCGTTCCAATGGCATTGACTTCAAATTGCTTGCGAATACTATCAAAATCCAGATTATCCAGGGAAACACGCTCGACAATTCCGGCATTGTTAATCAAAACGTCAAGGGTTGTTCCTTGCAAGCGTTGGGTTAAGTCTGCAACAGATTTGTCATCAGTAATATCAATCCCGGTTTCGACTCTAACACCGAGTTGGTCGAGTTCGGGGGAACTTTGACGACAAACCGCGATCGCTTCATCCCCGCGATCTTTGATTTGCTTGCAATATTCACAGCCAATACCGCGATTTGCCCCCGTGACGAGATAAGTTGCCATAAAAATCCTTGTCTGAAATCAACGCTTATCATCCTAGCGTTGTTCCCATCTGCTGTTTTATTGGTTTTTAGCCAAAAGATTTTGCTTCTTATCTCGTCAAAGCTGAAAAACTCAACTCTCGTCGCGGAATCTTGCGATCAACTCCTCGCGAGACAACTGCATTACCAAGGGTGTAAATTCTTCGGGGGGTAGACTCAACACTGCGTCAATAATTGCCGCGAGGTCTTCATCTACAGTCCCAAAGCGAACTCGCAGCAAGTTCTCTAAAACCAGACGTTCTCCTTGTTGCCGTCCTTGTTCTATACCTTGTTGCCGTCCTTGTTCTATACCTTGTTG
>JBKHDX010000021.1:0-33473 GCA_046541115.1 Spirulinaceae cyanobacterium | reverse complement strand
AAAGTCGCGATCGTATTCTCAAAGCCCTCGACGCACCCATTCAGTCCAAACAGCATAAGAAAGGATGAATGATGAAACCTAACAAGGAGTAGGTTTTGTTGGGTTTCATCACCTCAACCCAAACTACGCACTATTTGTCCATACCCCAGACTTTCATGGCAATATCAACTAAAATCATTTGGCGTTGCTCAATTGTTTCGTGGTTCCATTGCTCAAAATTGAATAAACCTAGTTGCTTAATTGCTCGATTTAGCTGAGTATTATGACCAACGTTAGGCACTTGAGATAAAGAACGAGTCAACAAAATCTGGGATTCTTGATACCCTAGTTTTTTGTGACTAAAGTCTTTATCAGCAATAGAGCTATTTATCGTTTTTTCTAATAGTGTTAAATTACCAATTTTTTTTGCATACGGATCACCAGCAGAAATAGGCAAAATATGTTCTATAGTAATGGATTTATCTAAATAGTATTCAATTGGTTTAGCACTACCATACACTTCTTCTTCAACAAACTGGCTTATTTTACCTAACATATAACGTAGACGAAACTTAGCTAAGTTAGAATCTGAAGTTCCAATTAATGACAATCGAAAATCTTCTTTTAAATCATGAAGAACCGGAAATAAATAAGTAGTAATGAATTCATCTAATTGTTCACTAGATTCAACTTTTCTTAATTGTCTACTCCATTGAGAAAACTCTCGAGTTACATTAATATCTTTACGTCTTGTTTTTCTTGTAAGTGCATAAACAAAAAAAATATTTTCGACATAACTAGAAAGTTTCTCAAATAATTCTATAGGTAAAAAGCGTCCTCCAAGTAATATAATTAAATGTTGTCTCACTTTGCCTTGAATTTTAGAAATATTTTTTAAATACTTATTATCTGAATTATCAATATTCTTAGAAAGAATAAACTTACAATAATGTTCTGAAGCCAAAATCAAATCATCTAAGAACTTTATAGGATTTTTTTGAATATTAAATTCTTCACCCTTATCTAAAAACCAATCATAAATTTCTTCTTCTGGAAAATTATTAGATAAGTCAACTGTGTAATGAGACAGAATATAGTAGCGTAAAAACTGAATTGGCTTTTGATTACTTTGGTAAATATTCTTAAGAAGTTCTTCCCATTTTCTGGTCAAGGTTAGCCAATGTTTTTCTCTATCACTATTACTTGCTGTATGAATAAATAAATAATTCTTGAGTAAATCTATAGGGGTTAATCCTAAACCTCTTTCATTGATAGTTTCAAATACTTTTAAAGCGTTTTTGAGATTAGGGGTTTCAATTCTAATAATCTTGACTCGATTAGAAATTGCCGTACAAACCATTTTAAACTGCTTTGCATCATTTTCTATATTATCTTCTAAAAATTCTTTAACTATTTGCCATGCTTTGTACAAATTTTTTGAAGATTGTGAACAAGAAAATGTTAATTTATCCACTTTTTTTGATATGAGAATTTGATCTATTACTTTTTGTCCGTAACTATCATTCTGCAAAGATAATCGATATTTATCAATATCTTCACCTGTATGAATATCTTGTGCAATTCCTTTGATCAAATTTTCTACTGCTTTAGATTTATCTCCCAACCTTTTGATATAATCTCTAATTGCACAAAAAATCAAATATATCGTTGTTAATCTTTGCTGTCCATCAATGAGCTGAAAAGTCTTTTTATCTTCGGTTTTTGTGTCAGGATATACTACAATTGATCCTAAGAAATATTCGGAAAAATTGTGAGATGAGTCTACCTCATATAAGCCTATTCCATCAAATAAATCATTAAGCAATTTTTTGACATTGTCTTCTTGCCATACATATTCTCTTTGAAAATCTGGCACAAGATAAAAATCTTGAAAAACTTCCGACACACTAAGGTTTCTTGATTCTATAGAAGGGACGTTTGACATTTATTTTTCCTCTCTTACGATATTTATCTTAATAAACACCTACACATGATTTTTTACCTATTCATTTTTGCTGTAACTTTTAAACCAATTGGCGCAGCTTGTATAGGTTAGGTTACTCACGATCTCGCACCTAATATCAAATCCGTTTAATTGGCCATAGTTACGTTGTCTCAAGAGCAAGGGTTTCAGCCTTTTCTTAGTTTGGTTGTATTTTCGGATTTGATATAAGTTTTTCTGACTACTGCTTAATTATGTCATGGTGGTGGCCGCGATCGCGCTAACTTCCAGTTTTTTTAATGAAATTTTAGATAATCAAAAATTTACTTTTGGTGTTTTACTACCAAAATATCTCAAAAAATCGCGAAATTAACGCCGCGAGTCCGTTTTCTCCCCAACCTGCCCCCAAACCGATCGCGACGGTTGTAGCTATCGCAGCCAGTCGCTAAAATCCCCCGCAAACATTTCTAAGGACATAAGCTGAATCTTCTCGTCCGCAGAAGCCGCTTGATGGGCAGAATCGGTATTGTAGCCCCAATTTGCCAAAAATAAGCGTACCGAGGCTAATTCGGGCTGTTTCTTGACTTTGTAGAGAGTTTTCAACATATCTTCTACAAACCAAATCTCGGCTTGGGGATACTGACTTAGTAATTGTTTGAGGGTTTCGGCTTTGGGACGTTTGACTTCTTTACCCAAAATGCGATCGCGCTCAATTGCGACATTCTGTTGCTGCAATAATTGCTTAACGAAACGCCCTTCTTTCGTGGTAATGATATAAACCTCAAGGTTGGGGTTTTGTAGCGCTTGCTGGAGCTTTTTCAATACACCAGGATAAAATTCATGAAGCTGCAACCATCCCCCCAAATCCGTTTCAATCCACTCATCTCGCACCGTATCGAGGATGTGTGCAAGCTCTTTGGGATCGAGGTTGTCTTGGGCTACAATATCTTGAGAAATTTGCGGCCAATGTTCGAGAATCTCTGGGTCAGTTTTTCCCAAAATCAAAGCCCGATACAACACAGGCATTTCCCACCCCGTCTCGATCGCGGGACGCAGAGGATAAAAGCGATCGCGCAGAGTATCATCTAGCCTCTTTTCCTCACTCGGCCAAATCCGTTGATACGCTTTCCAAGCAGACTGAGCGTATTCTTTCAGCCCGTTACATAATACCCCATCAAAATCCAAAGCCAGTAAATCCGGTGAAACAACAGACATAACCTTATTTCTCAATTCAAAAACAGCTAACCACAACGGCTAACTGCATTTTGACTTATTTATGGTTTTAACAAAACTGGGGTACCAGGATTCGAACCTGGGGATGGCGGGACCAAAACCCGCTGCCTTACCGCTTGGCTATACCCCATCGGTATTGCACCTTGAATACTATAGCAGAATTGCCCCACCGAATGTCAACCCCTCCCCTCAAAATTTTTGAGTCGCGATCGCTTTTCCGGGAAATTTACTAGAAAAGCCGTCAAACTTGGTAAATAAGATAGCCATTTGTCTCAATCTGGCTTAATTACTACCTTTTCACTAACTTAGTGTGATAGAGATCAACGTGAGAAACCACACAGGATCGGAAAATCGAATTATTGCGATCTACTTTTTGTGTTTTTTTTGACACAGAATCAGGGTTTTTTTCGTGGAGTGATATGAAACTGCATCTACTTAATTTTTTTAAAGCTTGTAACCCAAGCCGAACTATCGATCTCAGCAATCCCAACGAACGACCATACTACATTGACTTCGCGGCAGTGCGGGGTGGTAAAATCATCGAAGCCATCGAGCGCACCATCGCCCTACTTTCCCCGGATGAGCCGACTTGTCAGTTGTTCACCGGACACATCGGTTGCGGTAAATCCACGGAGTTATTGCGTCTCAAAGCCGCCCTCGAACAGCAAAATTTCCATGTCATTTACTTCGAGTCGAGTCGCGATCTCGATATGGCAGATGTTAGCATTAGCGATATTTTACTGGCGATCGCGCGCTCGGTGAGTACCAGCTTAGAAACCGAGGGCATTCGGCTCAAAGCGGGTTATTTCACTAATTTATTTGAGGAAGTCAAACAATTTCTGCAAACCCCGGTCGAATTAGACGCAGAAGCCGAGCTTTCGGTAGGAATTGCCCGCATTACCGCCAGAACCAAAGATAACCCCAAACTGCGCGAACAACTGCGTCAATCCCTCGAACCCCGAACCGAAAGCATTTTAAGGGCGATTAACGAAGAAATTTTGGCCAAAGCCAATCAAGAGTTACAATATCGCGGTAAGCGGGGCATTGTGGCGATTGTCGATAACCTCGATCGCGTCTCACCGCAAATGATCACCGAAACGCGATCGCTCCCTGAATATTTGTTTGTAGACCGGGGGCCGCAACTGCGTCGGTTAAACTGTCATGTGGTCTATACTCTCCCGATGGCCTTGATTTTTTCCAATGAATATCAAGCCCTGAAAAACCGTTTAGGGGGAGGAGTAGCCCCGAAAGTCTTACCGATGGTTCCGGTGCGCGATCGCACAGGTCGCGAAAATATCCAAGGTATGGCATTATTGCGTCAACTGATCTTAGCCCGCGCTTTTCCCCAAGTGGAGGCTTCCCAACGCCTCAAATTCATTGACGAGTTGTTTGATTCCCCAGAAACCCTAGACCGTTTATGTCACATTAGCGGCGGTCATATCCGTAACCTATTGGGCTTATTATTCAACTGCTTGCAAAACCAAGACCCGCCTTTTTCCCGTCAGTGTGTCGAAAATGCCATCAAAGCTTATCGAGATGATATTGTTTTGGCGATTGAAGACCAAGAATGGCAGTTAATTTCGCAAGTGGTACGCCAACAAGCGGTCAAAGGGGAACAAGAATATCAAACCCTCTTACGCAGTATGTTTGTGTTTGAATACCGAGACGAAAAAGGCCGCTGGTTTGGCATTAATCCCGCTTTAGCTGAAACTGACCGTTTCCGAGCGTTGCAGCAATCTTCTCTTAATTAGTTGTTGGTTGTTGGTTGTTGGTTGTTTCTCAAAACTTCTAGAAACAAACCCGCTCATTTCAAGCAACACCCCAGCCAATTTCTTAACCCGAACTAACGTAGTTTTAGGAAATGAAGATGGGACGGGCGCGATCGCATCCAAAGACGTAAAACTGGGCGGGGAAACCCCGCCCCTACAAGTCTTTTATCTTGAGATTCCGTCTCATCACCCTTCTGGGGAACAACACTTCCCGTAAAAATGAACAACAAACAACAAACAACAAGCAACTAACCTTATCTGCTCATGACTGAAAGCAATGATGTTGCTCGACTGAATGAACGGTCTTGTACCAATTTAGCCAGAGCCATTTTATTATCCCAAAATCAATTTTCCTTGATTTTAGTGCGCTGTAACTATATCGCCTTGCGAGAAAAGATGGTATTGGCAGTGCAAGAAAAAATTAAGGAAGTTCAGGGCGATCGCGAGTTTTATCTTAAAACCGTAACGCTCCCTAAATCCACTTCTACCTTATTTCATCCCTTACTCGCTCACATCGAAGCCGAGGAGCGCGAGATTGATGCCTTGATGGTGTTTGGCTTAGAATCCGTCCAAGACCTCGATCGCGCGATCGCCGCCACCAACCAAGTACGGGAGGAATTTCGCAAATATTTCCCCTTTCCCGTAGTTTTATGGGCAAATGACGAAGTAATGCAGAAATTAGTCCGTTATGCTCCAGATTTCAAAAGTTGGGCCGCCGCAGCCATTAAATTTGAACTGGCCCGCAAAGAAGCGATTACCTTGTGGTGGCAAACCACAGAACAGTTGTTCGAGCGCTTACTCAGCTTTGGGGTACATCGCTTTATTGACAATGCCACCTTAGATTTAGCCCCCGGTTGTGCCACTCGTCAAGAACTCGAATATGCTCGCGCTGATGTCAACGCCGCCCAAGAAAGTCTCGCCCCCCTTAGTAGCGCCACTTGGAAGTTTATTCTCGGTCGAGATGCCTTTGCACAACGGGACTTAGACCGCGCCTTAGAGCATTATCAAAATAGTCTGGAATTTTGGCTTCAGGATACCCGCTTTTGGCCGCTGAATTTCAACCAATTACCCATAGAAAACCCAAATTGTGCCAAAGCAACAGTTAACCCCTTTCTAACTCAAAAAGCCTTACTTTTATTTCACATTGGTTTGTGTCACTGCTGGCAAGCCCGCACCGCTTTTTCTGACAATAGTAACTATTGGCAAGAGGCAAAATGCTGTTTTGGTGCCAGTTTAGAAATTTTTGCCATCAAAGGTTACAAGGATTTAGTCTCTCAGTTGACCCTACAACTGGGAGAAGTGCTGTATAAACTCAAAGCTTGGCACGAATTGGAATTGTTGGCCCTTTATTCTCTCCAACACAGTGACACCGATTTTCCGGGTTATCGGGCCAGGGCTTACGGGTTTTTAGCCCAAGTAGCCTTAGGGAACAGCAATTGGCCAGAAGCCGAATTTTGGATTACGCAAGCCCTCGCGACCCAAGGAGAAGCCGACATCACCGAGACACAGACTTTACAGTTGCAATGGTGTCGCGATCGCGCCTTATATTTGGGGGTGTTGGCTTCGGTGTACACCCAAAGGCAAGAAATTGACGCAGCAATTAGTCATCTCGAACAAGCCCGAATGCAGATCCAACAAGCCGCCATAACCCTGCAAAATACCGATAATGTTTGGGGAACCACCATTGAAAATCCTGTCAGCGACAGCGAACCTTTATATCTAGATCTTTTAGAGATGTTGCGATCGCTTTATTTTCAACAGCGTCAATACGCCCAAGCATTTGCCATCAAAAAAGAAAAACTCGCCCTCGAACAATCCATTGGCCTGCGGTCGTTTCAAGGGGCTTCACCGCTTCTCAATCCTTATTTTTATCCCGACCAACTTTTTAACCCCATCGTCACCACGAAACCGCCCCCGGAAATCGCCGCATCCGGTCGCAATGCTGATATTCAAGCATTATCAGAGCGTTTTTTCCACAGCGAACACAAACTGACCATCGTGCATGGGGCTTCAGGGACGGGGAAAAGTAGCTTGTTATGTGCGGGATTAGTGCCGACGTTGTGGGGCAAAATTATTGCAGCCCGGGAAGTCGTGCCAATTATTCAAACCACCTATAACGATTGGGAAGTAGAGTTTCGCCAAGCCCTACACCGCGCGATCGCGTTTCTGGCCAACGGCGAACCCCTAACCTCTCCAGGCATTGAACATTTACCCGTTTTTGCTCAACTACAATATCACTGTCAGCACAATCGCTTATTTATTTTAATCTTCGATCAATTTGAAGAATTCTTTTTCTTATGCCAAAAACCCGAAGATCGCCATAAATTTTATCAATTTCTGCGCTCTTGCTTGCAATTACCCTTTGTCAAAATTATTCTCAGCTTAAGAGAAGATTATCTGCATTATCTCCTCGCCCTCGAAGACAATATCAACCTCGATACGATTGATAACAATATTCTCGACCGCCGCATTCGCTATCGCCTCACCGACTTACAGCGAGACGCAGCCATGAGAACCATAGAACTCCTCGCGGCGCGATCGCAATTTCACCTCGAACCTGCCCTAATTAAGCGCTTAGTCCAAGACCTCAGCAACAAACAAGGCTTTGTGCGTCCCGTCGAACTCCAAGTCGTGGGGGCCGCGTTGCAAGCCGAACGTATTACCAACCTCGCCGCTTATCAACAACTCGGTCCCGATCCCAAAACCGCCTTAGTCAAGCGATCGCTCCTGACTTGGGTAGCCGACTGCGGTCCTGAAAACGAAACCACCACTTGGCAAATCTTGTACGCCCTCACCCACGAACAGGGAATGCGACCCATCCGCACCCTCGCCGAATTAAGCATTCCCGATCGCCTCGATCCGGCACAATCGGTTTATTCCCTCGCCACCACCGATTTAATTTTGCGAATTTTAATCGGGTCGGGCTTGGTGTATCGCGTGTTCGACGACTCCGAAGACCGCTTTCAACTGATTCACGATTACCTCGTCGCCCCCATTCGCCAAGAATACGAAAGCCGCCGCCAACGTCAAATTTTAACATCCTTACACCTGAGCCAACTGCAAGTTAATCAAGCCCAAAAACAACGCTGGCAAGCCATTGCCGCCGCTACTGTGGTGTTTTTCCTCGCCTTAGCCGCCGCCGGACTGGGTTGGTTAGCCCAAGTACAGCGCCACCTGGCTTTCAAAGCCTCCCAAAACGCCGAACTCCTGGCCCTGAGTTCTTCAGCCGAAGCCCTCCTCGCCTCGGAAAAGCCTTTTGAATCCCTGATTGAAAGCTTGCGGGCGGTTCAAAAAGTGCGGCGAACTTGTAAACAACTGTGGCAGCAACCCCCGCTTCAATATTCAACTTGTATTATTCGTCCCGACGTACAACTCAAAATTGCTACAATCCTCGAACAAGCGCTGCACAATATTCTCGAATATAATCAACTACAAGGTCATACCGATGTCGCTTGGCACGTTCGTTTCGCACCGCAGCACAACTTTTTAGCCACCGCCGCCCGCGATCGCACCGTGAAACTCTGGCAACCCAACGGCAAATTAATCGCCACCCTAGAAGGTCACCAAGACAGCGTGACCAGCGTTGATATTAACCACCAAGGTCTAATTGCTTCGAGCAGTTGGGACGGTACGATTCGCCTGTGGCAGCCCAACGGCGAGACCCTATTAAAAATTGCCGCCCACTCAGAACCCATTTATAGCGTTCGCTTCAGCCCCGACGGCCAAAACCTAGTCACCGCCGCCCGCGATCGCACCGCTCGCATTTGGTCTCTTACCGGAGAAGCCCAACACACCCTTTCTGGGCATCAGGGGCGGGTGTATTGGGCGACCTATAGCCCCGATGGTGAAACCATTGCCACGGCTTCAGAAGACGGCACGATTCGCCTCTGGACGAACGAGGGACGCTTTCTTCGCAGCATTCAGGCCCATCAAGATGCTGTCAATTATGTCAGTTTCAGCCCCGATGGTGGCAAAATCGCTTCTGCCAGTCACGACAAAACCGCTAAAATTTGGAGTCGTACCGGACAGTTACTCCAGGTTTTATCCGGCCATGATAGCTTTGTGTATGCCATCGAATTTAGTCCCGACGGCCAAACCCTCGTCACCGCCAGCGAAGACCAAACCATTCGCTTGTGGAGTACGACAGGTGAATGGCTCAACACCCTACGCAACCATAGCGACGGCGTGACGGCAGTGAGTTTTAGTCCCCAGGGCGATCGCCTCGCGTCAGCCAGTCAAGATAAATCGATTAAACTGTGGAAATTAAGCAGTTTAAGAACCTCTCCGTCTCGCGTGATTCTCAAAGGTCATCAGGATTTTGTGTTGGATGTGGCTTTCAGTCCTGATGAGGAAACTGTGGCCACTGCCGCCCGCGACAATACCGCCAAACTCTGGTCTCGCGATGGTCAACTCCTCACAACCCTCGTCGGTCATATCGCCCCCGTCAACCGCATTGTGTCTTCTCCTGATGGGAAAATTTGGGCCACGGCCAGCGACGATAATACGGTAAAATTGTGGAGCGATCGCGGGCGCTTGCTGCGTACCCTCAACAGCCATACCGCCCCGGTTCTCAGCGTCGCTTGGAGTCAGGATAGCGAACACTTGGTCACCAGCAGCGAAGACCGCACTCTCAAACTCTGGACGCGCCAAGGAAAACTCTTGCAAACCATCAAAGCCCACCAAGACTGGGTGAATGCCATTGCGTTTAGCCCCGATAATCGCTTTCTGGCTTCTGCGTCTCGCGATCGCACCATCAAACTTTGGTATTTTATCCCCCCAGACAAGCTGAAACTGGCTCAAATCTTCACCGGTCACAACAATTGGGTAACTGACCTGGCTTTCTTTTCTCGTCCAATATCTGACTCCTTTCTCGTTTCAACCGGATACGACAACCGCATCAAATTCTGGAACCAAGCCGGAGAAGTTACTCGTACCCTCAACAGCCCCACCGACAGCATTGCCCGTTTGAGCCTTCACCCTAGCGGCCAAATCCTGGCTACCGCCACTTGGGACAATCCTATCCAACTTTGGCGACTTGACGACACCCTCCTCAATAACCTCTCAGGCCACTCTCAACGCACTACCAGTGTCACTTGGAATCGAAATGGCACGGCTTTAGCCACCAGCAGCAACGACCAAACCGCGATCGTTTGGAACTTCGATCTTCCTTCTCTTCATGCTGTGGGCTGCGATTGGTTAGCGGATTATTTTGAATATAATGTCGCTTCTCAAGAACGCAACCATAGTTCGGTTTGTAATTAACAGCACCTAGGGGAGTGGGCAGCTTTTTCAGTCATCGCCTCATCAGTCATCGCCTCATCAGTTTTGGGCAATCGGCTTTTTCAGTCATCAGTTAACAGTCATCGCCTCATCAGTCATCAGTGTTTGAGGCAGTTACCAATAACCAACAACTAATAACTAATAACCAACAACTAATAACCAAACAACAACAACCATAACGGCAATAACAACAACAACCCCCCCGATCCCATTGCCAACGCCGTGACCGCTAACTCGCGATCGAGGTCGTAGGTTTCGGCTAAAACCAGCGTCGCAAAAGCAGGGGGCATTGCCATTTGTAAAATCAAGACCAAATGAGGCGATCCCGAAAATCCCAAGACGGACAAAATTAAACCTAATCCCAAGGGAACCAAGAGCATTTTAATCCCTAAAGCGGCGATCGCGGGTTGCCAGTTTGACCAAGTTTGCAGCCGCGATAAACGCATCCCAATTAACACCAAAGATAAGGAAATCACCGTCCAAGCAAAAGTTTGTAAACCCTGTTCAACCGGAGAAGGTAGGGGAACTAACCGAAACCACAAACCCACGCCCAACGCCCACAACGCCGGATTTTTAAATAAAGCAATCCCTAGGGACAAAGAAGAAGTAATCGCGGCGCGATCGCCAAATAATGCCGCCATGACCACCCCTAAACCATAAGCCCCTGGCGTTGTACCGAGAAGATCGTAAAAAATTGCCCAACCAAAATACTTTTCCCCCACCAAACTCAAAACAATCGGAAAACCCAGATAACCAGTATTGCCGAACATCGCAGCCAAGAAAAAACTGCCGCGAAAGGGTTTAGAAGCAATCAGACCGCCTTTATGGGGACGTTGATACACCCACAGCCAAGCCAATAACGCCCCCAAACCAATCGCAATCCACGCCATTACCGGGGCCAACCACAACGCCCCCGACAAATCGGCCCGTCGCAAAAACGCCACAATTCCCACAGGAACCCCAAACCAAAACAAAAACTGGCCCAGTTGATTGGGGAGGCGTTCGGGTAGCCAACGCCCCAAAATCCAACCCAAGAGGACACCACTGGTCAAGCGTAAATACAGGTCTAATAACTGGCTAACAAAGTCGGACATTTAGGGTTATGGGGTAATACAATGGGCGATTAAGTGAGGGAAACCCCAATCAATCCTACAGCAGTCATTGTTATGCTGATGGGTGTAACTGTTCCCCGATGATGATTGATAAGCAGGAGTGGGCATTGTGGCTAAAAAGGGCGAATCTAACCTCGAAAAATCAAATTTAAGCAATTTTTATGATATTCCTGAAGCACAACGAACCAATACCCCCATTTCTGCTTCCTATGGACTGAAACCGATTTTATTTTTAGTGGGGGGTTTAGGGTTAGGCGCGATCGCGGTTTTGGCCAGCGTTTTATTTATCAACCAAGTCTCCCAACAAACCTCAACAGCAACAGAAATTGACGCAGTTGCCCCCTCTCCCACCACCGCCGATTCTCCTGCCAGTCCCAATCCCTCAGACCCCACAGTTATTCTGCCGAGAAAGCCTAATTCTGTCATCCCCAGTCCTGACAATTCCAGTCCCGCGAGTCCTAATCCTACCGCGCCCAGTCCCACGGCTGTCCCCGAACCCGCCATCGAGAACGTTTTGGGTCATCTTCCCTACGAAGAAGCCACTGCCGCCGATCTTACCCCTATTACCGCCGATGGCCGCATTCGTCTTCGTCCGGCGGCCGCCGAAAAATTCCAAGCCATGGTCAGAGATGCTAGGGCCAGTGGCGTGAATTTAGTCCCCCTCTCCGGTTATCGCACCGTCCAAGAACAGGAATATTTGTTTTTTGAAATCAAAGCCCAGCGCAACCAAGATGCCAGCAAACGGGCGGAAGTGAGCGCTCCGCCGGGATACAGCGAACATCATACCGGTTATGCTATAGATATAGGCGATGCTCGCGTCCCTGCGACTAACCTTAGCGTTAACTTTGAAGAGACAGCAGCGTTTCAATGGTTAGAACAAAATGCTGCCCGTTACGGCTTTGAGTTGTCTTTTCCCCGCGACAATCCCCAAGGCATTAGTTACGAACCCTGGCATTGGCGTTTTGTGGGCAATATCGACAGCCTCGAAACCTTTTATCGCGCCCAAAATTTACCAAAACAAGATTGATTTGGTTGTTGGTTGTTGGTTGTTTCCAGTATCCCTAAATTGGTAATTGGTAATTGGTAATTGGTAATTGGTAATTGGTAATTGGTAATTGGTAATTGTAAATAAATTATGACAAATTATGCTGTAGAAAGTCGCGAATGGTGGGTTGAGCGTTGGTTAGAATTGCTCGACTCCTATCGCTTTAAAAAACGCCTCGAACGGGCCCGCCGTTATGCAAGTGAAGGTAATGTTGAAAGTATTACTTTTAAAGGTGCAAAGGTATTAGCAAAGGTCAAAGGTAGCGAACCGAAACCTTATCAAGTTTCTCTGTCTTTGAGTCCGTTTTCTGACGAAGATTGGAATTATACGATCGCTACTATGTCAGAAAAAGCGATCTATTCAGCGAAATTGCTGGCGGGTATAATGCCTGCCAATATTGAAGACGTTTTTACCGCCAATGGCTTGAGTTTATTTCCCTTTACCCTGGCAGATATTCACTCTAATTGCTCTTGTCCCGACAAAGCCAATCCTTGTAAGCATATTGGGGCGGTGTATTATCAACTTGGCGATCGCTTTAGTGAAGACCCGTTTGTATTATTTCAATTGCGGGGTCGCACCAAAGAACAAATCCTTGAAGCCCTGCGCCAACGCCGCAGTAAGGGCGCAAAAGGCAGTAACAAGCGCAGCAGCAAGCAAAAAAACATCACTAAAGGAAAATCGTTAAAAAGTCGCAAACCCAAGCTAAATTTAGCCGATTTCTGGCGTTACGACGAACCTTTAGCCTCTTCCCTCGTCGCGATCGCGCCCTCTCTCGACCAAACCACTATTTTAGAACTGCTTGGCTCTTTTCCCCTCGCCACCGCCGAAGCGCAGCTAGTGCGATATTACCTCGAACAAGGTTATCAAATGGCGAGTCAACAAGCCGCGATCGCTGCTTTAAATCGCTCGGAAAGTTGAATCATTAACCCAGGATAATCCTCTAAAGCCATGCTGTTTGATGACGAACTTCTTACCGAGTTTGCAGATTCCTTCTTCGGATACGGTAGCTACTGTGGAAAGTACTGGTTTGTCGGAATGGAAGAAGGTGGCGGAGATTCCTTCACCGACATCAACCACAGGCTTAATGTCTGGAACGAACGAGGTAAACAAGAATTAGAAGATTTGGCGATGTACCATCAGCGTCTTGGTGCTGGCTGCTTTTTTAACGACAAACCGAAGTTACAACGGACTTGGCATAAGCTCATTCGTATTTACCTCAGCGCCAAAGGCGAGGATGTATCTACCACAAGGGTTAGAGAGTTTCAGAAATCAACCCTAGGGCGAAAAGAAAGTGATATTGCTTTGTTGGAACTCTTACCCCTCCCGTCACCATCGACAAAGCATTGGTTCTATGCACAGCACTCAGAGCTTTCCCACCTTGCAGCCCGTGACATTTACCACAATTACTATGCGCTGAAACGAGCAACGCACATCAAGCAACGAGTAAAACATCATAAACCGAAAGTCGTTGTATTTTATGGGAAAGGCTATAAAGAATGGTGGCAGGCGATCGCGGATAACGAACTGCACGAAGAAAAGGAACTGGGTATCCTAAAAGGGCGATCGCGCTTTACGTTATTCATCGTGACCAAACATCCGGTGGCGATGGGAGTAACCAACAACTATTTTCAAGAGATTGGGCAAGCTATAGCACAACACAATTTCCGATCAAAGTGACCTATTCTTTACCAGTGGTCAGCGCCGGAACCGACAAACGGAACCGATACATAAGACGAGGGCTGTTGGCAGACATGGTGCTACGACCGTGCAGGACGCGCTGATTATCCATGATTACAACCTCGCCGGCTTGCATCCCAAAACGCACCAATCCCTTAGACATTTCTAAGTGGCGTTCCAATTCATCGAGCGCTTCTCGCAGATTGTCTGACAACGTACATTGCTCCCCCAGCGCCGAGTTAATCTGGTTTCGGTAATAGCGAATCCGCAAATCGTCGCCTTTACCCTGGAGAACCGGATACCGCTTCTTGGCGGTAAACGGAAAGACGGGTTGACGCAGGAGACTCACCAAGTCTTCGGGCAGTTCGCGAACCAAATCCGACACCGACATTATCGCGCTCTCGCCGCCGCCTTGGGGGTCTGGCCGTTCCATCGCAAACGCCACTAAATTGGGTGGGACGGCCTTATTGCTACAGTCTGTATGCAGAGGTAGGGCATCTGGGGTACGGCTGTAGCGGGTCACTTTGCCGTTGCGAGCTGATTGTTTGGCATCAACCCGAATCTTTGTCTTTGAAATGCGCGGCAGTTCGTCGCCTGTCGTTGCATTATGCTGGCCCATGGCCGCCAAAACGTTGACGATCGCATCGAGGTCAATCGGATGCTGTTCTGTAACCAAGACCAGCCAGTGCGGTGCTGCTTTTAGCAAAGCGATCAGTTCGGCGGCAATTTCGCGGGTTGCTTCGATTGAGAGTTGTCCATTCGGCCCGGCAAATTGGGCAAGGTTGAATCGGGTCATTGTCTTAGTAGTGCATGGGTTCAGCATACTGACCTCAAAAACGAAGAAGAGTTGCAGTTATTTGGCGCGATCGCTAGGGAAAGGCTGATAATATCTATTGCGATGTTCTCGCGGTCATACGCCGTTCGAGCATGACGGCAAAAGCCTCCGAGACCCTTTCTAAATAGGGGTGCGTGTAAGGAAAGTTCTCTGCATGGTCAAAGTTGTGGCGCATGGCGGCATTGGCCTCGAACACGATCGCGTTACCCTCTGAGTCGATGGTGAAGTCAATGCCAAAGAAGTCCAAATCGATAATGTCGCGGATGGTATGAAGCGCATCGAATGCCTTTTGGCCTAAGTAAGCGGCGGGGTCTTGCAAGAAGCGTTGCTCGTCCGCTTGGGTCGAAGGCGTGGACGACATAATGCGGTAGCGATCGCCCGAATGAATCTGCCAGGTGTCGCTGGCTAAACTGGCAACGGGAAACAGTTCGCCGTCAATAAAGAAGACGCGGGACTTATGATAGTAGCCGTCCTGCCACTGACAATTGATAAAGGCGGTGGCATAGAACTCGATGCCTTGGGGTTGGGCCGATATCCATTCGATGAGGGCCTGATGGTTGTCAACCTTTTCCACCGTTTTGCCGGTTTGCGTACCGCGATGGCGCACGATCGTTGGGTAGCCCAGTTTGGTTGCTTCGACCCGATCGGCGATCGCCTGCACGGGTCCTTCTAGGAGGAACAGCTCGGTCTGCGGCAGAATGACGTGGGGTAGGACACCAAGTCGGCGGGCGTTTTCGGCGCGGGTGGTACGGCGTACCTTGTGGGGTGGATTGATAACTGGCAGATTGGGAAAGTTGGCCAGGAAGGCTTCTACGTTGTCCAGCCCCACCGGATCGAGATCGGCGCAGCTAACACCGTTCACAATAAGGTCAACGTCCGGCAGTGCATCTGGCTTAATGGGATTGTTACTGCACGCGGTCGCGACGTAGAGGTTGAAGCGGTCTCGGTCTATTAGATTTTTGCTGGAAAAGTGACCGCCTTTTAGCCAGCAGTAACGCAAGCCCGTTTTGGGTTTAGTTTTGATGCCGAAGTAGCTTTTTTCTACCGAGCGCAGACGCAGGATATTGGGTTTGTCTGGATGGGGGTCGTGGGGGCCCGCGATCGCGTTGAGCTGCACCATCGCCGCGATACATTGCCGAGCCTTTTCGACCTCCCCCGCGCGGTGAAATAGCGCTGCCAGTATTTTGAGCGCTTCGATGCCTAAAGGCCGGTTTTGCGAAGCCTGGATTAGTACGCGACGCGCTGCCTGGAATCGACTCAGCTCGAACAGAACAATGCCGAGCAATTCTAGGTGCTGCCAGTCCGGTGTGGCCTGCTTGGCAGCGATCTTGGCGTGTCGTCTGGCAGTCTCTAAATCCCCTTGCTGGGCATGGGCGATCGCCAGCTTCAACTGGGTATCCGCGATCGTTAGTGAGCTATCCTGCTTACAGGCTTTGTCGTTCAAGTTAAACTCAGTCGATTCAGGAATCGCCATTTTAGCCTTTGAAGTCAGTCAGAAATGTGTGCGAAGTCCGTTCCAAGGGAATGCCAAGCTGATATCAACTATTCATAAGGGCATTCTTCTTCAAGGATATTGTATGTTTTCACAACTATATCCTTCAAAGTTTTACATCAACAAGGATTGTGCTGAAAACCCCTGACGCATGACTGTTTATACCAAATCCGATTACCAAACCCCACTTATCAACTTAGTCCTCGAAGATGGACTTTGTTGCATTAGCCCCGGATTTCCAATCCGTGGGCGGGTTAGCGGGATAGACGGTATATTTAAACCGGATTTGGTATTAGTTGGTTAGGTTCAAGATAATGCGGCCCATATTCCCAAGAAATTGCCGCAGAAGGCATCAAACCCCAAGAATATGAAAAAATTGTCCAAAGACTCGGCAGAAACCCCAATAAAGCCGAATTAGGGGTGTTTGGGGTGATGTGGTTGGAGTATTGCTGTTATAGAAAAATGATGCTAATAAACCACGATCCAATCCTGTTAGTATGTACAGGTGTGCATACTCAACATAGATGACCTACCAATGGGATACTGATAAAGCTGATGCTAATTTGCGAAAGCACGGTATTGACTTTGCTGATTCAGTATCAGTATTTTCTGACGATCTTGCCCTCACGATTGAAGATCGGCGCTTTGAAGAGGAGCGATACATTACGATTGGTTTAGATGCTTTTGCCCGAATCTTGGTAGTTGTCTATACCTGGCGAGGTGATGAAATTCGCATCATTTCAGCTCGAAAAGCTACGCGCACAGAACGTCAACAATATATGGATGGATAACAATGGAAGCTGAATATGACTTTAGCCAAGGGAAACGTGGTGCAATCGAGCCACCTTCATCAGGCAAAACACGCATTACGATTCGTCTCGATAACGACATTTTAGATTGGTTTCGCCAACAGGCTCATCTGTCTGGAGGCGGTAACTATCAAACTTCGATTAATGAAGCTTTACGCCAGCACATTGAGAATGAACGCGAACCCCTAGAAGATACATTTCGACGAGTTTTACGAGAAGAGTTGAAGCGTGTTAATTAATAAAATTGTGAAGGTGAGTTTACAGTTCCAGATGATTTTGATGCACCTTTACCGGAAGATATACTGAGCCAATTTGAGAATCGCAGCAGTTCGGGCTTACTCAGTTAGCGTTTTGTAGTTGTCTGCGTACTCGCGTCCGTTGATTCCGTTCTCTCAGAAATAATGCTTGAGACGAGTAACAAAAACTGTCTAAATTTGCCTATTCTGTTCTAAACTTGGTTCGTGTGCCAGGTTTGAGTGATGCAGTTTGAGTGGGACGAACTCAAAAACCAGAGTAACATCATCAAGCATGGGTTTGACTTCGCCGATGCTTTTGCCATCTTCAATCTACCGATGGTTGTGGAATTTGATGAGCGAGAGGATTATGGCGAAGATCGATATATTGGTATTGGGTTACTGAGCAGTCGGGTTGTCGTTGTTGTTTACACCGAACCTGATGAGAAAACGATTCGCATTATCTCCCTACGAAAGGCACTCTCTTATGAACGAAAACGCTACGAACAATACCTCAAAAACCGATTGGGCTAGAATCGACGCGATGAGTGATGAGGACATTGACACTTCAGATATTCCCCCGTTGTCAGAGGAGTTTTTTGCTAAAGCGCAGTTACGAATGCCTCAAGCCCCTGTCAAGGTATCGGTTCAAGTCGATCCTGAAACATTAGCTTGGTTTCAAGCGCAAGGAGAGAGTGCAGAACAGCAGATGTCTGTAGCATTAAGAATTTATGCTGAGGCTCACAAATTTCATTGAGCAACCATACCATGTAGGCAGTTTCTCATACAGGGCGATCGCGTTTCTTGATTCCATTCTCTAAAGCAACAGGACTTGAACCGTAAGATACAAAATTGGGTAGTATCAGAGTATGAGATTTGAGTGGGATCGGCAAAAGAACAGAGCCAATATTGCAAAACACGATCTCGACTTTGCCGATGCCCCCAAGTTGTTCCGGCTACCCCTTCGTATTTCTCTTGACGAGCGGCAGGACTACGGGGAGGATCGATGGATTGGGATCGGGATGCTTGACGGGCGTGTAGTAATTGTAGTTTTTACAGAACCAGACGAACAAACAATCCGTATTATTTCACTTCGTAAAGCTTTGCCCTATGAACGAAAACGCTATGAACAATACCTCAGAGACGAATTGGGACAAGGTTGATGCGCTGACAGAGGCAGAAATTGATACCTCTGATATTCCGCCTTTGACTGAGGAATTTTTCAGTAAGTCGCGATGGTGGAAGCCCGTAGAGCCATCAAATGTTCTAGTTCAAATAGACCCCAGCACATTAGCTTGGTTTAAAGCTCAAGGTGAGGGCTGGGAAAAGAAAATGGCTGCGGCATTACGAATTTATGCAGAAGCGCACAAAGTATAACTAATTGAGGCTCATTATATGTCAACCTTACTCGAAAGAATTACGATTAATCCCAAGCAATGTGGGGGTCGTCCCTGTATCCGAGGTATGAGAATTAGGGTATCAGATGTGCTAGATTTATTAGCGGCGGGTTTAAGTACCGCAGAAATTTTAGAAGAAATGCCCGATCTTGAAGAAGACGATCTCAAAGCTTCACTTATATACGCTTCGCGGAAACTGAACCACCCGGTTTTAGTTCCATGACAATTTGGGTAGACGCGCATCTTTCTCCAGCTATTGCCCTTTGGATTGCAAGCACATTTGAAGTTGAAGCAGTAGCGTTGCGAGATATTGGACTACGAGATGCTGAAGATTCTGAAATTTTTGAAGCTGCAAAAGCTAAAAAAGCTATTGTAATGACGAAAGACAGAGACTTCGTAGATTTAGTTGAACGGCTTGGTTCACCCCCACAAATTCTCTGGCTGACTTGTGGTAATACCTCCAATGCTCGGTTGCGCGAAATTTTGAGCGAGACATTATCTAGAGCTTTGGAACTGTTAGCAGCTGGTGAGATGTTAGTAGAAATTCGTGGGGATTAATAGGACTTAAATTCGGGATCGGACAATTTGTTAGGCTTAACCTCATCTCAAATCGTCAATCTCATCCCCTTGTTGCTGTAGGATTGATGGAGCAACCCTGCTCAGAATTGATAGATGCAACCCATGTCTACCCCTTTTTCGCCAGAAGAAATTGCCGCAGAAGGCATCAAACCCCAAGAATATGAAGAAATAGTCCAAAGACTCGGCAGACACCCCAACAAAGCCGAATTAGGGATGTTTGGGGTAATGTGGTCGGAGCATTGCTGTTATAAAAATTCGAGACCGTTGCTGAAGCAGTTTCCCACAACCGGCGATCGCGTCCTGGTCGGGCCCGGTGAGAATGCAGGCGTGGTAGACTTAGGCGACGGCCTGCGCTTGGCCTTTAAAATCGAATCCCACAACCACCCCTCTGCCATTGAGCCGTTTCAGGGAGCAGCAACCGGGGTAGGGGGCATTTTACGAGATATCTTCACCATGGGCGCTAGACCCATGGCCATCCTCAATTCCCTGCGGTTTGGCGAACTCAACAACCCCCGCACCCGTCGCATTTTTACCGGAGTGGTTGAAGGTATCGCTCACTACGGCAACTGCATCGGCGTTCCGACGGTAGGCGGTGAGGTATATTTTGACAAAGCTTATCAAGGCAATCCCCTCGTAAATGCCATGGCTTTGGGCTTGATGGAAACCGAGGAAATTGTGAAATCGGGAGCCGCAGGTATTGGCAATCCCGTGTTGTATGTGGGTTCGACTACGGGCCGCGATGGCATGGGGGGTGCAAGTTTCGCCAGTGCGGAATTGACGGACGAATCCAGGGATGACCGTCCGGCGGTGCAAGTGGGCGACCCCTTCCTCGAAAAATCTCTGGTAGAAGCTTGTCTCGAAGCCTTCAAAACCGGTGCCGTTGTGGCCGCGCAAGATATGGGAGCGGCCGGGATTACCTGTTCGACTTCGGAAATGGCAGCGAATGGGGGCGTAGGGATTGAGTTGGATTTAGATAAAATCCCCGCCCGCGAAACCGGGATGATTCCTTATGAATACTTGCTGTCTGAGTCCCAAGAAAGAATGCTCTTTGTGGCGCAAAAGGGACGAGAAGCGGAACTGATTGAGATTTTCGAGCGCTGGGGGCTTCATGCGGTGGTGGCAGGAAGTGTGATTGCTGACCCAATTGTGCGAATTTTGTATCAAGGGGAAACGGCGGCGGAAATTCCAGCGACGGCGTTGGCTGATAATACGCCAATTTACGAGCGAGAGTTGTTGAGCGAACCCCCTGAATATGCTCAAACGGCTTGGCAATGGACAACGGAGAAGTTACCGAGTTGCACTGAGTTGGGGATTGAAATTCAGGGCAAACATTACAGTTGGAACGAGATTTTGCTGCAATTGCTGGATGTGCCGTCTTTGGCCTCGAAACAATGGGTTTATCGCCAATACGACCATCAAGTGCAGAATAATACGGTTTTGTTACCGGGTGGGGCAGATGCGGCGGTGATGCGAGTCCGTCCTCAAATGACAAACACTAATCTCGCGGATTGTCGCAAGGGGGTGGCAGCGACAACGGATTGTAATGGGCGGTATGTGTATCTCAATCCCTATGAAGGGGCAAAGGCAGCGGTGGCTGAAGCGGCTCGGAATTTAAGCTGTGTGGGAGCTGAACCGTTGGCAATTACGGATAATTTGAATTTTGGCAGCCCGGAAAATCCGGTGGGTTATTGGCAGTTGGCTGAAGCTTGTCGGGGAATTGCGGAAGCTTGCGAGGTGTTAAAAACGCCGGTGACGGGGGGCAATGTTTCTTTGTATAACGAAACTTTGGATTCTCAGGGGAAACCCCAAGCGATTTATCCTACCCCTGTGATTGGGATGGTGGGGTTAATCCCGGATATTGCTCAGGTGTGCGGTTCGGCTTGGCAAAGTGCTGGCGATGGTATTTATGAGCTAGGAAGTGCGAGTCAGCCCACGTTGGGAGGTTCGGAGTATTTGGCGACGTTGCACGAAACGGTGGCGGGTCAACCGCCGTTGGTGAATTGGGAACAGGAGCAAGCGGTGCAAGGGGTTTGTCGTTATGGCATTGGCCAGGGTTGGATTCAGTCGGCTCACGATTGTGCGGAAGGCGGTTTGGCGGTGGCTTTGGCTGATTGTTGTATTGGTGCAAATTTAGGGGCGGAGATTCGTCTTTCTGTCACAGATTCGTTACGCTGGGATGAGGTGTTGTTTGGGGAAGCCCAAGGGCGCATTTTGGTGTCGGTAAAGCCGGAATATCAAGGGGTTTGGGAGTTTTATTTACAGGAGCAGTTGCCGGGAAATTGGCAAAAAATTGGCGTGGTGGGTAATAATGCGGCAGAATTAAGGGTTTTCACCACTAACGAGATCGAGTTGATTAGAGTTAAGATATGTGAACTGAGCGATCGCGCAGTGGGGGCTATCGAGCGCCGCTTGACTTTCTCGCAAAATGACTAACCTAGGGCAAAAACGGCAACCTTGCACAATTAATTCTGTTTGGCTTCGGGGAATTTGCCCGAATCCTGTTATGTTTATAAGTGTTAAGAAACATTTAAGTTATTGTGGTTTTGGCCTTAACGCTGTGCTTAACACTTTGTATAAAATTGGTTGGGAGTCGAGACAGTTGCGCTTGACTTGAGCCGATGATTGAGACTCGCAAGGGTGTCCCTTTTTACCCCAGAGTCGCTCTATAACCCCATCCCCTTATTCAGTTTTACAACTACTATCAATTACATCTGGAGCAGGACATAATGATTCCTAACGAATCCCTTTACGCCGATGAGCAAGATGTGGTCGATTTGGGCCCGTCCGTCGAGCGACCGGACAAACCCGAAGAAGCCTGTGGTGTTTTTGGCGTTTACGCCCCGGCAGAAGATGTGGCAAAACTAACGTATTTTGGTCTGTATGCGCTACAACACCGCGGCCAAGAATCGGCAGGGATTGCTACTTTTGACGGTGCGACGGTGCATTTACACAAAGACATGGGTTTAGTGTCCCAAGTCTTTAACGAAGGGATTTTAGATCGTTTACCGGGACGGATGGCGGTGGGTCATACCCGGTACTCTACCACGGGTTCGAGTTTGGTGGTGAATGCTCAACCTGCGGTGGTGGAAACCCAACGGGGTAGTATAGCCCTAGCACATAATGGTAACTTAGTCAATACTTTAGAGTTACGGGAAAAACTGCGCCAACGTAATTGTACCTTTGAAACGACAACGGATTCAGAAGCGATCGCGATCGCCATGGGAAACGAAGTAGACAAAGGCAAAGACTGGCTCGAAGCTGCCATTAGTGCCTTTCAACTGTGCCAAGGAGCCTACAGCTTAGTGATTGGGACTCCCAATGGTCTTATTGGTGCGAGGGACCCTAACGGCGTGCGCCCCTTAGTCATTGGCATTCTCCCCGGTAATCCCCAGCGTTATGTCCTCGCTTCGGAAACCTGCGGCCTCGATATTATCGGTGCAGAGTTTTTGCGCCCTGTCGAACCCGGAGAATTGGTTTGGATTACCGAAGAAGGGATGGCTTCCTTTCACTGGGCCAACAGACCCAAGCGCAAACTCTGTGTCTTTGAAATGATTTATTTCGCTCGTCCCGATAGCATTGTTCACGACGAAACCCTCTACAGCTATCGGATGCGCCTCGGTAAACACCTCGCCCAAGAATCTCCGGTTGAGGCCGATTGCGTCATTGCGGTTCCCGATTCTGGAGTTCCTGCGGCCATTGGCTACTCGGAAGAATCGGGGATTCCTTATGCTGAAGGTTTGATCAAAAACCGTTATGTGGGACGCACCTTTATCCAACCCACCCAAAGCATGAGAGAGGCGGGGATTCGCATGAAACTCAATCCCCTCAAAGACGTTCTCAACGACAAACGAATCATTTTAGTCGATGATTCGATTGTGCGGGGAACCACCAGCCGGAAAATTGTCAAAGCTTTGCGAGATGCGGGGGCTAAAGAAGTTCACATGAAAATTTCTTCGCCTCCGGTTACTCATCCCTGCTTCTATGGCCTTGACACCGACAGCCAAGACCAACTGATTGCAGCCACTAAATCTGTCGCGGAGATTGCCGAGCATATTGGTGTAGATTCTTTATCTTATTTAAGTTGGGAAGGAATGCTTGCCGCTACGGGGTCAGACCCCAATAACTTCTGTTCGGCTTGCTTTACCGGGGATTATCCCATTGATATTCCCGACCCAATCAAACGCTCGAAATTGATGCTCGAAAAGCTCAAAGCGTAATATTGAGTCTTAAGGCCCGGAATATCATTTCCGGGCTAAGTTATCTTCTCCTTTCGGCTCATACATTGAACAATCGCTACAGGGGCCGCTAGGATTCACCGCACACAACAAAAAGGCAGAATTGGCGTTATATTTACAAGTTTTCTGGCGACTCACCCGTTTTGAGACTAAATTTAATCGCTGTCGCGATAACTCAATTTGACGCTTAATATAAGCATGGGATTGCAAGCGCATTCGTTCAAAAGCTTGAGATGTCATAATGTTTTATCAAATTGCAACGAGTTTCTAGCAGTTTGAGATACCATCTTTGCAATACTCCTCACCCACCACTTGACCAATATGCGGTCGTGGCTCAATCTCAAACCCTTCCAGAAAACTAAAATTTTTCTGTTATTTTCAATTTTATACGGTCATTATTGGTTGTCTGCGCTCTAAACCCACAACAACCCCTTATTGAATTTCTGCGATCGCGTTTTCTAACTCTTGTTCGTGACCCCAACCGACAAAGCCACTATACAAGCAGTTTTCCTGGGAATTGGCGACAAAAATATGAGGAATGCCCAAAAAGTTACGCCACAAGCGCACAGTGGAATGATCCGCTAAGGTCACAATCGTCTGAGCCTGTTTAAAGTGACGGGGATGGGTATCGGTCATACTGGGAACTGCTTGCAAACGCTGAATCACAATTTGCGTTAAAGTTGGGGTTTCTTCGGGTAAAATTAAAGGGTTTCGCCAAAATTTTTGAATAACTGGCACGAGTTCCGGTGTATTTTTAAGTTTAGGATGAGATAATCCCGAAAGCTGTACAAAATGAGCTTTTTCGACCCAAGTTGAACTTACCGGAATCGTCCCGTCGCTACCGCCGTCAATATCTCCCGCGATCGCGAGGGTGGGAATCGTTTGGGCAAGATTGGCCGCGAGAACACGGCGATTTTTGCCTAAATCTCCGGCTATACCAATCCCCCAAGCCAAGGGATCGAGCAGACGCGCCAAATCTGCCCCGCTCACCGGCGAAGCGACTAAAACGAGGGAATGAACGCGATCGCGCCATTCGGGATGTCTGTGGAGCAATTCCAGCCAAATCAGACCGCCCATAGAGTGACCGATAATCCGCAGTGGCAAATCGGGAAACTCCTGCATGGTTGCGGTGGCGATCGCTTCAACTTTCGCAATCAACGGCTCGATGCGCCACCAAGTTTGCCACCACCCTAAATTCGGTGCCACAATTTTAGCGCGATCGCCTGCAAGTTGACGGGCCAAGGCCCCAATTTCTTTACCTGTATCCGCCCAACCGTGTTGAGCATATAAAATAAATTCAGGATTTTCTGGAGTTTGGCTAAAATTCATCGAAACTTCCTCAACGTTGCCCTTATTTCTAAACTAAAAGTTTTGCGATTAAAATGATTACAATTGATGACAGTTGGTATCGCCGTCCCCCTGATGTTCCTGAAGATATTTCTGCCGGGGGTGTTGTGGTTCGCGTTCAAGATAATCGCTTTTTTCTAGCCGTGGTGAGTGAAGGCAGTCTTTCTAAATATGTTCTGCCGAAAGGTCGTTTAGAAGCGGGAGAAACCCTAGAAATGGCGGCTTATCGAGAAGTGGCCGAAGAAGCGGGATTAACAGATTTAAAATTAATGGCCGATTTGGGCGATCGCCAGCGTTTAGATTATTCTAAAAAACGCTGGAAAAAAATTCATTATTTTTTGTTTATTACTGCTCAAATCGAAGGCAAACCCACCGATACAACTTATGAGTATCAACTACATTGGTTTGACCTCGAAAACTTGCCACCTTTTTTCTGGCCCGAACAACAAGAATTAGTTGAAAGTAATCGCGATCGCATCCGGGATTTAGCTTTAACCGATCTGCAAACCCCATCTACAAATTAAGCGGTGATTTTTGATGTTTTCGACAATGAGATTTATTGTAAATTTAGGTATATTTTCGCCTTTCCTGGTTTTGTCTTTGGCAAGTATAAATATTAATAACCCTAAATATTAATAACCCATTGAAGCCCTATAGTCGCGATAAATTATTGACCGAGTTCTCGCGATCGCGTGTAAGCCGCATAAACCGCTTCAATGGCCGCCGATCGCAATCCCTTGTCTTCTAACGCCGCAACTCCGGCAATCGTCGTACCGCCGGGACTGGTGACGCGATCTTTGAGTTGGGCGGGGTGGAGTTGGCTGTCTTGTAGCAGTTGGGCAGTGCCTAAAACCGTTTGCAGTGCCAGTTGAGAGGCGATGGCGCGGGGCAATCCGGCTTTCACGCCCCCATCCCCTAGGGCTTCGACAAACAACGCCACAAACGCCGGGCCCGAGCCGGATAATCCCGTCACAGCGTCCATCAGATTTTCGGGGATATCTACCACTTTTCCCACCGCCTCAAAGATGTTTCTGGCTGTTTGCAAATGAGTGGGGGTGACATTTTGGCCGGGCGCGATCGCGCTTATCCCTGCCCCTACGGTTGCTGGTGTGTTGGGCATTGCCCGAATGACGGGGTTTTCAGGGAAAGCTGCTTCTAGCCGGGAGAGGGGAACCCCGGCTAAAATAGAGACGATTAAGCTTTGAGATTTAACTGAGTTTGTCTCGTTTAATTGCGCGACAACCTTATCCAGCACTTGGGGCTTAATGGCCAACATCACCACCTCAGCGGCCATCGCCTCGGCGTTGTTGGTGCTAGTTTGTACGCCGTATTGCTGCTGAAGTTGCTGTAAACGGTCGGGGGTGCGATCGCATACCAAAATCGTCTCAGCTTGATACAAGCCGCGCTCGATTAGGCGGGATAAGAGCGCTTCCCCCATTACCCCGCCGCCAATGAAACTGAGTTGAATAGACACTCTGCGTAGAATTAACAATCCAACATTTACTGAGCCATCAAGTCTTGTTCCATCCCCCAAGCGGCGGGGGTTTGCATGGGCATAGATCCTTGGCGCATCGGGGCTGCCGGGGCTTGCGTAACTTCGTTCATCGTGCCAGATTGAGTGGTCACTTGGACGCAACTGGGGGTAAACAAAAAGATGCTTTCGCCAATGCGTTCTTGATGGCCGTCGATGGCGTAAGTGCCGCCCGCCACAAAATCAACGGCTCGTTGGGCTTCATCCGGGTCAATGGTGGTGAGATTCAAAACCACAGATTTCCGTTCCCGTAGGGCTTGAATCACTTGAGGCATTTCTTCAAATGTCCGGGGTTCAACCACCACAACTTCAGATAATCCGGCGGTTCCGGGCATACCAATGACATTATTACGAGGTGCTGATGAAGCCATATCCGTTTCTGTGTTCAAAGTAGATCGTTCGCGAGTTCTTCTGCGGCTAGGGCGCTGTTCTTCGACAGTAGGCGCAGGTGCTTCTTCGGGATAGACATTTTGGTAATCCGTATTGTCCATCTCCTCATCATAATATTCATATTCTTCGGCTTCATTAAGGCCGACGAAATCTCGGAGTTTAGAAAAAATTGTGTTCACTATTTGCTTTCCCTCTCAACTTCAGTTGAATGCTGACTGATAGCGCGTTTCCCTTCTGACTTAGCCAATGATTGTAGGACGTGTCTGACAAAAGCCAGATTAAGGTCTGACGCGATCGCCATTGCGTTTGGGCAATTGACTCAACAGAATTTAAGTGCCTATCATAGCAAGTTTTGAAGCACGCCCAATCCTTTTGCAAAAAATCTAGACAGTCCTCACATTAAGTTGTGTCGGTAACATAATACTCTACTTTTCTCAATAATCCAGAATCTCAAAAGATTTTTTGGTTGTTAGTCATTTGTCTTGAGTCATTTGTCCTTTGTTGTTGGCAAAATTCCCACTCCCCCCGATTGCCGACTGCCCACTGCCGACTGCCCAAAAACTACTGCCTAATACCCACTGCCCAAAAAACTGATTACTGATTACTGATTACTGATAACTGAATTCACCCTCTTGCCCCAAAAATCGCTTGACCCAGGCGAATTTGAGTTGCCCCTGCTTTGAGCGCTAATGGATAATCCCCAGACATTCCCATCGAATATTCCTGTATTTGTAAATGGGGGTAGTTTTGGGAATTAATTTTGTCGCCAAAATCCCGCACCGCTTTAAAGGCGGCGAGGGTTTCGTCCGAGGTAAGATGCAACGGCAGAATTGTCATCAAACCTTTAATTTTGAGATTTCCGCAGTGGTTGAGTTGGGGTAAACTGTCGAGTAATTCCGGAATGGTCCAGCCGTACTTGTTGGGGTCGGGTAGGGCTTTGACCTGTAAGCAGACCTGGGGAGTCAAATTCAATTCCCCAGCGAGGCGATCGAGGCGTTGCGCGAGTTTGAGGCTGTCGCAAGTATGGAGCCATTGAAAGTGTTGCAGGGCTTTTTTCGCTTTGTTGCTTTGGATGTGGCCGATACAGTGCCAACAAATATCGGTTAAATCTTGCAGTTGTTCTTGTTTAGCGATCGCCTCAGAGATACGATTTTCGCCAAAATCCCGCATTCCCGCTTCATAAGCCGCCCGTACCATTTTGGCGGGAAAGGTCTTGCTCACGGCGATCAAACGGACGCGATCGGGAATCGTTTGGCGGATTAGGGTTAAACGCTGTGCGATCGCCTCGACAAAATCAGAATCAGTCATTTTATCGCTCTACAAAACAAATACGACGCTCACTGAAACGTGCGTTGATGTACGCGAAGGAGGGCTTGATAATCTTCTTGGTTTCCCGTGCGACGTAAATGGCGCATCCAGTTTTCGACTAAAAGACGACCTTCAGAACGACTCACCGGTTTAAAAGTCATGTCCTCGCTCTTGACAGTAACAACAAAAAAAAGCCGTTGTGCATACAAAGTCGTAAAAAGTTCTTGGTTTTCTTCGATTTGGCAAATTTTATAGAGTAAACCAAAGGTTGGGTGGTTTAAATAGGTTTCGTTACTGTTCATCCAGACTTAATAAAATCAATGCCCATACTAAGTAAAAATCTCGGTCATTCCTGAATCAATGTAGCAGTCTTGGGTTTTCTTGTCAGGTTTAATTGAGCGACAATCCTTAATATTTTTTGGGCGGCCTCACTGCTCGATCGATTTATCGATCATATCCTGATTTGGGAACGATTCGCTCAGTTTGATAAAGGGCTTTCTCAAGAACTAGAACTGAATGAGCCGATTTATTTTTTGTCTGTCTCCAAATCATCGTCAGAGTTAAGGTTAGGGCCGTTTTTAAGGAGGTACAAGGGGCGATCGCGCTTTAACCCAAGGCAATTCGGGCCCACCAAAATACGGGCAATAAACCCATGACCACCCAATCAGGACGATGCAAGCGGAGGATATGCCATTGTACCTGATGGCGATCGACTTGGGTAAACCCGCGAACATCCATCGCGATCGCAATTTGTTCTGAGCGCAATAATAGGTTTTTGAGGATGCGCTCGACAATAATCAACCAAACCTGAGTACTTTTTCGCAAACCCAGCTTTTTCCAATTAATCGCGCGAGTATTCACCGAACGAATTAAATTCTGCACTTCTTCTAGCACTAAGGGAATAAAGCGCAAAGAAAGGGTAAGAGTCAAGACAATTTCGGTGACGGGCAGTTTAAAACGCGCCAGAGGACGTAGAAAGTAGTCTAGGGCGGCGGTAATCTCCTCTGGGGCAGTGGTGAGCAAATACAAACTGGTGCTGTAAATTAGGGTAAAAATAATCGATCCCAAGCGCATGGCCAAATCGAGGGAACGGCGGGTAACGGTAATGCGCCCTATTTCATACAACACATATTCGTAACTGCTCGGTTGCGGTAAATCCGTTTCGGGGACGGGTAAACGGGGTTGATAGGTCAACGCTAAACCATCCGGGGCGATCGCGGTGAAAATAAAGGCAAACGTCCCCAACAGTAACAACCACCCCATTTGCTGCTTCAACGCCCGCCAAGGAATCCGCGCCGACAAAGAAATCGCGATCAGCAGCAGCACCAACCCCAAACGCGACCAAGTATTTGCCAAAACCGGAGCAAATAAGAAACTCATCAACCAAGCCAGTTTGACACGAGGATCGAGGCGGTGCAGCCAGGTAAAGGGTTGTTCGAGATATAACCCAATCGGAAGCGATCGCAATAAGTCCATTTGTTGTTGGTTGTTGGTGGTTTGTTATTTGGTATCGTTCCCCAAATTCCTCAATTGGTCATTGGTAACTGGTAATTGGTAATTTCCTCCCCCTCCTCCCCCTCTTTCCCTACTACCCACTGCCTAAACCTTCGTCGCCCGATTCGTACTCCGTTCGAGTTCGCGAGCCTTTTTGCCCCGCCAAAAAAGGCGGATGGGGGTTCCAGTGAAGCCGAGAGAGGTGCGGAATTGTCGTTCGATGTAGCGGCGATAATTGTCGTTAAACCGCTTGGGATCGTTGACAAACAGCGCGATCGCCGGAGGACGACTGCTGACTTGCGTACCGTAGTAGATTTTACCCTGTTTGCCTTGGCGAGTGGTGGGCGGGGAGTGCCATAAAATCGCTTCTTCTAGGGCTTCGTTAATCACTGAGGTACTGACGCGGCGTTGGTGTTGTTCGGCGGCGCGATCGACAAAATCAATAATTTTATCAACTCGTTTTCCGGTTAAACCGCTTGTAAATAGCATTTCTGCCCATTCTAGGAAGTAAAAGCGGTCTTTGACGTGTTTTTCGTATTCGTAGATGGTGTAAGAGTCTTTTTCAACGGCATCCCATTTATTGACGATAATCACCGCCGCGCGGCCTTCTTCCATGACGCGGTTGGCCAGTTTTTGGTCTTGTTCGGTAATGCCGTCTACTGCGTCAATGACAATCAACACCACATCGGCGCGACGAATGGCTTTGAAGGCGCGGTTAATGCCAAAAAATTCAGCGCCGTATTCGACGTTTTTTTTGCGACGAATCCCGGCGGTGTCAATGATGCGGTAGGTTTTGCCGTTGCGCTCAACGAGCATATCAATGGCATCGCGAGTAGTACCGGAAACGGGGCTGACAATGGCGCGACTTTCCCCGGTGATCGTGTTGAGTAAGGTAGATTTGCCGACGTTGGGACGGCCGACAATGGCGATATTGAGAATATCATCGCGATCGGGTAATTCTTCGCTTTCGGGCAGTTTTTCGACTAAATCATCTAATAATTCCCCGGTGCCGTTGCCATGAATGGCGGAAATCGGGTAAGGATTGCCCAGGTTTAATTCCCAAAATTGCGCCGCTTGAATGATGCCTTGTTCGACAGATTCGCATTTGTTGACCGCCAGAAACACGGGGATATCTTGCAGACGCAACCACTGAGCGATTTCTGCATCGGTTACGGTGGGCCCGGCTTGACCATCAACGACGAGAATGGCCGCTTGGGCTTCGGTAATGGCGGTAAGGGCTTGTTCGCGAATCAGGGGTAGAAATTCGCTGTCGTCGTCAAAGACTAACCCTCCGGTGTCCACCACCAGAAATTCCCGGTCTTCCCAAAAGGCGAATTGGTAGGTGCGATCGCGGGTAATTCCCGGTTGATCGTGGACGATCGCGTTTTGAGTTCCCGATAAACGATTGACTAGGGTCGATTTCCCGACATTGGGACGACCGATAATTGCAACGATAGGTAATGCCATAAAATTTAAGCCTATATATACGATCTTTTATCGTAGCAATTTTTACCCGGATATTACGGGAAGTTCTTGTTGTTCAATGTTCAGACCGCGATCGCCCATTGCGGCTGTAAATAATTCAGTCGATAATGCCTGTTCTACCGCCCAAACTCCTGGTTTTTGAAGTTTTCCTTCTAACATATATTGGGCGATGCTTCCTGTGCCAATTCCGGCGGATATAGCCGTATTTTCATGCACGAAGGTAGAGCAATATCTTTGCATTTTACCGTCTTTTTCCCCTCGAATTTCGGCCCGAATCGCTACCCCAATCCCACTAAACTTATTGGTGACTTGGGTCATTCGATGAGACACTTTCGAGAAAAACTCAATTCCTCTAGAACCTTCAATCCAAGCCGAAGGAAAAACATGGGCAGTAATCCAAGTTAAATGATTGTATAAATCGGGAACTGAGCCAAATTTAGTAATAATATTATCTACCCCTGGAAAAGACTCTGCGAAGGTATAAGCTTCAGGCATATCAAACCAGTACACTCCCGTTTTACCATAGGGTTTGGGGAAATTTACTGTTTCGCGATCGCTATAGGGAGAAACAGTTTGCCATTGGTTATTCAGCCATACTAAAAAGGGTTGACGCAAGCCTAAAAATGTGGTTCGCAAAACCGTTAAACCAGCTCCCCCCGATCCCGCGACTACATAACTTAAATGGATGGTTTTGGCTTGGTCGAACTGTTCGACTCCTTGCCGCACCATACTGTTAGAAATACCAGGGAAAATCCCGGTATTCAAAATTGCAATGATTCCGGCTTTTTGGGCTTTTTCCCGCAGATTAATCACTTTCTGAAAGAAAGAACGATGATCGCTGACATCAATGTAATGACTCCCTTCTTCAATACAAGTTTTTAAAACCCGACCATCTCGGTAATGAAATGGCCCTGCACAATGAATCACTAAATCTGATTCTCGTACCGCTTGACGCAGTTTTTCGGTATGGTCTAAGTCTAATTGCAGCCAGCGAGTTTGCGATCGCCCATCTTTGTTAACCTGACGACTGGTAACAATGATTTCAGCATCTGTGTGGTTAGAGATATCCTGAGCAACACAGCTTCCAATTCGTCCTTTTCCTCCTAAAATTAAAACTTTCTGAGACATGGATTATTGATTTTTACTAATTCCTAAAATAATTTTATCGAAAGATGGACAATTTTAAAATTCAGGGGATTGCTGCCGGAGTCTCCTCCCGACAATCGGGGTCATTTTCCCAGGTTGACTAGCCCCCTTATTAATTTTTTTTAAACAGCTATTATTTTTTATCTCTTTTAAAAAAAGAATAATACCTATTTCTTAAGGATGAGGACAAGGATCGGTAAAAATCCATGTTGTTGTCCCAGATAATCAAGCGTAAAAACGACCAAACCTAGCACATAATCATCTGCTTTCGTCGTAAGAAAATGATACCAAATCCGGTTTTGATACACCGTCTATTCCGATAACCCGCCTGCGGATTGAAAATCCGGGGCTAATGAGGGCAAAGTCCGCCCTTACGGACTAAAAAATAGGTGGGTTATGGTAAGCAGATTTGGTATGAGTCCTGACGTTAGCTAAACTTTGGGCAAAATGGGATACTTTTTAATTTTTTCTCAGACTTTTATCAGCAAATGCTCAGAAATACCCAACATCATCAAAATATAGTGCTATTAGAACTAGATAATAATTAGAAGGAATCCCGAAAATCATGACTCGCTTACAAACTTTAGAACCCCAAAATCTTGACCCAGAAGTTCAAACCATCTTTTCTGAGATTGAGCAAAACTTCGGAGGTATTCCTAACTTATTCAAAACCTATGCTCATTATCCCCCTCTTTTACGGGCTAACTGGTACAAAATGAAAGCGACGATGGAGCAAGGTCAACTCTCACCCAGATTGAAACAAACCATTGCTTTATTAGTATCTCAGGATAACAGTACCGAATATTGTATCCAAGCCCATTCCCAGATTTTAATGAACATGGGAATGAGTAATATCGAACTCACAGAAATTCGTAATGGCAATTTAGAGAAAGTTGGTTTCGATCAAAAACAGATTAAATTAGTTGACTTAATGCGCCAGGTCAATCAAGATCATAATAATGTTCCAACCTCTGCTTTTGACCAAGTTAAAGCGGCTGGAGTGACCGACGCTGAGTTAGTTGAAGCTTACGGCGTTATGGAAACCTTTGTTGGCTTTAATAAATTTCTAGATTCTCTTGAAGTAGAACTAGATTAGTCAATAATTGCATTATTGCCTAAATTAGAATCACAGACTATTCGCCAAAATAACACAAC
>JBKHDX010000020.1:0-34126 GCA_046541115.1 Spirulinaceae cyanobacterium | reverse complement strand
TTGGTTATTGGTAACTGCCTCAAACACTGATGACTGATGACTGTTAACTGATGACTGAAAAAAAGCTGCCCAAATTCCTAAGCCGAAGTGGTTGCGTCGCGATCGCCATATTTGATGAGGAGGGCGATCGCCAAACTGACAGCTAAAATTAAGACCATACTCAACGCCGATCCAAAGCCCCAATTCCGAGAAGTTCCCAAAAACTGATTGTAAATCAAACGGGAAACCGTCATACTCGATGCACCGCCTAAAAGTTCGGGATCGACAAAATCCCCTAACGCCGTAATGAAAACCAACAGCGATCCGGCGGCAATACCGGGGAAAGTTTGTGGAATAGTCACTTTTTGGAAGGTTTCGAGAGGATTTGCTCCCAAATCGGCTGAAGCTTCTAAAAGTTGGCGATCGAGTTTCTCTAAAGACGCATAGAGAATCAAAACCATATAAGGCAAATAACTATAAGCCATGCCGATAAAGACCGCTGGAGTGCGATTTAATAACTCAATAGCAGGCAGTCCCAAAAAGGTTAAAATCGTATTCAATACCCCTGTCGAACGCAGGATCGTAATCCACGCATAGGAACGCAACAGAGAAGATGTCCACAACGGCAAAATAAAGCCCAACAGCAGCAGGTTTCGCCAGCGAGGGGGAGACTTCTGGGCTAGCCAGTACGCCACGGGAAAGCCCAATATCAGGCAAATAACGGTGGTTCCCGTCGCGAAAAAGAGCGATCGCGATAACACTTTAAGATTAATCGGTTCAAAGACATTGAGATAGTTTTCAATGCCACTGGGGTTAACTACATCTCCCGGTCGAATCCCAGGGACTAAACTCAACTCAAAAATTACCAGAGTGGGCAGTACCAAAAGTAAGAGTAACCAAATTCCTGCCGGGCCTAATAAAACCGTCAATCCCAACCATTGACGGGGCGGTTGGGTGGGCATTAACTCCGATTCTGTTGGGGTTTCATTTTGGGTAGGCGGTTGAGGCAGAATCGGTGGTGGAATTTTGTTTGACATAAAGAGACCCTGACAGCAAGCAGCTAGAATTGAGGGGCGATTGAGGCGATCGCCCTTCTGCGTAAGCCCACTATTTCCTCGCGGCGATATATCCCGAAGTAGCGAAGGAAAACCCTAATTTCGCTTAAAGGTAGCGTTTGATGGTTTCTTCTCGTTCATCAAAAGGAGTATCTGCCATTCTTTTGAGATAGATTTGCCACTGATTCAGCCAATCTGCTAAGTTCTCAGTTCCTTGTTGGTGACGTTCGACGGCAGCTTGGAATTGCTCGTAAAATTGATGGTATCGCACAAACTCATCAATTTCCGTACCGTCAAAATCATATCCCCAATCTCTTGCAACCGCAGCAAAACCTTGCCGTGTTGGGGAACAAGGAGCTTTGAGACGATTTTGTAATGCTACATCCTGGCAGGCTGTTTGAAAAAAATCAATAACTTGCTTGCGTTGAGACATCATGCAACCTGTTCGTGTTTTGCTCCTAGGCTTTAGTTTTCATTGTAAGCGAAGTATTTTCTGTTTTTGTGCTTCTTTTTGATAATTCTTGACAACTCCCTATCCTAGCCTTAAACAAAGGCTTGTCCGATCCACGGTTTTTAGGGGAATTCCCAACCGCAGACCGCAGTTTTGGGTTGAGTCTTATTTCGCTTCACTCAAGGGCGATCGCGCCAAGGCAAATTGTAGCAAACGGTCGATCAAGTCGGGAAACGGGATTCCGGTTGCCCCCCACAATCGCGGATACATACTGGTGGCTGTAAAGCCGGGAAATGTATTAATTTCGTTGATAAAAATGTCCCCTGTGGCTTCGACGTAGAAAAAGTCCACGCGGGCTAACCCCGCAGCATCCACAGCGAGACAGGCTTGAATGGCCATTTCCTGAATTTTAGCCGCTATTGCGTCGGGCAGATGCGCCGGAATGTGGAGTTGGGCTAAACCTTCGGTATATTTGGTTTCGTAGTCATAGAAGTCACTCTCGAAGGTGATTTCACCGACGACCGAGGCTTTGGGGTCTTCATTGCCTAAAACGGCACATTCAACTTCTCTGGCGTTGACAACTCCCGCTTCAATAATAATACGGCGGTCGTAGGTGGCGGCGTTGTCGAGGGCGGTTTCGAGTTCGTTGCGATCGCGCACTTTAGCAATTCCTACCGATGACCCTAAGTTGGCGGGTTTAATAAAGCAAGGATAACCGATTTGGGCTTCGATGTCGTCGCAGAGTTTCGGGAAAATACAAGGGTTTGACCAGACTTGCGATCGCGTGACGCTGGTATAGTTCACTTGGGGCAATCCGGCTTGGCTGAATAAGGACTTCATCGCCACTTTATCCATCCCAGCGGCCGACCCTAATACCCCACTTCCCACAAAGGGAACTTGCATCAAGGTTAATAATCCCTGAATTGTGCCATCTTCACCGTTGGGGCCGTGTAAAACGGGTAACCAGACATCTATTGTCGTCGTTTCTGAGGGAAACTGCCATAATTGACGTTTATCGCTGCTTTGGGGGGTTAAAGGCTGACCCGATTCTAAAACTTGTTGAGCAATATCGCCATCGTGCCATACCCCTTCTTTATCAATATAAAACGGGAGGGGATCGTATTTGTCTGCAAGTTCTTTTAAAGCTTGAGAAATCGCGATCGCGGAACTAATCGACACCTCATGTTCTCCCGATCTGCCGCCAAATAAGAGTCCTACCCGTTTTTTGGTCATTGGTTTTGTGCGCTTTCAACAAAATTTCTCAATATCTTATCTTATTTTCGAGCCGGGCGCGATCGCTCAAGTTTACCAAGTATCTTGACGGCGAGGGGGCGCATTCCAGTCGTCTTCTTGTTGGGGGAGGGGGGCAAATTCCCCTTGGATAATTTCCGGTTCTTCTAACTCTAATTCCTCTTCTGCGAGGGATTCTTTAAGAGGTTCAACAACACGGGCGATCGCATCTTTAACAAAAGCTTTCATAAACTCCTCTTTCTGGACTAAACGGAATTGTCGCTGTACCACTTCCGTCATCCCTCCATCTCCCCAATCTTGATCTTGTCGGAAATATTCGACAAAGCTTTTACCCGCAATCCGCGTCAGATAAGCCGCTGTTACCCCTTGTACAGCTTTCCCAATTAAATAAGTAGCAACCGTGAATTGTAAAGCAGTTGCGAGGAGTTGGACGGCCCCTTTGACAATACCCAAACTAACCAAAGTACGACCGAGGGAAAGCGCTAACTCCCGTCCGCTTGCCATATCTAAATCGATACCGTAGATTTTGCCCAATTCTACCACCATTTGGGCATTGACCGCCGCCGTTGCCAAAATATCCACAACAGGAACGGGAGTTACCGCGATAACTCCCGCCCCAATCCACTGATAGCGGTCGATAATTTTATCCGCTTGACGGCGGCGTTGCTTGTCGATGAGTCGCCGGGCTTCGTCCCCTAAGCGCTGAGATTGCAGCAAAATGTTATCTGCTACCAAATCCTCCCCTTCGGCGCGGAGAACCGCCGCTAAACGCTTGATCAGGGGCAATATATCGGGGTCGGGTTGGATGATTTCGCCAGAGTCAAGGGTGGCGGGTTGGGGGTTGGCACTAATGGCGATAATATCGGCCGCGGCGATAAAGTTTCGCACCACTTCCCGCAAACGAGCTAAGATGGTTTCGCGATCGCGATCGGTATAGAGGTCGCATTTATTGAGAACGAGGAGCGATCGCTTGCCCATTTGCGCTAAACGTTGCAGGGGTTCGTATTCCGACTGTCTCAGGTCATTATCCACCACAAACAGCAATAAATCGGCGCTGGTGGCGAGTTCGCGGGCGAGTTCTTCCCGTTCCGTTCCGGCCACTCCAGCTTCTAAAATACCGGGGGTATCGGTAATCAAGATTTGACGATTTAAACCGGGTAACTGCAAGCTGTAGGTTTCTCCGACTTGCGTTGTTCCCATACTCGGGTTAATTTCCCCGACCATTTCCCCTAATATGCTATTCACCACCGAAGTTTTACCCGCCGATCCCGTCCCGAATACCACCACTCGCAACTCACCCCGATTGAGAGTTGATTCGATCGTGCGCGATCGCGCTAACAAGGCTTCCTGAGACACCCGATCTTGAATTTGCGTCACTTGCTGACGAACCGCTTGCAAATTCACTTGGGCCGCTTCAGCTTTTTGTTCCGGGAGTCTGGCGCTGATACGGCGGCGTTTACGGGTGTTGCGCGGAGATTTTCCCGGAGAAAATAAATTGAAATAGTAAATAAATGCTGCAATCAACAGCCCCAACACAATAATCAACAAAATTAGCAGAATATTGGCTAAAAACGGAGCTGTAAACGAAACCTGAATATAAAGACGATACAGCGAATTGATCAACCATAACATCAGTCCCAAAATGAAACTGATGCCCACAATTAAGGTTAGAAGTCGAGCAAAACGCATATTTTCAGTTATCAGTTATCAGTCATCAGTTATCAGTTTTTGGGGCAGTGGGCAGCTTTGCAGCTTTGCAGTGGGGAGTGGGGAGTGGGGGGGGGAGAGTTGAATTCTACCCCAGAAAGTCAGAAACTTATTCCCTAGAAAGTAGACTCTCGAAAAGGCTCAAAGCTAGACTAGATAGGTATTACAGGCTCAAGGAGTCAATTTAAGTTTCGCGCGAGTGTCATCAGTGTTTTGGGCAGTGACCAGTTACCCAATAAGAGATTCTGGGAACCAACAACCAATAACCAATAACCAACTAATTTTGCTGGAAAATATTGAGGAAGTTTAACGGCGAATTGAGCAAAGTGAAGAAACTGGTGACAGGGCCGAGTAAAAGATTCAGGAAATCGCTACTTTCGGCAATAAATGACCGATTGACCACAAGTACATCGTTATTCAGTAGTAAAGGGTTTTGGTCGTCGTTAATCCCGGCAGCAAAATCAACCGAAATGCTTTGACGGGTGACCGTGCCATCATCGTTAAGCCGAATCAACTCTACCGTAGCGCGACGAGCGCGAGGATTGAATCCTCCTGCGGCGAGAAGGGCTTGGTTAAGGGTGGTACTGGCAGGCAGTTCGTAAACCCCAGCATTTCCCACTTCTCCGGCAATACTAATGCGGATACTGTTCGGGGCAAAACTCGCGGCGGTGAGAGAGGGGAGTTCTTCGGGCAAGACTGCTGTCGCTTCGGGAATGATAATGGTGTCGCCGGGTTGGAGGATTGCGTCTTGACTGAGGTCGCCTTCTTTAAGCAGTTGCCACAAATCAATTTCGATGAGTTGTTCATTGCCTCCCCGGGTAGTACGGCGGAGGGTGACGTTGCGAATGTCGGCTTTGGGGGTAATACCGCCTGCGAGTTGGACGGCGGCGGTGAGGGTGGGTAAGTTGTTGTTGCCGGCGGTATTGGTATCGCCGCCCCCTTGGTTCAAGGCGTAAGTACCGGGACGCAGGACTTCCCCCACCACAGCCACATCAAAAGGTTCGATGACTGCGGGGGCAAGGCTGGTGTCGGCGAGTTGGCGAATGTTGTCGAGGTCTACGGCGGTGAGGGTGGGAATATTGACAATATCGCCGTCGCGGAGAATTAAGTTTTGGGCGTTGGACTGCCCTTGCAAAACATCCCACAGATTGACTTTATAGACTTGTTCTTGGTCTTGGTAAGTGCGACGGATTTCGACTTCTTCGACATCGGCCGATCGCGTGATGCCTTGGGCCAGTTCGATGGCTTCGGTGATGGTGGGAAATTCAGAACCGCCGTCAAGGGCGACGTTGTAGGTGCCGGGGCGATTGACTTCTCCAGCGACTACGATATCGATGGGACGGGCGGTAATGAGACTGATGGTGATAATCGGGTCAACGATAAAGCGGGCATATTGCTGTTCGAGGCGATCGCTTACGGCGGTTAGATTGAGATTCTCAACCAAAACTCGGCCAATAATCGGTAAGTTGATCGTACCGTCTACTAAAACGCGATACTCGCCACTATATTCGGGAACTTCAAAAATATCGACTTGTATAACATCCCCGACCCCCAAGGTGTAAGGGGCGTTGGGGCTGAGGGGGCTAATCGGCGGCGAATTGTTGGGGACTCCGGGCCCTGGGGGAATGGGGGGCGTGGTTTGCACTTGCACGATATCCCAGGAGTTATTGGTTGTTTGCTGTGGGTCGAAATCCGCAATTTCCCCACTGCCTACTGCCCACTGCCTACTGCCGAGATCGCTGTTGACTGATGACTGTTGACTGATATCTGTAGACGGGGGGGGCGCGATCGCGATCGCCGGGGCGGCGATCGCCGCACTCAAGACATACAAAGCTGTACCATAGCCACCAAAGCGACAGCCAGCTTTGGCAACATTAGCGTGAAGGTTCAAACGGGTTTTCATGGGGAGAAGGTGAGCCATCCTCAGAAAAATAGCGGTGATAATAACTGTACGAACTAGAAGTGTAATCTTTCGCGCCGTTGGCAATCAGACCCAGGGCCGAAGATGGAGAAACTTTGAGACTGTCTAGCACTTGTTTGAAAATCGTGCGTTCGGTGCGACCGAGACGGACGACTAACAGCATCCCATCACTGTGAGTCGATAAAAACTTGCCATCGGCCAATCCTAACAAGGGCGGCGTATCGAAGATTACTAAGTCAAAGGATTCGCGGAACTTAGCAATCAAACTCCGCATTTTTTGGGAAGACAGCAACCGAGTGGGGTCGGGGGGAATTTGCCCGGCGGTGAGGATATAGAGATTATCTTCCATGGGCGATCGCTGAATAATATCATTAATCTCTAAATCCGTGGAAATGGCATGGGACAATCCCCACACATTCGGCAAATCGAGCATGGCGTGAATTTGCGGTCGGCGCAAATCTGCATCGACCAGTAACACTTTTTGTCCCATAGCTGCTGCGGCTTGAGCGAGGTGCAACGAGGTGGTGGATTTGCCTTCGAGGGGCATCGAAGAACTAATCACCAAAGTTTGCAACGGCGTATCGGGATTGAGAAAAGATAAGTTGGTGTTGAGAGAGCGAAACGCTTCTAGGAACGGAGAAGCCCGATAACGGCCCATGGTATTAAACACTGGGGTAGCTTGTTCGTCGCCCCGTCGTTCTTTTAAGCCTTTGCGATGGGGGATAATCCCCAAAACGGGCAAATTGACGCTTTCTTTAAGGTCTTCGACGGAGTGAAAGCGAGCATCGAGTTTTTCGGCCAGTAGCGCCGCCCCAGCTCCGGCAAGCAATCCTGCCACTGCGCCAATCAGCAAGCCCCGGGGCACATTGGGAGAAATGGGCAAAAAAGGCCGTCCGGGTTCGACTAAAATTTCCCAAGATAGGGTGCGCTGGGCCGCTTCAATTTGTAAGTCTTCTTGCACGGACAAAAAGCGATTGAGGCTTTCGGTGGCGACTTCGAGTTGTCGTTCTAAGTCAGTGTAACGGCGAGCCACCGTTGCCATATCCTGGATTGAGGCTTTGGTTTCGGCTTCGGCTTGAGCGAGGGCGCGATCGCGCACGGTGTAAATTTGACGCTCATTGGTGGCTTCAATTAACTCTTGGGTGAGTTGCAAGCGAATCGGGTTCGGGGAGGCCGCTAAGGCTTCGGTACTATTGGCGACGTTGGTTGTCCCTAAAACAGCGTTGGCTTCTTCGGTCAATAACGGCAGCAATTTATTGCGTTTTTGCATAAGGGCTTGGACTTGCGGGCTGTTGGGGGTAAAGCGGGCCGTTTCTAAGGCAATTTCAGTTTCAATTTTTTGCAACTCGTTGAGTAAGGCTTGATACCGGGATGCTTCGCTTAAAGCGGCAACAGTCATAGCTTCGCCGAGTTCGAGATTGAGTTGCCGTTGCAAGGATTGATACAGGGACTGGGCTTCATTCAGGCGAGAGCGATTGGTTTGTCGTTCTTGTTGAATCGCGATCAAACGGCCAGAAACTGCTTGACCCTGAGTTGAGGGTTCGATGAGGTTGTTAGCTTGGCGGAATTCCTCAACTTGGGCTTGCAGGCCGTCTACTCGTTTTTGCAAAATCGGGAGTTGCTCTTCGACAAACTCCAGACCTTTTTGTTTGCCTGTTTTTTGCTCTTGTTGGGAGTAGCGGATAAATTCTTGGGCTAGTTGGTCTAAAACGTATTTGATGCGATCGGGGTGGGTGTCGGTAAAAGAAATTTCAAAGATTTTGGTGGTGTCCACTCGCTGAATGTTGAGATTACTGACTAAGTAACCATAATCCACTTCGGGATAGCGTTGTTTTATTTTCTCAACAATGGGGTTGAGAACTGTGGGACTGAGTAAAACTTGGATTTGGGTATCGTAGTCGAGAATTACCCCCGATTGTCCGGCAAGTCGCTGGCTGAATTGATCGAATTGTTTATCACTGGCGATGGGTTCGACCAATAAGCGAAACTGACTTTGATAGCGGGGGTCTTCGTTGAGGACTCGTCCCCCAACAATAGCACTCACAGCGACGGTAACCGTGACGAGGAGCAACCAACGACGGCGAGCAATGGAAAGCAACGCTCGCAGGTTTAATGTTTCGTCCTCGGCTTTGGTGAAGCTCGGGCTGTCTAGGGGCGGTTTTGGCGGTGGGGTTTTCCCGTTGGAGTTAGGGAAAGGGGGTTGAGAGTTTGCGTTGAAGACCATAGAACCCAAGGGTTACATTGCTGGAGAAAATTGAGAAGATTCTGCTCGAAATTATGCCGGTATAGAGAAGAATGCTGGCTTTTAGTCCAAGTCTGTTAATGGGATCGATCAATATCATAGCTTTCTCTTTAGGGACAGAGAAAAAATTCACTGGGTTAGGGTTAGGGGCAAGGCATTTTGTTACACTGACGAGCATGGTTAAGCAGGACTCGATTTTAAGGATATGAGCGATCGCGCCCCGTCGGAATTGGTGATTGAAGCGGGCCGCACAGAACGGCACTATTGGGCGGATTTATGGCGTTACCGGGAGTTGTTTTATTTTTTGGCTTGGCGAGATATTTTGGTACGCTACAAGCAAACGGCTATTGGTATTGCTTGGGCGCTTATTCAACCATTTTTGACGATGATTGTGTTGACGGTGGTGTTTGGTAAGTTGGCCAAGCTGCCGTCGGAGGGTGTGCCTTATCCGATTTTGGTGTTTTCGGCCATGTTGCCTTGGCAGTTTTTTGCGAATTCTCTCTCGGCGTGTAGTAATAGTTTAATTACGAACGCGAATTTAATTGCCAAGATCTATTTTCCCCGTTTAATTGTTCCTGCAAGTGCAGTTGTGGTCAGTTTTGTGGATTTTATGGTCGCCGGGATAATTCTATTGGCCTTGATGGCTTGGTATAACTATGTACCCAGTTGGCGGATTATCTGTTTGCCAGTTTTTATCGCGATCGCGGCCGCGGCCAGTTTAGGGGCGGGGTTGTGGTTGGCAGCCCTCAATGTCCGTTACCGCGATGTCCGCTATATTGTGCCATTTATGGTGCAGTTTGGTCTTTATGTTTCCCCAGTGGGCTTTAGCAGCAGCGTCATTCCCGAACGTTGGCGATTGTTATATTCCCTTAATCCTTTGGTGGGCGTGATTGATGGCTTTCGTTGGGCAATTCTGGGAGGTCAGTCCCATCTGTACCTACCGGGGTTTATACTCTCGTTAGGTTTACTGACGGTGCTGCTAGCCAGTAGCGTTTGGTATTTTCGTAAGGTGGAGCGCACGTTTGCTGATGTGATTTAAGGTTGTTTGTCTGCATCGAGAACCCCAAAGCCCACTTACTGCTATTAATGCTGTTATGTCCGAGACGGTGATTCAAGTCGAAAATTTAAGTAAAAAATATACGATTGGCCACCAACAAACGCAAAATATGGGTTTGCGTCATGTTCTCGATCGCGGTTGGCGATCGCTGTTGCGTCGTGGCTTGAAACCCGGACACCGGACAAAACCCCCTAAAACTGAGGAATTTTGGGCGCTTCGAGATGTTTCTTTTGAAGTCAACCAGGGCGATCGCGTTGGTATTATTGGCCGCAACGGGGCCGGAAAATCAACCCTCCTCAAAATCCTCAGCCGCATTACTGACCCCACCACGGGCCGCATTCGTCTCAAAGGCCGCGTTGCGAGTCTACTAGAAGTCGGAACGGGGTTTCATCCAGAACTCACGGGTCGCGAAAATATCTATCTCAACGGCGCAATTTTAGGCATGAGTAAAGCCGAAATTCAGCGCAAATTCGACGAAATTGTGACGTTTGCCGAAGTCGAACAGTTTCTCGATACCCCCGTAAAACGCTATTCTTCCGGGATGTATGTGCGTTTAGCTTTTGCTGTGGCTGCCCATTTAGAACCGGAAATTTTGGTAGTCGATGAGGTTTTGGCCGTCGGAGATGCCCAGTTTCAAAAGAAGTGTTTGGGCAAAATGGAAGATGTGGGCAAAGAAGGCCGGACGGTGATTTTTGTCAGTCACAATATGGGAACCATTGTTCAATTGTGTAATAAGGCGTTTTATTTTCAAAAAGGCTGTTTACTCGAACAAGGAGATGTCAATCAAATCATTTCTCATTATTTAACTTCAAATAATCAAGATACTGGTCATGGAAAAATTATTTTAAATCACTCGTTAAAACAGCAAAAAGCTGTTTTTTTTAAATCTGTTTCTGTTTTAGATGCAGGCGATCGCGAAAGTTCTGAACTTGATGTTCGTTCTCCGATTACGATTGCTTTAGAATACGAAATTACCCAGCGTTTGAGTAATGTTGAACTTTCAATTCGAGTTGATACTCACGATGGTAGACCTGTTTTTACCTCGCAGCAATCAGATTTTAATGTAACAAGTTTAGCCGAACGTTCGCCAGGTCATTATCAAACTACGATTAAAATTCCCGGTATGTTTTTGATGCCTGGTTCTTATTTACTCACGTTAGCGGCTCATCAACCAATGGTTGAAATTTATGATTTCCACGAACATATTTTGAATTTTGTAATATTAGAAACAGGTACAAAATATGCTCAATACAATCAACCCCATAATGTGGGGGTGGTGATGATTGATTTGCCTTGGCAAGAAGCAAAAGTATCTGAATGCGTGTCAATACATCCTTGATTAAAATTATAAACTAAATGGTGTTTGGTCGTTTTATTTCTCAGGTCTATCAGCATTGGTATGAGCAACGCAGGAGTCAGTATTTTAAGCAAAAAGTTGCTCAATATCTTCAAAATGGTAGAAAACCTTGGTCGCCAGGGTATCAAGAATTTAAATGGCAGTTTATTGAACAAGCGATCGCCGATCCTAATATTATTGAATATTTTAACAATAATTTAGATTTACCGCTAAATTACGGTCAGTTTCTCGATGAAAGGGTGGTTGAATATCCTTGGCTGATGAGTCGTTTATCTACGGAAGCGACAGGGGGGTGTTTTCTGGATGCAGGATCGTCGCTTAATTATAGTTGTTTGGTCGAACATCCTCGACTCGCTCAACATCATTTATATTGCGTAACCTTAGCCCCAGAAGCAAATTGTTTTTGGCAACAGGGGGTTTCTTATGTTTACACGGATTTAAGATATTTACCGTTTAAAGATGAGTTTTTCGCGGGAGTGGCTTCGATTTCTACCCTCGAACATATTGGGATGGATAATAAAATGCTGTATACTTCCGAAACAAATTATCAAGAAAATAAACCACAAGATTATTTATTAGCGGTTAAAGAATTAAAACGAGTTCTTAAAAAAGGTCATAAATGTTTTATTACTTTGCCTTTTGGTCGCTATCAATATGATGTTTTTCAACAACAATTTGATGAAAAAATGTTAGAGCAGATTAAACAAACATTTGCGCCAACTCATTATCAAGAAACCTTTTTTCAATACCATCGAGAGGGCTGGTTTATTTCAACGAGAGAAAATTGCAGAAATTGCGAATATTTTAACTTTCATAAAACTCAATATTGCGACCCCGATTCGAGTCGAGATTATGACCCCGATTTGGCGGCTGCGGCTCGCGCAGTTGTGGCATTGGAAATGACAAAATGAAGATAAAAGTTTTATATGATGGAACAGTTTTTGACCGGCAAGGGGCAGGTGGAATTAACCGCTATTTTGCCAGCATTGTGCCGCGATTGCCTCAAAATTATCATCCCTATCTCACGACTTTACAAGTTCACGAAAATAATTATCCCGAGCATCCTAATTTAAAAACATATCATTATCGTCGCATTATTTTCCGACCGAATCGTTTAGCCGCACGACTTAACAATTGGGGGGCGAGTTTTTATTTTAAGCAAGCGACTAATGTGATTCAACCGGATATTATTCATCCAACTTATTACACTTTTTTAGGACAAGGATCGCCTTTAATGCGATCGCGTCCTTTGGTATTAACAGTTTGGGATATGATTCATGAGTTGTTTTGGCAAGATTTAGATGATGCTCGTCAACATTTTGAAGAAAAGAAGCAAGCAATTGACGCAGCAACGGTAATTTTGTGTATTTCTGAAAATACCAAAAAAGATTTATTGAACATTCATAACGTTCCAGAAGAACGAGTCAAAGTGGTTTACTTGGCTTCAGAAATGAATGAGAGTTGGGCTTATGGGGATGAGACTGTTCCCCAGCAACCTTATTTTTTATATGTGGGAGGACGTTATAGCTACAAGAATTTTCCGCGATTATTAGAAGCGTTTGCGACAATTTGTGAGACAGAAAGTGAGGTGCATTTGTGTGTGGTGGGGAGTCCGTTTACGACTGAAGAAGAAAAAGCGATCGCGGCTTTAAAGATTGGCGATCGCGTAGAATATTACGGTCAGGTTAACGATCGCCATTTAGCGAAATTATATCGTTGTAGTCTCGCTTTTGTTTATCCTTCTTTATACGAAGGTTTCGGGATTCCTCCTTTAGAAGCAATGGCTTGTGGAACCCCTGTTATTGCCTCAAATCGAGCCAGTATCCCCGAAGTGGTGGGAGATGGGGGTATTTTGTTTGACCCCACTTCTACCGCAGAATTAGTGGCTCATTTACGCCGTTTCCTCGATAGTTCCCTAGAACGCGATCGTTGGATCGAAAAGGGACGCGATCGCGCTAAACTTTTTAGTTGGGAACGAACAACCGAAGACACTCTTAAAGTTTATCAAAGTTTAATTTAAATCGATTAAAATGCCGATTTGCTCATGCCGAATTACCCTTGACGATCTCCCTCCTCCTCCCGCCGACAAGTTGGGATGGCCCTGGACTGAACAACCCCCACTTTTAAACTCTCACATACAAGATTGGCCGCAGATTAGTATTGTCACTCCCAGTTACAATCAAGGGCAATTTATTGAAGCAACAATTCGCTCAATTTTACTGCAAGGTTATCCCAATTTAGAGTTTATTATTATTGATGGCGGCAGTAGCGATAATACCCTCGATATTATTAAAAAGTATGAGCCTTGGATTGCAGTTTGGGTAAGCGAAGGCGATCGCGGTCAATCTGATGCTTTAAATAAAGGTTTTAAAAAAGCAACCGGACAGTTAATTGGTTGGCAAAATTCCGATGATATTTATGACCCGAATGCCTTTTACTATGCAGCCCAGACCTTAAAAGAAAATCCTGAAGCAGATATTATTTATGGCAATCTTAATTTCATCGATGAGTCGGGAAAAGTTATCAAACCTTATCCTATTACAGAAGCCAAAATAGAAAACATGATTCCCTATTCAGGGATTTGCAATCACTCTGTTTTTTATACCCAGAGAATTTTTCAAGAGAATAATTTTATCAATGATTCCTTGCGCCATTGCATGGATCAAGAGTTTATTTTAAGACTTATGATCAAAAGTTATTCTTTTGTGTATGAGTCGAAAATTGTTGCTAATTGGCGGATTCATGGGGATTCAAAGTCATCTCAACAAACCTTGAATTGGGCAAAAGAAGCTTTTGCACTTTGCGAAGAAGTTTATCAAAATCCTAACTTAGATGCAACCATTCGAGCCAAGTCTAAAGATTGTTTATATGGCTTATGTCGCGATAACTTTGGTAAATTAAGACTCTCCTTATTTCGTTACACCATACAGCGATTAGTTTATCATTTTGGCTGGCATGGTTTAACTTCTGAATTACTTTTAAAATATTTAATTTCGGCCTTGGGAATCGAAGTTTTACAATTTCTCAAAACAACTAAACAAACTTTAACAAAAACTTGATATGGTCAACTGGGGCTATCGAGCAGCACGATTACAAGGAAAATATAATCGTTGGCGATATTATCAAAAAATACAGCGGCAACAATCACCTTTACAACAAAAACAGTCAGTTCCCGCTTGGGTTTACGCCTTTTCTTGCGAACGAGATTTACCCGAACAAGTAGCAAGTATTCGCTCTTTTTTAACTTATGTTGGTATTCCCGAACGGTTTACAGTGTTATCAGATGGTAGTTATACAAATCGCAGTTGTACTTTTTTAAAAAGTATTCATTCCTGCGTCAAAGTTATCGATTACACGCAGTTTATTTTACCCGATTTACCATCAGAAGTTTACCAATATGCTGAGTTTCATCCTCTGGGTAAAAAAATAGCGGTTTTACTTTCTCTTCCCTACAATCCTGTTAATATATATATAGATTCTGACATTTTATTTTTTCCTTTAGCTCAAAAACTTGTTTCTTTAGTTAAAGAAAATTCAACTTCTGTTTACTATCTTTTGGATGCAGCCCCTACGTTAGATAACCGCTTAATTAAAACTTCAGTAGAGCAAGAAAATCCGGCTAATAGCGGTTTTTTAATTGCTAAACAACCCTTAGATTGGTCTTTGGCAATAAAGCGTTTTTTAAGCTTAAAAGAAAGCCCTAGTTACTTCACCGAGCAAACAATGTTACACTTGACAGTATATGCTCATCAAGCTATTCCTTTAGATGTTAATCAATTTGTGGTGAATCGCGATGATGAGTTTATTTATGCCGATCGTCATGCAGGCGATCGCATTATTCTAAGGCATTATGTTAGCCCAATTCGACATAAGTTTTGGTGCAATTGGCAATATTTGAAATAACATCGACAACTAAGCATGGATAAACCGTTAAAGATTTTAATGGTATTACACATTCCCTGGAGTCGAAATCTAGGGGGTGCTAGGGTTCAACTCGAACTTGCAGAAGAATTTAGAGCGATGGGTCATCATGTCGAAAAGTTTGATTATCACGATGCTTTTCCCCAAGCTCCATCTTCTGTTTTTGCGAGTTTATTGCGACCTGCTTTTACCGTAAAAGCTCAAGCTTATGTGCGTCAAAATGCCTATCGTTTTGATATTATTGACGCGCATCAAGGCAACTTACCTAGTTCTAAAAAGTCATTTAACTTTAAAGGTTTATTAGTGACTCGTTCGGTGGGTTTAAATGCGTTTTACGAAGATTTTGCTAGTTGGGAACGGAAAAATTATTCTCAAGGAAATTGGAAAGTTCGCTTATTCGATCGGCTTTATCGTTGGCGATATTATCGAGAACCTTGGCTTTGTCTTCGTAGTTTAGAAACGTGTGATTTAATCAATGTTCCCAATAATGATGAAAAGAAATATATTGAAAACTCACTCAAGTTAAAGCAGAAGTGTTTTGTTTTTCCCTTTGGATTATCGACCCAGCGACAACAAGATTTTACGCAAGCTATACCATCCCTTCAACAGCGTTTAGCTTGTCAGACTGTGGTTTTTATTGGAACTTGGAGTCCACGTAAAGGGTCGCGGGATTGGTCACAAATTATCAAGCGAATTTGTCAAAAAATCCCTACAGTTCGCTTTTTATTCTTAGGAACAGGTCTAAGTGAAGCGATAGTATTGAAAGATTTGCCGAATATTAATCCTCAAAAAATCACAGTGATTCCACAATATCAAAGTAACGAGTTACCTCAACTTTTAAAAGAAGCTACAGTTGGGGCGTTTCCGAGTTATATTGAGGGATTTGGTTTTGCGGTTTTAGAAAAGTTAGCGAGTGGGATTCCGACGGTTGCATATGATGTACCAGGACCGCGAGAAATGTTAGGTTTATTAAAGACTGAAAGTATGGTGAAAGCAGGGGATGTGGAGGCGTTTAGTCAAAAAGTAATTGAGTTTTTACATTTGAATCAAGTACAGTATGAGCAATTATCCCAGGATTGTATTGAGGTAAGTCAACAGTTTTCTTGGGCTAAAATTGCTCGTGATACTCTCGATGTTTACCAACAGTTTTTAACAAAATAAGCGGGAAATAAAGAGTATATGGTCAATATTATATCTATACCGCGATTGAGTATTGCTTTGGTAACTCGCAATCGTTCAGAGCAGTTAAACTGTTGTTTGGAAAGCGTAAGATCGCAAAATGTGCAACCCTGGGAGATTGTCGTGTCGGATGATTCGACGGGGGAAGAATCTTTAAAAACGGCTGAGGTGGCTCAAAAATGGGGCTGTCGCTACGTCAGGGGGCCGCGACGGGGTTTGTATGCGAATCGCAATTTTGCGGCTTTAGCGTGTCAGGGAAGCCATGTTCGTACGATGGATGACGATCATATTTTACCCCCCAATCATTTAGCATTGTGTGAGGAAGCGATCGCGACCGACCCGGAGGTAATTTGGACAACGGGGGAAGTAGGTTTTGTCGATCGGAAATTTTCTGGTGAAGCGAAAACAGCTCAACAATTGTGTCCGGCTGGAGTGGGTGCAATGGTAACAGATTTAGATGATAACTGGGCGATCGCGGATGGTTCAACTATTTACCCTCGTGTTATTTTTGAGCAAGGATATCGCTTGCTGGAAAACTATTGTTATGGCTCGAGTTATTTAGAGTTTGGAGCTTATTTATATAATCGGGGTTTTCGCAGTCGTTGTATTCGGGGGGCTTATGTGGAGCATTATGCTAATAATGCAACGGTGAATCGTTACGATTCCGAAGCGGTGGAAAGTTGGTTTTTCGCGAGTTTATGTTATAACCTTTATTTCAAAGTAAATTATGCTTTAGCATTGAAGTACATTGCTTCTTATTCTTGGCGATTGAGAGGTGTAGAAATGCCTGGAAAGATGGTACAAAAGTTATTGAAGCGAGCCAAGAAACGCTGGCAAAACTAGGGGTTATAGTGGGTAAAGTTACCAGACAATTGAATTTAATTTTTCGGTCGGGTTTCCATTATTATCGCATGGCGATGGTTCAACCCCCATTCTGGGTATGTCTTCAGGGAAAATGCGATCGCGTTGAGGCAGAAAATACCCTTGGTGCAACAGCGATTTACAGTGAGGTAATTGTTGAAGATCGAGAAATTGATTTTCTGAAAATGGATTGTGAGGGGTCAGAGTGGGATATTTTACAAGATGAAAGTTTACTACAACGTACTCGATTTTTCTGTTTGGAATATCATTTGAGCAAGCATCAAGCTTTAGAAGATTTAAAGGTTTTGATTAATCAAGGAAAGCATCAAGTCACGAAAATAGAACCAAAGCCGGGTTATCAGGAGTTTGGGGTGCTTTGGTCAATGCGCCAGGGGGAATAAATTTAAGTTAATTTATGCAGTTATTTCCCGGTAAATCTTTAAAATATATTGCTCGTTTGGGTCGGGATTGGTTGACTCAAAATTTAGTAATATGGCAGAGTAAAAAGGTGGGTAAACCTGTTCCATTACCAACAACACCAACCTCGATTTTTATTTTAAGAAATAATGATATTGGGGATTTATTGGTAATTACACCTTTGTTTGAAGCCCTGCGCGATCGCTTTCCCGATACCCAAATTGCAGTGGGAGTGGGGAATTGGAATCGAGATGTTTTAAAACATAATCCTTATATAGACGAAATTATCCCGATCAATGCGCCTTGGTTTAACAAAGTTATACCGGGACAAAGCATTTTTGCTAAACTAAATTATCTTAACTTTTCTCCTGAAATTAAAGCTTTGCGTCAACAACAGTTTGAGATGGGAATTGATGTCTTAGGAAGCCCTTGGGGGGCGTTATTACTGCTCAAAGCCAAGATTCCTTATCGTTTGGGGATGAAAGGTTTTGCGGGGGGAGAAGGAGCGATGCAAGCTTGTGTGGAGTATAATCCCCAAGAGAAAGTGAGTCGATCGGCTTTACGTTTTGCCGAATTATTAGGGGCTGAAAAGTTACCTCAATCTCGCCCTCAAATCTTTTTAACTTCTGAAGAAAGGCAGAAAGGAGAAGAATTATGGCAGCAAAATCAGGGTAAAATACGTTTAGTTATTGCACCGGGTTCGGGGTTAGAAAAAAAGTATTGGCCGCTGGATTATTACCAACAGCTAGTAACATTATTAACCCAAAATGATGATGTGGCGATCGCGATCGTGGGAGGAAAGGGCGATCGCGCAGCCGGACAAAAATTTCAACAAGAAAACCGCAAAATCCAAGATTTAACCGGAAAAACCAGCTTAAGAGAGACTTTTGCTTTAATTGCAGCCGCAGATCGGGTAATTTGTAACTCTAGCATGACCCTACACGTTGCCGCAGCATTTGAGAAACCAACAATTGTGTTGCTAGGAGAGTCATTTCCGTCTCGACAAGAACATGATGCTCAATGGGGCTACGATGATGGGTACTATAGCTTAGGAAAGGAGATCGATCGGCGCGATTGTATCGCAACTCCAGACGAAGCAATCGCATTGTGGCAAAAAATTCGCTAATGCTCAAACCCCTTATGACACCTTGGCTGCGCTGAATTTTCCCCCAAACGCGATCGCCCCGATCGACAGTCCTTTTTTCCCGATTTTGTATCGACCCGGAAAAACCTTAAATTACTTTACAACCATTCAGGAAAATGCCTGGCAACGTTACCGCAACTCTACTAATCCCGACATCTTAGCCCAACTGCCCCAAGGTGCAGACACGCAACCCCCCGTCGCTGATGTTATCGTGGTTTCAGCGTTAACTATTTCTCGCAACGCCTTACCCGACCCAGAATGGTACAGTTTAGCCAGTCCCGACACTCTGGACATCCCCCGCTTAAAGATTTTCGGCAAAACCGTCGAATATCCTCAAAACCCCTTGCAACCTTACATTTTTTATCGTATTAATGAGCGATCGCGTTACCCAAATCGTCCCCACCTTACCACCCACCGTTGATGGTTTGGGGGATTACGCCCTCAATTTAGCCCGTCAACTGCGACACAGCCAAATCGACACCGAGTTTATTGTTGGCGATCCTTTATGGAAAGGCGATCGCTGTGAAGATTTTAAGGCGATCGCCATTACACAACGATCGGCTTCAGAATTGCAGGCTTTATTACCCCGCGATCGCCCAATTTTACTCCATTACTCCGGCTACGGTTATGCCCAAAGAGGTGTTCCTCAGTGGTTAGTTTCCGCGTTACAGCAATGTCGAGAAAACCATCTAGTCACCATGTTTCATGAGGTGTACACCTACGATCGCGGGCCCTTGTGGAGTAGTTCTTTTTGGCTTTCTCCCCTACAAAAATATTTAGCCAGTCAGTTAATTAAAAGAAGCGATCGCCTCGTCACGAGTCGCCAAGGTTATGCCCAACTCATTCAAAAACTCAGCCCCAAAACTAACCTCAACGTTACCGTATTGCCCGTTTTTTCCAACTTAGGCGAACCTAGTATTTTAAAACCCCTAAACCAACGCCAACGTCGCCTCATTATCTTTGGTCATCGTAACACGCGACGGCGCACTTATACCCAACATTCCGAGCAATTAAAACAAGCTTGTCAAGCCTTAGAAATTACAGAAATTTACGATATTGGCAAGTCCTTAGAAGAAGATATTCAAGTTTATTGTCCCTGTCCTGTCGTCATTATGGGTATTACCCCTGCGGCTCAAATTAGCGCAATCATGCAGGACGCGATCGCCGGTTTTTTGAGTTTTCCTCCCCCAGAATATTTAGGAAAATCAACAATTTTTGCGGCTTATTGTTCCCACGGTTTACTTCCAATTGTAACTCTACCCAGTGTGGTTTCTGTTGAGGGTTTAATACCGGGAAAACACTATTGGATTGCCAAACCTGAAAATCTAGAACTATCCGAACAAAAAGCGATTTGTATAGCTGCAAGAACTTGGTATCAAAAGCATAATTTATCTCAGCAAGCTTTACTTTTTACTCAGACTTTAAAGTTTTGATATGAATTTATTAAAAAAAGATAAACAATTTTGGTTTTTCGTTATTATTCCTATTATTTTATTTTGGCTAGGATGTTATGCCTTGGGTTTGCCTTTTCCCCAGGATGACGATTTATTTTTTGGAGGTACTGCTTTTAATCTCGCACAATCGGGAGAATTTGTAAATCCACTAATAGCACAATGGTCAGAAAGAACGGCAACTCATTTTTTCGTTCAACCGCCTTTTTTCTTTTATATTTTAGCGGGTTGGTTATCTATTTGGGGAATTAGTACCAAAAGCATTTTAACGTTTAAATTACTTTGCTATATTACTTTTTCAATTAGCACAGCTTTACTTTTAAAACATTATAAGTGTTCGTCTTTAGCGACTTATGCGATCGCGATTTGCTTTGCGACTTGGGCTTTATTTGTCGGGGTACGTCACGATATTTTGGGGATGGATTTTCTGGCAATTGGTGCTTTATTTTTAACCCGCGATCGCCCTTTTTATTACTTTTGGGGTTTTTCATTTTTAGGCGCTTCGATTTTAACGGCTCCAATTTTATTAGTTTATGCAATTCCGTGGGGATTAGCTTTAATTTATTGTAATTGGCGAACTACTAAAGCCCGTAAAAAAGCTTATTGGATTGAGAGAATTATCGCTTGGATTGCCGCCTTTCTTCTTAATTTAATTTTGTTTTTATGGTGTATTAATTTTCGTTTTTCTCAATTTTTAGATGACTTATCGTGGCATTCTTCTTTCCGCCGTCAATCCCTCGGACAAGCGATTCCAACGGCTGTTTGGATATGGCAGATGGGCTATGGTAAAATTATTCACGGTTCGCTCCTGATTTTATTACTAAGTACGAGTCTTCTGTGGCTGTGGCATTGGTCTTCAACTCCCAAAACTCCGAAAAATATAATTTTATTATTTTGGATAAATTTAATTTTAAATCTTCTTATTTATGCCAGTACTGTTGTAACAATATTTAGATTTTTTAGTTGGGTAATTGTTATTTTAATTACATCTGAAGTCAGTTTAAATAAACTTACTCGAAAGCTATTAATTGTATTTGCTATAGTTGTTTTTTTCCTCAATAACAGTATGGCTTTAGTCACATTAGCACTGACACAAAAGACCAATCCGAATGATTATGCAGAAATACTAGAATATGTTGAGCAAAACCCCGAAAAGAACTATGTAATCGATGGAATTGCAGCTCGATTTGTTTTTAATTATCAATTTCCCAAAAATACCATATCTTGGATTGGTTCTGTACCAGCCCCACTGTTATGGCCGACTTCTCTTGACGATAAAACAGAAAATGAGGTTTGGATTATTTCTGCTCAAAAAGCTTGGCACTTTCCCGAATTACCCGATTATCCCAGAGTAGAAATATTCGGTCAGAAATTAGACAGTATTGCCCTTCGTCCTTATGATATTTTACTCATTGAATCGGAAAAAATCCACTAGGATAAACTTTGCCAATCTTGTAACCAAGCATCGCGACTTACTTGGTCTAAAATAGCGAAGAATCGTACTTGAGCAAAGCCGCGACAATACTCTAATACTTCTTCCACAAAATGACAAGCTGTGTCTTGTTCATTGGCCATGGGACAAACAATTCCAAGGGCGATCTCTGCCATTTTTGGCAATTGTAGGTTAGCCTGCATTCTGGTGTAATAAAGCGTCAAGTTTGGAAAAGCTTTCTTTAGTATAGGGGCAAAAAAAGCGAAAAATTAATTTTAATTATTATAAAAATCCAATAAGATATGTATCAAGTTTATAATTTTCAATCCGCATTAGATAAAAACAACTCTTTATGACAGTCAATAACTTCAAAAAGATTATCTCAAAGCAAATTACTCTAGCTAATATCACTTACGGGTTTATACTGAGTCTGGGATTAATCATGATTATTAGAAATTTTGGGGTTTGGCTGATGCCCAATCTTAGCGTTCAGTTTCAAATTTCTCAATCTCTAGCCCATAATACGTTATTTTATCCCGAACAACATTACCTTTATACCAATTATTTGCAACCCGCAATTTTTGGACTTTTAGGATTTAATAAATTTCGTTACTATGTCGTTTATACCACATTAATAACTGTTTTATTTGTTGCTTTGTTTTCTGTTTGGTTTATTCATCATCACGGACAGAAAATAGCAATCAATGAAATGAAACTTTTTACAGCCCTAACTTTTCCGGTTTTTGCCATCCCTTTTTACTGGATTGGGATGGATGGTATGACATTACTACTCATGCTATTCACCTCCATCAATTTATCATCACGATGGGTTATATTATCCGCTTTGCTGCTAGGAATTCAGCATTTTGAGCAAGGTCTACTGGCATTTATACTATTAGGGATATCAATTTTACTCAGCGTAGTTTATCAGCCCTATGACTTGATTAAAACAGAAGTCAGAAAAATACTTATTATTCTGCTCGGAATAGTTTTAGGGAAAGTTATACTAACAGCTTGGTTCTGGGTTATGAATGTCGAGCTAATGGGGAGTAGAACAGAATACCTTGAAAGTTATGTCAATCTATTTATTGCGGCTTGGTTTAAATTTTGGCCGTTTATTGGGTGGTCATTCCTGGGAGTGAGTTGGTTAATCTTAATCAAAAAAATAAAAATTTTATGGCCGTTTCTTACTGTTTCTGCAATTGCTTTCTTTTTTACAGCTATCGTTGCTGACCAAACAAGAGTGGGAACTATTATATTGTTCCCATCTTTGTTTTATTGGATTTTGAGAAACAAAGCCCTTTGGCAAAAAATGAATATCAAGCTGAGTGTTGCTCTGATTATTTTGTATCTAATTCTTCCTGCCGTTGTTGTGTGGGGTAAGCCCTATGGTAGCTTGCGAGAATACAATGTTCAAATCATCCAACAAATATTGCAAGGTGACGTTACATTAGAAAAGATTGACTGGATGCAACCTTTCCAAAACCAACCCTTCATCAACTAAATTTCTTCTTTTTTTCTCAAAAATTAAGTCAAAGAATTGTTTTTACTCATCCATAATGGCCGAACGATCTAAGACTAATAAATTCCGCAACTGCTCGGTATCTAATTCTGTCAGCCATTGTTCCCCGGCATCAACCGTTTGTTCTGCGAGTTGTTTTTTGCTTTCAATAATGTCATTAATTTTTTCTTCTAATGTCCCGGTACTGATAAATTTGTGAACCTGAACATTGCGTTTTTGACCAATGCGAAAAGCGCGATCCGTGGCTTGATTTTCCACCGCAGGATTCCACCAGCGATCCACATGGAAAACGTGATTTGCGCGAGTTAAATTGAGTCCTGTTCCCCCGGCTTTGAGGGATAAAATCATAATTTGGGGACCTTCTGGATCGTTTTGGAAACGGTCGATCATTTCTTGACGTTGATTGCGTCTTGTTGCACCGTAGAGGAATAACGGTTGGGTGTTGAGTTGTTCGGCTAAATAGGGTTGTAGGAGTTTTCCCCATTCCGCAAATTGAGTAAAAATCAAAGCGCGATCGCCCTCTGCAACCACTTCTTCTAACATCTCTTGTAAGCGTAACAACTTCCCGGAGCGATCGCCCCGTTCAATGCGATTACTTTTGAGATATTGCGCCGGGTGATTGCAGATTTGTTTCAGTTTCATTAACAAGGTTAAAATCAAGCCGTGACGCTGAATCCCCTCGGATGCTTCAATTTTCTCTAAAGCCTCATCCACCGCTTGCTGATACAACTTCGCTTGTTCGGCCGAAAGATTACAAAAGACATTCATCTCTTGCTTTTCAGGTAAATCTTGAATAATCGCTTTGTCGGTTTTGAGACGACGCAGAATAAACGGCTGGACAAGGGATCGCAAAATCTGGAGTGAATCGCGATCGCCATATTTTTCGATAGGAATCGCAAAACGACGCTGGAAGAATTGACGATTTCCCAAAAAACCAGGATTGAGAAAATCTAAAATAGACCACAATTCCGACAAGCGGTTTTCAATGGGAGTCCCGGTTAACGCGATCCGAAAACCAGCATTTAACTTACGCACAGCTTGGGCTTGTTTTGCTTGGGGATTTTTAATATTTTGGGCTTCATCGAGTACCACCCCTTCCCACTCCAGTTTTTCTAAAGTGTCTAAATCCCGAAAAACCAAAGAATAGCTAGTAATTACCAAATCCCGATCTTTAACTTCCTTCGCAAATGCCTTCCCTTTACTGCGTTTATCGCCATGATGAACCACTACCGAAAGGGTCGGGGCAAACTTTTGTACCTCCCGTTCCCAATTACTGATAACCGAAGTGGGACACACCACCAAAGTGCCTTTATTCAATGCACCTTCTGCTTTTAAATGTAGTAGAAAAGCAATGAGTTGAGCCGTTTTTCCTAAGCCCATATCATCGGCTAAACAAGCCCCCAAACTCCAGCGTTCGAGGAAAGATAACCAAGATAAACCCCTGGCTTGATAGGGTCGGAGTTCCCCTTGAAATGCCTCTGGAACATCGATGAGTTCGATGGGTTTATTTTCAACTAAATTAGCAATTAATTCTTTTAAAATACCCGTTGCGGTAAAGCTAACAATCGGCAATTTTGCGAAGGTTTTAATATCCCCGGTACTAAACCGCAAAGCATCTTCAACGGTTAAATTAATGGGTTCTTCAGACGGTTCTAAAATGGCTTGAGCCGCTTTAGCATCGGCGGGTTGGAGGGCTAACCATTCCCCATCAACTTGAACTAAAGGGGATTGTTGGGCGAGGAGTTGCTCGAAGTCTTCTTTAGAAAGAGTGCGATCGCCTACGGCTAATTCTAACTGATAATTCAAAGGGCTTTTTAAACCCAGACGCTCGCCTTTTTTCCGCACCACTTTGGCTTGAATTTTGACCCCTAAACGGTTCTCCGTCCCGGTCGCTAATCCCGGTGGTAAAACCACCCCAAACCCGCTATTTTGTAATTGCCAAGCACTAGAGCGAATAAACTCGTAAACCTCAATCGGATTGAGGGTGCATTGGGTCGGCTGTTTTTGATTAAGGCTAGTTTCAATCGGAGAGTATAACCGAGCTGCGAGTCCTAAGCCTTGTAAAAAAGTTTCCTGGGGATGGGGAATAACGCCATCTTGCCAAACCATCTCATCGACGGGGTTTTGCCAAATCGTTGCCGCATCGACTTGGAGATTGGGGTCGCTAATCGAGCGCAGATAATAATTTAACTTCCAGTCGAGTTGTCCCCAGCGTACCTCTCCTTCGGTGGGGGGTTCGAGAACAAAACAAGCCTGAAAGCGATCGCCCCCAATTTTTTCTGAATCCGGCTTGACTAAAAAGTCATGTACCGGAGCCAACCAAGTTTGGACAGCAGTATTCAGACGTTGCGGGCTGTCTTCTGACTCCTCCCAAACAATAGTCCCGGTTTCTTGTAGGGTTTCGAGCCAAGGTGAGACCAAAGACCCCTTCGACTTAATACCCACATCCAGCCAAGTCCGCAGTTGAGCATCCACCACCTGACTTAAAAAATTCAGTAATAACTCTTGGGGGTCTGTCTCGTGAATATACTCGTCTGGGGTTGTTTCGGTAGCATCAGCAACACCATAAGCCCGGCAAATCGGCGGCATCGACTGAGCAAACTGCGCCAAACGGGATTGATCCAAGGCACTATCGAGCAAAGGATACCAAATCCCCTGCCATTGTTCGGCATCAAGCTTTTCAATTCCCGGTAAAAACTTACAGCGAGCCACCAAATCCAAGCTCCAGCGATACACCTGGGCCCAGAAGCTCAAATCATCCCCTAAATACGTTGCTCCCGCTTGTAATGCCCCCAGAGGTAAACTCTGCAAAAATTGCGCCGTTGAGAGGGCATCTAAGCTCGCTCCGGGGATTTGCCACCACTGCAAGGATAATTTTTTCGGATCGGCTCCGGCTAAATCCTGAGACAACAACGGCACAGCGCTGGTCTTTTGCCGACTTTTCGGGGTGGGGAGGGCTAAAAGGTGGAGGGGTTCGGGTTTGAGGATTTCTGGGGGATGCCAAGCCCAAGATTGCGATCGCGCCAAGGTTTGTAACTCCTCTGGAGTCATAGCCAAAGGATGCACCCCCTGAGAATTTGCATCGAAACCGGGGGACGGATTAGCCCGCCACACTTCGCCCCAAATCCAAAAATAACTTATTTGGGGTTGTCGAATCCAACTACCGTGTAGAGTTGCCATGAGTTTTGTTATGTGCGATCGCGATGTACAAACCGATAAGTCACTTGAGAAACCCCTTGCTGCTAACCCTCGGTTCAATGCTGACCTGTTGTGGGACAGTGGGGTAGGCTTCTCGATGGGGAAAAACCCAGTCAACCGCTAGGTCGTTTAGTCCCCATCTACTCTCGGCAAGAAGTGTTAGGATTGCCACAGAAGATAAAAGTGTAAAGAGAAGGAATAACAGAACAGATGCAAGAATTTAATAAGTCAATATCCTTTGATGGACGGGATATTCGGCTCCAGACTGGTCTTCTCGCCCCACAGGCTGGTGGTTCTGTTTTGATTGAATCCGGGGACACCTCAGTTTTAGTGACTGCAACCCGGGCCGAAGGTAGAGAAGGAATCGATTTTTTGCCCCTCTTGGTGGATTACGAAGAACGACTTTACGCCGCCGGCCGCATCCCCGGAGGCTTTCTGCGACGAGAAGGCCGTCCGCCGGAAAAAGTGACCTTGACCAGTCGCTTAATTGACCGTCCTTTACGTCCCTTATTTCCTCAATGGCTACGGGATGACATTCAGATCATAGCAACTACTCTGTCAATGGACGAGGAAGTACCGCCAGATGTTCTCGCCGTAACTGGGGCTTCTGTCGCGGTTATCCTGGCTCAAATTCCCTTTGCCGGGCCGATGGCTGGGGTGCGCGTGGGCTTAGTGGGAGATGATTTTATCATTAACCCAACCTATAAGGAAATAGACGAAGGGGATTTAGATTTAGTTGTAGCGGGTACTCCCGATGGAGTCGTGATGGTCGAAGCCGGGGCCAACCAACTCCCCGAACAGGATATCATCGAAGCCATCGATTTTGGTTATGAAGCGGTGCGGGAATTGATTAAGGCCCAGCACGGCATTATGCAAGAATTGGGTATCGAACTCGCCACCGCCGAACCCCCAGCATCTCATCCCGAACTCGAAGAATTAGTACGCGATCGCGCCACTAAGGGGATTAAAAAAGTCTTATCCCACTTCGACTTCGACAAAACAGCCCGGGACGAAGCCCTCGACGAAATCAAAGAAAAAGAAGTCAACGAGGCGATCGCGTCCCTTCCTGAAGACAACTCCTTGAAAGTCTTAGTCGAAGAAGACCCCGCCGTGGTGGGCAAAACCTTCAAAAAACTCACCAAAAGTTTAATGCGGGCCCAAATCGTCGAAGACGGTGTACGGGTAGACGGTCGCAAGCTCGACGAAGTACGTCCGATTTCCTGTCGCGTGGGCTTACTCCCCCGACGAGTTCACGGTTCGGGTTTATTCCAACGGGGCTTAACGCAAGTGCTGTCCATTGTCACCCTCGGAACCCCCGGAGATGCCCAAGAACTCGACGATCTCCACCCCGACACCCAAAAACGCTATCTCCACCATTACAACTTCCCCCCCTACTCGGTTGGAGAAACCAAGCCCATGCGATCGCCCGGTCGTCGGGAAATCGGTCACGGGGCTTTAGCCGAACGTGCCATTATCCCCGTCTTACCGGAAAAAGAGGAATTTCCCTATGTATTGCGGGTGGTTTCCGAAGTGCTTTCCTCCAACGGCTCAACCTCCATGGGGTCGGTATGTGGCTCAACCCTGGCCCTGATGGATGCTGGCGTTCCCATTGCCAAACCTGTAAGCGGTGCTGCCATGGGCTTGATTAAAGAAGGAGACGAGGTGCGCGTCCTCACGGATATCCAAGGCATCGAAGACTTCCTCGGCGATATGGACTTCAAAGTCGCCGGCACCGACGAAGGCATTACCGCCTTGCAAATGGATATGAAAATCACCGGGCTACCCCTAGATATCGTTGCCCAAGCGGTTCATCAAGCCAAATCCGCCCGTTTGCATATCCTCGAAAAAATGCTAGAGGCGATCGCCCAACCGCGACCGCAGCTTTCCAACTTTGCCCCCCGCTTACTGACCCTGAAGATCAACCCCGATCTCATTGGTTTAGTCATCGGACCCGGTGGCAAAAACATCAAAGGCATCACCGAACAAACCGGGGCCAAAGTCGATATCGAAGACGACGGAACCGTCACGATTTCCTCGATGGATGCAGACAAAGCCCAACAAGCCCTGCGAGCTATCGAAGGCATGACCCGCACCATCAAAGAAGGAGAAGTGTTTGTCGGTCATGTGATGCGGATTATTCCCATCGGCGCATTTGTAGAAATTCTGCCCGGCAAAGAAGGCATGATCCACATTTCGCAACTGGCCGAAGGTCGCGTGGGTAAAGTCGAAGATGAAGTCGCTGTCGGCGATGAAGTGGTTGTGAAAGTGCGCGAAATTGACTCTCGCGGTCGCATCAACCTCACCCGCTTAGGGATTCATCCCGACCAAGCCGCCGCAGCCCGAGCCGCTGTGTTAGCGCCTTAAACCTCAAACCTGCTCAAACACGTACAGAAACCCGCAGTTAGGCGGGTTTTGTTGTTGGTTATTGGTTGTTGGTTATTGGTTATTGGTTATTGGGCGGGGAAACCCCGCCCCTACAAGCCTACTGCCCAAAACACTGATGACTGTTGACTGTTGACTGATAACTGAAAAAAGCTGCCCACTGCCTCAAAAACTGATAACTGATGACTGATGACCGATCGCTGAATAAACTCTCCTTGCAACGTAAACGCCGCCCAATAATAAGGATTTTTCCAAGGCGTTTCCGTTTGCATTTCCAGTTGGGCTTGACGCAAAGCCGCGATCGCGGGTAGTTTTTCTTGCAGCAACAAACGGTAAAAACGGCTCATCATTTCGGCGGTGGCTTCGTCGTCTACATTCCACAAACTGACGATCGCGCGAGGTGTCCCCGCGTACATAAAGCCCCGGGTTAAGCCTACCAAGCCTTCCCCTTTGACTTCTTGACCTAATCCCGTTTGGCAAGCACTCAACACCACTAATTCCGCTTGCAAATCCAGGTTATAGACATCATGCAAGCGCAAAAAGCCGTTTTGCGGATTGCCCTGGTCATCCACCAAAGACAGCACAATTCCCGACAATTCCGGGTAATTGCTGTTGAGAATGCCGTGGGTGGCAAAATGCAAAATGCGATATTGACTGATTTCTGGATTCGTGACAAACTCGCGATTCGCTTGAAAGTCAAACGCTACGGCAGTTTGATCCTCAGAAACCAGATCGAGAATAGCTTGGGCTTCGGTGCGCGTCCCCGGAAGGCGTTGTAAGCCCACATCAACGGTTTGAGCCGCCCGATTTACCACAGCTTGGGCGACTGATGTAGAATTAACCGGGGTTTCGAGACGACGATCGCGATCGCTAAACACCGGATCGGCTAAAATGGCGATTTGTTTGGGGGCAGAAGTGGGGGGTTGCGATCGCAAAATGCTCAAAGTCGAAGTCGAAGGCAGATTGATAATTTCATAATTTGCAATCAAAGGGGCGTTGTTTTCAGGCAAGGTTAACGCAGCAAAAGGAATGTACTGCAATGCACCGTCACTCACAATCAACAAACGACGACTTTGCAGTTGAGACGCAACCGGGCCTAAAATCATTTGGCTTAAATCGGCAACATTTTCCTCCCCATTCTCCCGACGAGGCTGCACTCCCACCAAACCGCGAGTCTCTCCTAATTCGTAACTGGGATTGTTGAGGTTTGCATAAAACTGTCGGGCTGCTGCTTCGATTTCAGCCCTGGGGGGTAGGATGTAGCTGTTAATCTCGGTTTTACTAACCATCCAGAGAAAGCTGCGGTCTTTCCCTAAAGCATATTGCAGCAGCACAGTGTCCTCATCGAGGATGTCTTGTTGAATTTGAGTAGCGGTGAGGGGTTGGGGTTGGGTCAGGGCGGCGTAATCGGGACTGGTGGCGCGTATTTGGTCTTGGACGCTTTGATATTCAGCTAGGGTAGTGGTACGACGTTTTTCGAGTTCTTCGGCTTCTGAGGGGCTATATTCGCCGCTAAACAGGGCAACGCGGGCTTGTTCGATTTGGTTGAGTTGTTGTTGCAGTTTTTGTTCTTGACCCAGGAGTTGCGGATCGACTCCTTTGCGGATGTTAGTGTTGGCTTCAGCGAGTAAGTCTAGTAAACTGCGGGCCCTGGCTCTTTCGTTGATGTGTAGGGCTTGTGCGTCGTAGCCGCGATCGCGTTGCTGTTGGTGCATTTCCATCAGCAAATCAATGTAAAATTCGTAAAAGTCTTGATTATTGGCAAAAAATGAGGTACGCAGTTCGGGACTGGCGACATTTGACCGTAAATCCTCGATAATTGCGATCGCATTTTCAATACTTTCTAAAGCCCCGTTCAAATCGTCGCGATCGCGTTGAATTTTGGCAATTCCCGCGAGGGTACGGGCTTCGGAGTAGCGATCGCCTACTTTTTGATGTTGCTCTAGGGCTTGATTATACAAACTCAGGGCGCGATCGCGATCGTTTTGTAGATAATAAGTATCGGCAATTTGTTGTAAAGTTCTGGCAGCAGCAAGGGGATTATTCACACTTTGTAATTCGATTAAAGCTTGGTCAAGAAATTGTAATCCTTGCTCGTAATTTTCTTGATTAACATAAATCGTCCCCAGATTATTTAAAGCAATGGCTTGTCCGTAGCGATCGCCCGTTTCTTCTAGAAGGGTTAAGGCTTGGGTAAACAATTCTGTGGCGCGATCGGGTTGTTTTAACTCGCTGTATAACTCCCCAATATTGTTTAAAGTCAGGGCTTCCCGGTTGCGATCGCCCATCGTTTCTAACAACGCCAAAGACTCTTGATAATAAGTTAAAGCTTGCTCGTTATCCCCTAAATCGTTATATATTGCCCCAATATTATTTAAAATTGTCGCCAAAGCTGAATTATTTTCTACAGCTTTGGCTAAATCTAAAGCTTGATTATAGTAATCTAGGGCTTCTTGTTTCTGACCTTGATAATTATAAGAAACGCCCACATTAAGCAAAGTTGCGGCCAAACGGGGCTTATCTTCTAATTGTTCAAGTAAAGGAATCGACTGACTAAAATATTGCGTCGCTTGCTCGTAATCCCCTAAGAATTGATAAATATTACCGATATTATTTAACAAACTGGCTTGGGGCGAAGTATATTCAAACTCCTCAGCAATTTCTAAACCTTGTTGATATATTTCTAAAGCTTTTTCTTTTTCTCCCATCGAACTATAAGTAAATCCAAGATTAAGTAAAGTCGTCACTTGACTAGAATAATCTTCAGTCGTCTTAGTAATTTCTAATACTTCATTAAACCGCGCGATCGCTTCCTCTCGTTCCCCTAAACTGTTATAAACAAAACCAATATTATTAAGGGTAATCGCTTCCCACTCCCTATCCCCAATTTCTCGCCATAATACTAAAGCTTCTTCCCACAGGGCGATCGCCTCTCGGGAACTTTCTGCCGTTCCTTGGCTGTATAATGCCCTTGCTTGCTCATTAAGCGTCATTGCCCTCGAACCCACATCATTTTGAGCAATTAAAGCGGTTTCCGGTGAAATTTGGGCAACTGCGGCGACTGGAGACAAGCCAAAAATCAAAAAGAGCGCGATCGCGAGACTATTTTTCTTCATCGCAGATAAGGAGAGAATCAAAAAATTACTGAGGTTGGTTCTACTTTATCCCTTGATTGACTAACAAAATGTTTTTGTGTAGGTTGAGTTGAGGTCACGAAACCCAACAACGATAAAGGTTATCTTGGGTTTCACTTCGTTTTACCTAACCTACTGGCGCGACACACTTTAAATGGTGGGTTACGGCGGATTGCGCTTATTGCTGTCATCGCGTAAGTTTTAGCCGCCTAACCCACCCTACTAAAGCCTCATTTTAGCTGTGTCACGCCACTACAGTAAAATAATCGGACTTTTCCAAATTTTATCAATCAACCAAAATCCTTAATCCTTAACGGAATGAACACTCCTCTAAGTTGCTGCCAAAAAATCCCCGCTTAACCTCGCGATAATCTCCCGAACGTTCTAAACTGAAGGGTGCGAGAATTAAAGCGTTAAAACTAAACAAGATACATCAACCGTGCGAAAAATCGTTATTGCTGGTAACTGGAAAATGTACAAAACTCAGGCGGAGGCGAAAGAGTTTCTCAAAGCCTTTTTACCTGAGATCGAAAAAACAGACGAAAACCGAGACATCATTTTGTGTTCGCCATTTACGGCATTAGATGTCATGTCCAAAAACCTCCACGGGAGTCGCGTGCGTTTAGGGGCGCAGAATATCCACTGGGAAGACGCAGGGGCGTACACAGGGGAAATTTCTGGCCCGATGTTGAAAGAATACGCCGTGAGTTACGTTATCATCGGTCACAGCGAACGCCGTCAATATTTCGGTGAAACCGACGAAACCGTAAATTTACGGCTGAAAACAGCCCAAAAACACGGATTTATCCCGATTTTGTGTGTAGGCGAAACCAAAGATCAACGGGACTCTGGGGAAACCGAAGCAATCATTAGCAAGCAACTCGAACAAGACTTAGTAGACATCGATCAAAATAACTTGATTATTGCTTACGAACCGATTTGGGCCATTGGTACAGGAGATACTTGCGATGCTGTCGAAGCCAACCGCGTCATCGGCTTGATTCGTTCCCAACTCAGTAACCCGGATATCTCCATTCAGTATGGCGGTTCGGTGAAACCCAATAATATTAACGAAATTATGGCGCAACCGGAAATCGACGGGGCATTAGTGGGTGGGGCTAGTCTCGATCCGGCGAGTTTTGCAGCGATTGTCAACTACAGCTAGTTGGTCGGGGCGGGGTTTCTTTCTGGGGCAATGGGCAGTTGGCAGTCGGCAATGGGTAATCAGCCTGTAGGGGCGGGGTTTCCCCGTCCAAGAGAGTGCGTAGGGTGGGCAATGCCCACCATCTCTAGCTTTGCGGTCAACATAACAAGCGTTATGTTGACCATAACAACTGTTATGCGAGCAAGTCCAAAAAGCCATGACAACCCTACTGCCGTGACACAGCTAAAATGAGGCTTTAGCTGTAGGTTGGGTAGAACGAAGTGAAACCCCGCCTAGAAACATGAAATGTTGTTGGGTTTCGTCACCTCAACCCAACCTACTGCCGATTGCCGACTGCCTAATACCGATTGCCTAAAATTGCAGCCCTAAACCACCTTGTAGAGAAAATGCAGCCCCACCACCGTTGCGATAGGCATCAAAAGCGATAATGGCGTTACCGAATACCACGGTACTGCTGTTGGGGATTACATAATCAATGCCCGGTTGAATGGCAAAGCTGGTTTTGTCACCGATGGGAGAAGGAGAATCACCACTGCCAAATGCCACACCTGCGCCAACGTAAGCGTCGGTTTGCCAGTTGATGGGGAAGTCATAAGAGACGGTGGGAACTACTGCTGTCCCGCCGTCACTGCCGATGAGGGCTTGTGTCCGCAAGGAAAGGGGGACTTCGAGGAATTTGTAGCGAAAGGCAATCACGCCTCCCAGGTTTTGACCGTTCCCTCGGTTATCGTTGACAATACCAATGGTAGGACCAACGCCGATGTAGCTACCGTAAGCAGCTTGGGCGATCGCGTCCTTTGGGGCGATCGCGACTCCGGTTAGTCCCCCAGTGGCGATCGCGGCGGCAACCAAACCCCCTTGAATCTGCTTCATACTTACCCCTCAACACGAAGTTTAGAATCACTATGAGCCGATTTTAGCTCAAGTGCGGGGCGTGGGGTTAAGATTTTGAGGATTGGGGGGCGATCGCGAAACGATACACGCCGTACAACACAGCCCCAATAAAAGCCATCCCAATCAAAGCCGAAACCAGTTGAAACACCATTTTCAGCAAAGAAAAGCTTACCGACAGCGTGACAATCGCCACAATGACTTTAGCAATGGTGGGTAAGTTACTAAACCAAGTGGTGATTTGCTGCCATTTGGCTTGCCACTCAATCGAGGTTTCGTTACGAGTCGCGGTATTAGAAGTTTGGTTTTGCGATTGCCGATCGGGGGTTTGTTGCACTTCGACTTCGAGTTCTTGTAAGCGTTTTTGCCAATCTTGTTGATTTTGGCTGTTCATGTTTTAACTAAGTTA
>JBKHDX010000019.1:0-34367 GCA_046541115.1 Spirulinaceae cyanobacterium | reverse complement strand
CTACTAAAGCCTTATTTTAGCTGTGTCATGCCACTACGCCATGTCTGGCTGGTTTTGTGAGTCAACCCGGCTTAAGTTAGGCTTTGGACAAGTTTTCGTTGACGAAATCCCAGTTAATTAAGTTGTTAATGAAGGTGTCGATGTAGGAAGGACGCTGGTTTTGGTAATCGAGATAATAAGCGTGTTCCCAAACATCCATGGTCAACAAGGGGGTTTGATTGCTGGTAAGGGGGTTATCGGCGTTGAGGGTTTTGGCAACTTTGAGGGTGCCGTTATCGAGGACTAACCAAGCCCAACCGCTACCGAATTGGGTAGCCCCTGCTTGTTTGAAGGCTTCGACGAATTTATCGTAACCACCGAGGTCTGATTTGATTTTATCTGCGATCGCGCCTGTCGGTTGACCGCCCCCACTAGGTTTCATACATTGCCAATAAAAGGTATGATTCCACGCTTGGGCCCCGTTGTTGAAAATGCCCTTTTGGTCGGGGTTTCCGGCGGTGGCTTTGATGGCTTCTTCGATGGGTTTATCGGCCATTGGTGTGCCTTCGACGGCGGCGTTGTATTTTTTCACATAAGCGGCGTGATGCTTGTCGTGATGGAATTCTAGGGTTTGTTTGGAAACATGGGGTTCTAACGCGGTGTAGTCATAGGGAAGATCGGGCAGTGTGTAAGTCATGCTGTTAAAAAAATTGTGTTTTCCTCTAATCCCTTTCGATGTTACTAAAAGCTAATTATTCTTAAAATGCGGATGGGGGGCAGGGGGATAAGGCAAAATAAGACGGATTCAGTTTTTAGTTTTAAGGTTTGTTTAAGAATGATTTAAAATGCAAAACTATTTACAACTTTCTAGAGCGACGGATGTTAGCAATATCTTGGATTTTTTAAAAGGTCGAGGAACGTTTGATTTGCCAAGATTAAATAATGGTTTGTTTCCGGCGGCGGCATTACAAAGTCAAGCAGAATATACGGGTTATCAGAATGTTTGGGTTCGGGATAATATTTATGGGGCTTATGCTCATTATGCTGCGGGGCAAATTAAGATTGCACAACAGAATGTAGAGACTTTATTGACTTATTTTCGGAAGTATCGTTGGCGGTTTGAAAATATAATTACTGGGAAAGCAAATCCTGTCGATAGGATGCAGCGGCCGCATATCCGCTTTGATGGTATGGGTTTAGAGGAAATTGAGGAACAATGGGCCCACGCTCAAAATGATGCACTCGGTTATTTTTTATGGTTTTATTGTAAGTTAGTCAATGAAAATATTATTGACTTAACCCTTGAAGACTTAGAGATTTTGTGTTTATTTGCGTTATATTTTCAAGGGATTCAATATTGGCAAGATAAAGATAATGGCCATTGGGAAGAAGCTCGTAAAATTGAGGCTTCGAGTATTGGAACAGTTTTAGCCGGGTTGCGCCAGTTGTATCAAGTATTGCAAAATATACCGAATTGGGAAGATAAAATTTTTTTAGGTTTAACGCTACACCAGCTTGAGGAATTAATTGAATGCGGTGCTGTTGCCCTCTCAGAAATTTTGCCTGCTGAGTGCATTCAACCTCAGCAAAAAAGAGATTGTGATGGGGCTTTATTGTTTCTAATTTATCCGTTGCAAGTGGTGGGGGATGAAATGGCAGCAGTGATTATTAATAATGTCAGGGAAACATTACAAGGGGAGATTGGCATTCGGCGTTATGAGGGAGATTCTTTTTGGTGCGCCGATTATAAACAAAAGTTTAAAGAAAATGAAAGAACGATTGATTTTAGTCAAAATATGGAAGTTCGCGATCGCGCCCTAAATTCAGGGGAGGAGGCTCAATGGTGTATTTTCGATCCGATCGTGTCGATTATTTTTGGCCAGCGTTATCAAAGATACAAAAATCTGCGCGATCGCGATCTCCAAATCCATTATCTCAATCGATCGTTGCGTCAATTAACCGCCGAAAATAGTCCTTTTGGTGCGTATAAATGCCCCGAATTGTATTATCTCGAAAATGGGCGCTATGTTCCCAATGATTCAACGCCGTTACTTTGGACGCAAGCGAATCTTTGGTTAGCGCTACACCAAGCCTTATAGCTGTAACATTGCATTTTTAGTTTTTCAACAATAATGATTTCTGAAAAGATCGAACAACACGACGTAACAATCTTTGGTTTACCCGCCGAAACCGGAAGATGGTTTTTGATTCCCATTGGTAGTCTTGTCTTACTTTGTTTGGGGACGGTGTATTCTTGGAGTATTTTTCGCAAGCCCCTCGAAAATTTATTAGATTTGAGTGCGACGCAAAGCTTATTACCCTACACGGCGGTTTTGTTTTTCTATTCGGCATTTGTGGCTGTTGCGGGGTTTTATGTAGACCGCTTCGGGACTCGTCCGATTGCCATCACGGGGGGATTATTGGTAGGAGTTGGTTATTTTCTCGCGAGTTTCGCCACGGATACCGTCACCCTAACGTTGACTTATGGAGTCATGGCGGGGACGGGAGTGGGGACGACTTACGGCATTCCCATGGTGGTTTCAGCCCGATGGTTTCCCGATCGCAAGGGGTTGGCGGTTGGCTTTACCATTATGGGGTTTGGCTTATCTCCCCTCATTACTGCCCCGGTTGCCAGATTTTTAATTTCAACGTTTGATGTACGCCAAGCGCTATTAATTTTGGGGATTGTGTTTGGGGTGGTGGTATGTTGTTTGTCTCTGTTTCTCAAATTGCCGCCGAGAGGATGGCAGCCCCAAGGCTGGACTCCGCCGATAATCGATCGCGCCGGTACAATACGCCCTCCGATGCTGAAGTCTAAGTCGTTTTATGGCTTGTGGCTGTGTTATGCCATTGGGACGCTAGTGGGGTTGAGTGCGATTGGCATTTCGAGTCCGGTGGCTGAGGAGATTGTGGAGTTGGATTCTACGTTAGCGGCGGTTAGCGTGGCGTTGTTTGCGATTTTTAATGGTTTGAGTCGTCCGTTGTTTGGTTGGTTGACGGATCGGTTTGCGCCACGACGGGTTGCGATCGCGTCTTATGTGTTGATTTTAATCGCGTCGATCTTGATGCTGAATGTGGGGGAAGGTCAAGTGGGGCTGTATTTGGTGGCGTTTTGTATATTTTGGTTGTGTTTGGGGGGATGGTTGGCGATCGCGCCCACGGCAACCTTAAACCTATTCCAACCGGAAAATTACGCCCGAAATTATGGCATTGTGTTTACGGCTTATGGGGTGGGGGCATTGTTGGGAACCTTGGTGGCCGGGCGCATTCGCGATTTATTCGGCAGCTATACTTATGCCTTTTATCCCATGGCATTTTTCGCCATTGTGGGCATTATTATTGCCACGTTTATGCTCAAAGAGCGTCGCAGCGCCTAAATAGTTTACCGGATTTTGAGATGATTGTTGCTTATGTTTAGATAAGTTCATCTTTCCTAAAGTCTTACTTTCAGCAAAAGTTAACTTTCTTCTCAAAGGGTTGCATTCTCAATCTAGGGGTTATAAATTGATAATTGAAGCTAAAAGAAAAAGCTTCCCTGGCAGATTAAGCAAGGGTTTGTATCGAGTCCATTACTTAATGAGTTTGGAGGTAAAAACAACTGTTAAAAGCCCTGTCTGTCTCGTTCGATAGCAAAAGCAGTAACCCTGTAGAAAGCTACAATTTCCTCTCTTAAAAATTCTGGGAGCAATGCGTCTGAAGCCCGAAGTTCAGAGTATCTCTATATAGTTTTAACAGTTCTGAGGAAAAAGTTTAGCAAGTCTAACCCGGTTACTGCTTTTGTTTTGGCCGTTTTTCTCATTAATTGTAAAGTTTATTATCTTTTGAGTTTTTATTACCTAAAAGCTGTTAAATTGATAATTGAAGCTAAAGAAAAGAAAGCTTCCCTGACAGATTCAACAGTGAGGTAAGAAAGTCAACATCAGTAAAGAGGTAAAAACGCTGTTTCGCAACATTATATCTGTCTCGTTAAAAAACAATAGCAGTAACCCGATTCACGGCTACAATTTCCTTTAATTTAGCATCCGGGAGCCATGGAACTGATAATGTCCAATCAGTCCAACTCTAAGTAAGCTCGACGATAAAAGGAAATGAATTTAGAAGCCCACCGAAGGTTACTGCTATTGTTTTTGGGATTGATGGGAAAAACCCAAGCCGAAGTTGTAGCTAATTCAGCCAAGCTATTCTAAAGAGAAATAGCACAATTAGATTTAAGGAACTTCGATTTATGAAAGTGGGTTTACAACCAGTTCTAAACGACTCCCATGTTGATGCGAATCAACCGAATAGCCAGCGTCAGCTTTCTATTGCCATCAGCGCGATCGCGGATAGCCAAGACCAGCGTTTGCCTTTAAACTTGTGTTTAGTTCTCGATCGCAGTGGTTCGATGTACGGTAACCCTCTCAAAACCGTCAAAAAAGCCGCATTGAGCCTAGTCGAAAAACTCAACGAGCGCGATCGCCTCTCTGTTGTTGCCTTTGACCATCGCCCCAAAGTCGTTGTTGCCAATCAAACCGTCGAAAATATCGCGAAAGTAAAAAAGGCGATCGAACAACTCGAAGCCGACGGAGGAACCGCTATCGACGAAGGCTTAAAAGTCGGGATTGAAGAAATCGCCAAAGGCAAAAAAGACACCACTTCCCAAATCTTTCTCCTCACCGACGGCGAAAACGAACACGGCGACAACGATCGCTGTCTCAAACTCGCTCAAATCGCCTCAGAATCCAACGTCACCCTCAATACCCTGGGCTTCGGGGAACATTGGAACCAAGATGTTCTCGAAAAACTGGCCGATACCGCCAGTGGTACTTTGTCTTATATCGAACAACCCGAACAAGCCCTCGATGAGTTTGGCCGCTTGTTTAAGCGCATGGAATCCGTGGGTTTGACCAATGCCTACCTGATCCTTGAATTGATGCCAAACACCCGCTTGGCCGAGCTTAAACCCATCGCTCAGGTTGCTCCCGATACCATCGAGTTACCCGTTCAAGCCGAAGATGGCCGCTTTATGGTGCGCTTGGGGGACTTAATGGCCGCAGAGAGAGTAATTCTGGCTAACTTTTATATCAGCAAACTGCCCCCCGGTACGCAACAAATCGCCAGTATTCAAGTTCGTTACGACGACCCGGCGACGGGGCGAGAAGCTATTTTATCGGATAAAATGCCCATTTATGCCGAAGTACAGCCCGTCTATCAACCTGCACCAAATCAGGAAGTCCAAAAATCGATTTTAGCCCTCGCCAAGTATCGACAAACCCAAATTGCCGAAAATAAACTGCAACAGGGCGATCGCGCGGGGGCGGCGACGATGCTGCAAACGGCGGCGAAAACGGCGATTCAATTGGGCGACCAAGGGGCTGCTACGGTTTTACAAAAAAGCGCCACTCAACTGCAATCCGGTCAAGATTTATCGGAAGCGGATCGTAAAAAAACCCGAATTGTCTCGAAAACGATTTTGCAAGAATAGCGTCTAGGGGAAACGTTTGTTCCAGAGGTTGTTGGTTGTTGGTTATTGGTTGTTGGTTGTTGATGACTGATAACTGATAACTGATAACTGAAAAAGCTGCCCAATCACCCCATCGGCAGCAAAATTTCAAAGGTAGACCCCCGCTTAACCTTGCTCATAATGTTGATTTTACCGCCGTGGAGGTGGACAATTTGCTGTACAATGGCTAGACCCAAGCCAAAGCCCCCAGAAGCCCTAGAACGCTTGGGATCGACACGATAAAAGCGTTCAAAAATGTGGGAAATTGCGGTTTCGGGAATGCCGACTCCGGTATCGATGACTTGAATGCAAGCTTGGGTTGGGGTGTGAATTAGACGGAGTTCGATTTTCCCTCCCGATGGGGTGTAGCGATAAGCGTTACTGAGGAGATTCGCGATCGCTTGTCCGAGGAGATTGCGATCGGCGTTGATGTTAATCTTATCATCGGGTACAGTGAGGATAAATTTCAAGCCTTGAGTTTGAGCTTGACTGAGAAATTCTTGGGCTAAATCCCGGATAAACTGGTTTAATTCTAATGGTTGCAGAGATCCTGGGGCTAATAAGCCTTCATTCCGCGCGAGAAAGAGTAAATCTCCCACTAACGTACTCATTTGTTTTGCGATCGCGACCACTTTTTCGAGACGCTGACGCAAATCTCCTGTAGACTCCTCCTCCTCAAAATCATCTAAGTCCATTAACCCCACCTGTGCATTACTCAACACCGCAGCGAGGGGGGCCCGTAATTCGTGGGAAGCATTGGCTGTAAAGCGTTGTAGTTGATCGCAAGCATTTTCTAAGCGTCGGTTGCTTTCTTGTAAATTTAACTCCCGGTGGGCTAATTCTCGTTCGAGTTGATAAAACAAATGAATTGCTAACCAAGCGCTCAAAGTCGCGATCGCCCCCGCTAAACAAAGTACAATCCAAGTAATCTGTCGCCAAGAATCCCGATGTTGAATGCGTTGAACTAACAAATCTTCTTCAGTTTCTGCAAACTGTTCGATTTCCTCCCGCGTTGTATCCATCGAGGCTTTCCCTTCCTCTAACCAATCGTATAGGGACGCAGCCGGAACTAAAACATCGTTTGTGCCTTTAATTCGCTGTAATTCCTGCTGCAATAGTAATTTTTTCTGAAATATCGTCAAATTCTCATCCACTCGTCCGCGAATATTTTGGATTTGTTGCACTTGGGGAGGATTATCTTGAACCAAGTTTTCCAAGCGACTCAGAGAATCGGGAATCACCAACTGAGCATTTTTATAAGGTTCTAAAAATTCCCTGCGTTGGGTTAACCCGTATCCCCTCACCCCCGTTTCTGCATCCAATAACGCATTCAACAACCGTTGACTTTCCAAGCGGACGGTTTGGGTATGTTGTACCCAGGCTTCATCCTCGGCTAAACTGGCTTTCAACCACACAAACGCCGATAACGCGGTAAAGAGATAGGTAATCGGAATTGCAACGATAATCGTCCCTCGGATGCGAATTGGTAAAGCCTGCCAACCTCGATACAATTTGCGCCAAAAAGAAGTCATATTATTATTTTGGGGGTTCGAGACGATAACCCATACCGTAAATGGTTGCAATCCAATCTTCGGCTTCTACCTTTTTGAGTTGCTGACGTAACCGTTTGATCCGAGACGCAACTGCATTGCTTTCTGGTTCTTCTCCCCATTCCCACAAAGCTTGTTCGAGGCGATCGCGACTGAGAACTTGCATGGGATGGCGCATCATGTATTCTAACAGTTGAAAATCGCGACTTTTGAGCCGAACCCGCAGATTTCCCCGTTCTACATCCATCGAATCCAGGTTTAGCACCATATCCCCCACTTGTAGGATATCACCACACCACAGGGGCGATCGCCGTCGTAAAGCCCGCGTCCGGGCCAATAATTCCGCCAAATCCACGGGCTTGACTAAATAATCATCCGCCCCCGCATCCAACCCCATCACCTTATCCTGAGTTGTATCCTTCGCAGTCAACATCAACACCGGAGACGTTTTTCCCATTTTGCGATACCGACGACACAACTCCACCCCATCTTCCCCCGGTAACATCCAATCAAAGATTAACAAGTCATAATCCTTTTCATTCATTAACCATTGGGCTGTTGTTCCGTCTTCAACTGCATCTACAATATGTCCCGTTCGCGTTAATGCAGCATACAAAGGTTCGAGTTGTTCGGGGTCATCTTCCACTAACAAAATCCGCATTATTAATTGTAATTTCGCTGGCTATTCCTCGCAATTTGGGCTACTCTACCGCTCAATTATGACCCAAATATGACCGCTTTAATCTTGTGGTTTTTCAGGTTAATACAATACTTTGTTAGCCTGTATTAGTTTTATACATCAAATAAAACTCTTTTCGATCGCTATAATAGAAAATCCCCAAACTTTATTTTATATTATGAAAGCGACTCGCGAGAGTATTCATCAGTTTTTAAACTTCTGCGACCAATATATTAAGGGGTACGAGCGTCAAGAGGCACAAACATTTCTTAATAAATTGTTTGAAGCTTTTGGTTATAAAAGTGCTATTGAAGCAGGTGCAACTTTCGAGCTTCCAATTCCGAAATCAAGTTATGCGGGTCATACAGGTTATGCCGATCTTTGGTGGCCAGAATCCCAAGCTGGCGGCATTTTATTTGAAATAAAATCGCGGACAGAAAAGAAACTTAATAAACACTATGCTCAGGCTTGGCGTTATGCTCAGTTATTATCTGAAGAAACGAATCAATCTGTTAAATATTGCCTTTTATGTAACTTTGACGAGTTCCAGATTTATGATTTTAGTCTACAATACGATACCCCTGTCGATACCATTCAATTGACAGAATTGCCCCAACGCTTAGATGCGTTTCGCTTCATGGAGTTTACCAAAGAAACTCCAGTATTTCGCAATAACCAAGTTGCTATCACTGCAACAGAAGCGCGTCGTATGGGAGACTTATTCAAATTATTAAAACAGCGCAGTGAAAGAGACAACTTTGATGAACTCACAGCACAGCAATTTATACTTCAGTGTGTGGTTGCGATGTTTGCTGAAAAGAAAAAGCTACTTCCTGAAGGTTTGTTTTTAGAATGTATTACTGCCTGTCTTGAGGGGAAAGAGAGTAGTTATGATATTTTAGCTGATGGTTTATTTCGTCACATGAACCGAGCGGGTAAAACTCCATTAGGACGCTTTGAAAATGTAGATTATTTCAACGGTGGATTATTTTCTAAAGTTCACGCGATTGATTTAGTTTGGGAAGAATTAAAAATCCTCGAAACTTCAGCACAGCAAGACTGGGAAAAAATTCGTCCTGCGGTTTTTGGCAATATTTTTGAAGCGACAGTGGATGAAAAAGAGCGTCATGCGCGGGGGATTCACTTCACCTCAGAAAGTGATATTATGAAAATTATTTATCCGACGATTACAACCTATTGGTTAGAAAAGATTGATGCAGCAAATACTAAAAAAGAGTTACAAAATTTGCGGCTAGAAATTCAAAACTATAAAGTTCTCGATCCGGCTTGTGGTTCGGGTAATTTTCTTTATTTGGCGTATCAAGAGTTAAAGCAAATTGAATCTATTTTATTGGATAAGCTCAAAGAGTATAACGGCAGCAATCAACAAGAAATGGGTTTTGTTACGCCATTACAGTTTTATGGTATGGATAGCAACCCATTTGCTGTAGAGTTAGCCAAAGTAACTTTATTGATTGCGAGAAAGGTTGCAATTGATAAACTGAATTTGAATGAAGCGGCGTTACCCTTAGATCGTTTAGAAAAGAATATTTTGTGTCAAGATGCGCTATTTGACCCTTGGTTTGAAGCGAATGCTATTATTGGCAATCCTCCATTTTTAGGAGGTAAAAATATTCGGACTGAATTAGGAAATAAATACGCAAAAAAAGTCTATAAACAATTTTCAGATGTCAAAGATTCAGTGGATTTTTGTTGCTATTGGTTTCGACTCGCTCACGATAAACTACCCGAAAATGGTAGAGCGGGTTTAGTGGCTACAAATTCCATTGCTCAAGGGCGTAGTCGTGCTGCCAGTTTAGATTATATTACGCAAAATGGGGGCTATATTTACGATGTAATTTCATCGCAACCCTGGTCAGGAGAAGCGGCAGTTCATGTTAGCATTGTCAACTGGAGTAAGACTGAGCCAGAGACTTGTTATCTAAATAATCGCGAAGTTGAAAGGATTAATTCATCTTTGACAGATAAGATTGATGTGTCAGCCGCAGTCCGTTTGAAAGCGAATCAGAATATCTGTTTTCAGGGTGTAGTTCCTGTTGGAGAAGGCTTTATTGTAACAGAAGAACAAGTAACAGCTTGGATTGACGCTGATGCTAAAAATCAAGAAGTTTTGAAGTTATTTTCAATGGGTGCAAATTTAGCTCGAAATCCTCAAGGAAAACCGGATCGTTGGATTATTGATTTCAATGATATGGATTTAGAAACTGCCCAACAGTATTATCTTCCTTTTGAACATATTAAAGCCACCGTTAAACCACAAAGAAATAAAGTTCGACGGAAAACCACACGCTTAAACTGGTGGAAATATGGGGAGAAAAGGCCTGCAATGCGTCAAGCTTTAGCGAATTTGTTGCAATATTTTGTTGTTCCTAGAGTGTCCAAATGGTTTATATTCATTCCAGCCTCTATTGATTGGTTACCTGGAGATTTGAATATTGTTGCTGCAATAGATGATTTTTATATTTTGGGGATTTTGACTTCTGAGGTGCATCGTAAGTGGGTGGAAGCCCAGAAATCAACTCTAGAAGATAGGACTCGCTACACCCATTCTACTTGCTTTGAAACGTTTCCGTTTCCCCAAAAAGCAACGGCAGATTTAGTCCAGCAAATTCGTCAAGTTACAGAAAGATTACATCAATATCGCGATCGCGTCATGGTAAAAAATAATTGGGGTATTACCCAACTGTACAACCAAGAATTTATGAATCCCAAATCTCAACTGAGTTTGTTACACCAAGAACTCAATCAATTAGTATTACAAGCTTATGGTTGGGCTAGTCGCGATAATATTTTAGAAAACTTACTTCAGCTCAACTTAGAACTTTATCAAAAAGAGCAAAAAGGTGAAGCTGTAATTGGCGCAACTTGCCCTTTATTAAATTAGTGTCGCACCAGTAGTGTCGTGACACAATTTAAATGGTGGGTTACGGCGGATTGCGCTTATTGCCGTCACAGCTTAGATTCTAGCCGCCTAACCCACCCTACTAAAGCCTCATTTTAGCTGTGTCGCGCCACTACCAATAGTAAATAGCAAACAATCGTCACCCGTTGGATACTGCTATTTTGTGCCAGAAAAGTCCGATAGGTCAGAATCAAGCTCCCAAAGCGATTGCGCTTCTTGTTGGGTGAGGGGGGATGCCAGAGCGTGTAAGATGCCGTGACGGGCTTCCTGTAAGCGTTTGCTGGCGTTTTCATGCTCCCCGCGATCGCTCATTTGAATTGCCTCTGTTTTCGCCCTTGCGGCCATCATCATCGCTACTTCTCGCTGCACTTGGGCATTAACACAAAACCCCTCTATTGTTTTAAGAGGGGTTGAGGAGACAAATGCACAAAAGCCGATTCATCTAAAAAGAGCGAGTCATGCGACGATAGATTGATTTGTTGGGATTAATCCGAGTAACCGCTTCATCGAGGGGGAGTTGGCGTTGTTGCTTGTGGTAGGTATTAACTTGATAAACTTGGCCATTGGTAATATCTAAGCCCGTCAGCCAACCGCTTTGATGGTGATAAGCCCCGGTATCAATATCGAGCCAACCTTCGCCTCTGGCAAGTTTTCCGGGCAGTACCCCCGGAATTGTAAAGGTAATCGTATGACCCGTGATAATGAGCTTCTTGGGAAAGAAGGGTTCTTTCATGTAATGGAATTCGTCGCGAATCCAGCAAAAATGATCCGTGGTTTGTTCGACGAGGGGAAGTTCGGGATGTACGCCAGCGTGTACCAGCCAAATGTCGTCTAAGTCTAGGTAAATCGGGAGAGATTTAATCCAATGATAGTGATCGTCAGGAATGCCATTTTCGCCGTAGCTGTCGAGAGTGGCTTGACCGCCGCCATAAAGCCAAGCTTGGCGGAAGGTGTAGGGAAGATCGGGCTGTTCGAGGACGTTGAGCAGCATTTGTTCGTGGTTGCCTAAAATACAGCGATAATCGCTATTTTTGACTAATTCCACCACTTGAGCGCTTTTGGGCCCGCGATCGATCAAGTCGCCGACGAAATAAACGCGATCGCCTTGATTCGGCGCGATCGCGTCTAATAATTGTATTAAGGCATCGTAGTGACCGTGAATATCTCCAATAAAAATGCGACGCTGAGTCATAGTGTCATTCCCTCCCGATACAACCAAGGCGACCAGAGCAATTGTGGTTTCAGCACCCGAATCAAAGTTATTCGGTTTCCCAATTGATTGTGTCTATTTCTAGTGTTCCCTATTTTTATCCGATCTGTTGTAACAAGATCGTGATTTTTTCAGACGAGCAATCTATAGGGAGCGACCTCTGCCTTTATGCAAATGGGGGCGCTTCATCGGCTACACTAGACCTGAACGGGTTTTGATTGGGAGTGAAGAAGCATTCGTGTCTGTATTAACCAAGATTAACATCCTACAGCAACCGACTAGCGACGCTTGGATCGAACAAGCGATCGCGAACCTCGATACGATTTTGCTCGACCACTCCCACTGCGAGCGCAAAGCCGCTTCTGGGGCGTTAAACTTTATGTTTCGCTATCCCTCTTATCGGGAGTTGGTCCATAAACTTACCGCGATCGCCTCAGAAGAACTCGAACATTTTGCCCAGGTTAATCAATGGCTCGATCGTCGCGGTATTCCCCTCGCACCGCTGAATGCTCCCCCTTACGGCTCCGTTCTCAAATCTCACATTCGCCGCAACGAACCGGAACGCCTCCTGGATATGCTCTTGGTTTCGAGTTTAATTGAGGCGCGATCGCACGAACGTCTGGGCTTGCTCGCGCAACATTGCCCCGATCCCGAACTGGCCGCTTTTTATCGCGGTTTAATGGCTTCTGAAGCCCGTCACTACGGCATATATTGGGTTCTAGCCGATACCTATTGCGATCGCGCTCAAGTCAAACCCCGTTTAGAAGAACTCGCGATCGTCGAAAGCGAAGTCTTATCCACCTTATACCCCGAACCCCGCATCCACAGTTAACCGATTCAATGCCGGATTCTATCTTCTGGCAAATTCTAGATCAACCAAGAGTACAACCATGATCTTATTCATCATAATATGGTTATTTTTAGGATTTTCCTGTTATTTGTATGGTTTTTGGGTTTTAAACTTACTAAATATTCATTTGTTTGAGCATCCTTTTTTCGAGGAAAATCGAGAATCTGGAGCGATTGTTATAATCTGGATAGGCTTACTGCTCATCTCCTCATTACTCTTATTAATATCTTTATTTGCGCCCCTATCTTTAAGTGTATTTATTCTATTAAATACTTTACTTCTAATCGTTTCATTATCGACGCGATCGGTGCGTTCTTCGCTGCTTTTTTTCTCTCAACTTTATTCCTTTTCAGCCCTTTATGGCGGGATTGCTGTATTGTTTTTGGTTGCTTTTATATCAACTGCAAATGTAACTTTATATGATTCAGCCCTTTATCATTTTCAATTGATTCAGTGGCTATCAAAATGGGGAAATGTACCCGGTTTAGCTTTGTTACATCACCGTCTAGGGTTTACCTCAATTTGGTTTACTTTAGTTGCTCCCTTCAATACGGGATTCTTAGAAACTCGAATGATTGCTTTGATGGGGGGATTTAGTATTTTGTTAGCATTAGCTCATCAAATCATAAGCCTCAAAAACCTCATTAAAAATCGTCCCATTAATCTTGATAAATGCAGTCCCGATTGTTTTTTAGTGGTTGCAACATTTTTATCTATACCTTACCTAATTAATGCCACCTTAGCTACATCTGCATCCCCCGATACTCCCGTTATTATTCTCACCATTGAACTGTCCTGGCTTATCTTAGTTTTAGCCAACTTCAATTCGATCAATCTTGCTCAAACTTCAAAAGAAAGTATCGATTTTACGAGCAGCGATCGCACCACTAACTCCACCAGAAACTTATATTTACTGCCCCTAATTCTGTCAGCCGGAGCGATGAATATTAAGTTCAGCGCCTTCCCTTTAGTACTTGTATCGCTGCTTTTTTATAGCTTTCAACCAAAGTTTTCATTCAGTTTTTCTACTTTTATAAATTTCTCAAAAGGAACGGCGATCGCGGGATTAATTATTAGTCCTGTATTAATTACTAACTTAGTGACTTCTAGTTGTCCGCTGTACCCATCCCCCACCCTTTGCACCAACTTACCTTGGTCAATTGCGCCAGAAGACGCGAGTCAGATCGCCAAAATTATCCAAGATTGGGCAAGATGGTGGGGCCCTACTCCAGAAAATGCAACGAATTTCAATTGGATTCTTCCTTGGCTAAGATTACGCAAAGAAGCCGCTTTTTTGCTGCTAACTTCACTGTTTTCAATTTGCATACTTGGGTCTTTGCCAAAATACAGAAAATTACAAAGTACCCAATATTTATTAATACTGGCACTTATTGGCATTAGTTTCATGTTATACAAAGCCCCAGACATGAGATTCGGGCTAGGCTTTTTAATTGTTGCTCCCTCCTTGGCTGTTGCTCTAACCTTACGCTCTCATATAATTTTAGGAGAATTCTTGTTTTTCAGTTTGGTGCTAAGTTTTTATTTTCTTTATTTTTTGCATTTTAGTTTAGAAAATTTAAATATAATATTTATCATTTCTGTATTGTTAATATTCTTCATTGTTGCGATGAGTCGGTCTTTTACCTCTGGTCAAATCATCATTTTTAAACTTTTAGTTCCTGTTTTATTTCTAAGTTTATCAACTTTTCCCGTTACTTCTTATCTACTCAATTCTAATCCTTTATCACAAAGAATTTTATTCCCCCCTCAAATGTCAAGTCTCGCTCCTTCTAATTTGTTAACCAAAGAAGCTGAAAATTTCACTTACTATATCCCCAAAGAAGGCGATCGTTGTTTTGCTTCGCCTTTGCCTTGTACGCCTTATTTAACTTATGATAATGTACAGCTTAGAGACAAGCTCAATCTCAGCAAGGGTTTTAAACACAAGATAATAAATGAGAGAGGAAAAGCGCTTTGAAATTATCAGTTATTATTCCTATTTATAACGAAATCAATACGATCGATATAGTATTGCGTAAAGTCACTACAGCGCTCCCTCATATTCCTAAAGAAATTATCCTGGTTGATGATGGTTCACAAGATGGCACGCGAGAATGGTTGATCGAAAATTTTGGCAATCCTCGGGAAAAACCCGTAAAAATGACTTTATCTCCAGATCATCCCTTTTTAAGCCCTGAAACAAACAATTTAGTTTCCATTTCTTCTCAAACAAAAACAGCCACAAATCAAACCGCTGCTGTGAGTTTCAAAGTTATTTTTCATGCTGTTAATCAAGGGAAAGGTGCATCCCTTTGCACCGGTTTTCAGGAAGCCAGCGGCGATATATTTGTCATTCAAGATGCCGATCTTGAATACGATCCGCAAGACTGGCAAAAAATGTGGCAGTTAATCATAGATGCAAAAGCGGATGTTGTTTATGGCTCTCGTTTTTACGGCAATCCCCACCGGGTTCTTTATTTCTATCATTTACTAGGAAATAAAATTATTACGACCTTGGTTAATTTGGCCAGCAATACAACTTTTACCGATATTGAAGTTTGCTATAAAATGTTTCGTCGGGAAGTTCTCGATGATATTTCACTGACTTGTAAAGACTTTGGTTTTGAAGTAGAGTTCACCATTAAAGTCGCTTGTTCCCCTTGCCGTTGGCGTTTATACGAAACGGGTATATCTTATTATGGTCGCTCTTATGAAGAAGGGAAAAAGATTAACTGGACAGATGGTGTAAAAGCACTTTGGTATATTCTCAAATTTCGGCTAATTCGTTAATATTTTCTCTTACTAAAACTCGTGATAACGAGGATTTTTATGGGGACTTTTAAGATAAATGGGGAAACACTTTCTTTCTCGCCGCTTCTAACAGGATACGCTGTTCGGCCCTCGCGATCGCGCGGTGAGTTGTCCTAACTGCATCCGGTTCGACGGAAATCGACGTAATCCCCCAACGCACCAAATGGTCGATCATTTCTGGATATTGGACGGGGGCTTGACCGCAAATCGAACAGGGAATCCCCGCTTTTTGTGCGAGTTGAATCAACTGCTGAATCGCATTCATAACAGCAGGATGGCGCTCATCAAACCGTTGCGCGAGGTCGGCTTGTTCCCGGTCAATCCCCAGTAAAAGCTGGGTGAGGTCATTGGTTCCGATGGAAATGCCTTGTACCCCGGCTTTGACATAATCATCAAAGCAGAAGAAAACAGACGGCACTTCGGCCATAATCCATAATTGGAAATTGGGATACTGAGTCAAGCCAAACTGAGCAACGCGATCGCGACAGAAAATAAACTCCTGTACGCTCCGCACAAACGGTAAAATCAAATTAAGATTGTCTTGACCCGACCCTTGACAAGCCGCGATCGCGCTCAATTCCGCTTCAAATAAGCGAGGGTCCAGGCAATAATTTAACGTACCCCGTCGCCCTAAAATCGGGTTGACATCTAGCTTCTCCGGGGGGGGTTGTTCCAGTAAAAACCGTAACTCCGGCAATCGCCAATCCGTGGAGCGATAAAACACCGGTCGCGGCGCAAATTCTTGGGTAAATAAACGAATACAATCGGTTAAGCGTTGGACAAAATCGCCGTGATTTTGGGGGTTGAGCCACCAATCCAAAGAATGCTGGTCTAAAACATCTAATAACATCAATTCCGAGCGTAACAACCCCACCCCATCCACACCCTCTAAAGCCGCATGACTCGCCGAACAGCTTTGACTCAGATTGACCAGCAGTTGTGTCGCGATGGGAAAACTGCCCATATCTGACGGATAGGGAGCAACTTTTGGGGATGGATCGGGAGTCGGCGAATTAACGGGTTGACGGGCAATCGTGCCTTTTTGACCGTTTACAAGTAAGATTTCACCATTTTTGAATATTTTTGTGGCATTTTCTACTCCCAACACCGCCGGAATCCCTAATTCTCTGGCAATAATCGCGGCATGACTGGTTAACCCCCCTTGTTCGGCGATTATCCCTGCGGCTTGTTTGAGAAGGGTTAGCAAGTGGGGGGTAATTTGAGAGGCAATTAAAATTTGATTGGGAGCGACTTGCTCGACATTATCGGTCAAAATATAAGCTGGCGCGATCGCTTGTCCTGAAGCCGCCGAAAGCCCGCTAATTTCTGGGGATATAGCACTCATGGATGGGGGGCGTAATGCCAAAATATGACGATTTTTGCTTTCTCCTTGGGTAAAGTAAAAACCCGGACAATCTCGATCGCGGCTGATAATCCATTCAAGATAACCGAGGGGCCGATCGATTTGGGGGAGGTTTTGCAGCCAATGACCTAATTCGGTGGTTTGGGTGTCATCGAGGATCGCTTGTTTTTGGCGATCCTCGTCGAGATAATTGATTTGTAACATTTTATCCCCATTAATGGGATCGCTTAACTCGTAAATCAAGGGATGATGACCCAAAACTTGGTGTTTGATTTTGCCGCGACGAAGGTCAAAATAATAGCGATCCGGTTGGACGGCTCCTTCGATGAAACTTTGGCCCATCCCCCATACGGCCATCACTTGGGCTTCGTCCCCTTGAATTTGTACTACCCCCGACGCGATCGCATCATAAAAAGGCTGTATCACCAGGGCAAGATGAACCTCTGCCAAGGATAAATTCAGCCGTTGTCGGGTCAACAAACTCCTAGCTCGAAATAACTCCGCCCACTCCTGTTTAATCGCCACTTCTAGGGCTTCCGGTTGATTTACACAAAGGCGCGATCGCAACAACCCCGTAAAATGATGACTCAAAGCCGCCGGAACCGCCAAAGAGGGGCGCACCATCAGCGCTCTCGTGGACCACTGCTGAGTCCCCTGGCTAAACTCCCTCAACCATTCTGGGGGTAAGGGCGTTTTTTGGACACTTTGGCGAAGGTGATAAGCCACCTGTCGTAACGCGATCGCGCTGTCCACATCCACATAAAACGTCGAGTCCGATAAATCTGCCCAACTAGGCTCTGATTGACCAATAATACTCAAAAAATCGCGCCAAGCCGTCGTCGCGATCGCAAACCCCGACACAATCGGATAACCCTGTTGAGTCATCTGACTTAAAACCCAGGCTTTTTCCCCGACTTGCGCCGCAATATCTAGTGTAATTCGATCGAGCCAACGTAGATATTTCAAATTCAAATAACGATTACATCACCTTGCACTTGATTTGTGCTGTCACAAACTCTAACAAGCGATTCAGCCCCCAAAATGTATCTTCTGTAGCCGTAGGAACAGCCAAATGGGCCACATGACCCCCCCAAGGCGTTAACCATAAATGGCCATTTGTATTATCTCTCATCGCGGTCTTTAATTCCGTAACCAACTCCGGGTCAAACATGGGATCGTCGGCGGCATAAATCACCAAATAAGGCCGAGAAAGCTGCGGTAAAAAAGGCAACGGCGAAGTTTTCGTATAATAGTCTGCCACAGTCTGAAAGCCGTAATAATCAATCACCATCTCTCGGTCAAATGCTGCAATCGAATCAATACGCTCAACTGCTCCTGGCTTCACCACTTCGGGGAAACGAGATTGTCGTTTATACGCTTCTTGGCGCAACTTTTGAGTCAAGTGCCGCTCAATCATCCGACCCCCCCAGGTTGTCTTGAGATAAGCCAAAGAGCGATTAGAGTCCAAATTTGGCGCAAGAACCGCCGCCGTACAAATCAAAGGACAATTCTCCTCAATTGCCGCTTTTAGCCCCCATAACGCCAATTGTCCGCCCAGAGAAAAGCCCATGAGCGCGATCGGAGCCGGACAACCCAAAGCCACCAACTGCTCGGCCAAACGTACTTGATCGGCTCCTTCTCGCCAACCATCTGAAGACGGAACCGGGGACAGTTCGGCACTTTTGCCATGACTGCGCCAATCATAAATTAAAACCGCCAAACCTTGGGCATAAGCCTTACGCGCCAAGGTCTGAGCATACCACGCCGTCCCCGATGTTCCAGTAATGCCATAGTTGAGAATAATCGTGCCGTAAGCATTCGGGGGACAACACCAATACCCCCACAACGGCACATCTTCGGCTCCTCGGAATACAGTTTCTTGCCATTCAAGGGGCGGATAGGATTTTAGCCAAAAGGCATCATGTCCTTGCTTTTCCCAAATTTTGGCATAGTAATATACCAACCATGCGGTTTGCACTATACCGTTTTTGAAATACCACGGTGGTTGATAAATCATTGGTTGTTGGTTGTTGGTTGTTGGTTGTTGGTCATTGATAATTTCTCCCCCTTCCACTGCCTACTGCCCACTGCCCACTGCCCAAAAACTAACTATCTACCGTCGCTTCTGTCTCCTCGGTTTCAGTCGCGTCCGAGGGAGTAAGCTCGTCTAACCGTTGCTGAATGCGGTCTTTGTATCTGGGAGGGGCCAGGGATGCGGCTTTCGTGAGCAGGGGTCGGGCGGCGTTAAGATTGCCTTGTTGTTCGAGAACCAAGGCTTTGGCGAAAAAGGGGCGAAAATCTTGGTTATCGGCTTCGATAGCTTGGTCATACACCGCGATCGCCTCGGTTAAGCGGTCTTGACGAGCGTAAACTTTACCCAAAAGCAATTGAATCGAAGTGGTGTCAATGCGGTTGGGAGTGGCTTGATTTTCTTGGGCTGCGATTTTCAGGGTATCTTGGAGACGAGCGATCGCGTTGTCGGCTTGGTCTTCTTGCAGTTGTAACTCGATGAGACTATCTAGGGCGCGAATATTGCCCGGATCGGTAGCCAAAATCGTATCATAAGCCGCGATCGCCCCTTCAAAATCCCCAATTTGCTGTCGTCCTTCCGCCAGCAAAACCGAATAATCCGGTTGTTGAGGGTTTAATTGGGCCAACTTTGCCAAGGGGTCTAACGCCCTTTCGAGATTACCTTGTTCGAGGCGCACTTCCACTAAACCCCGCAACGCTGAACTATTTTCCGGTTCCCGTTGCAAAACCAACTCATAGCCCCTGGCCTTGGATTCTAACTCCTCTTGTTCGGCCGTCGAGAGCCGTTGCACCGTCGTCGATGGGGCTGATGATGTCGCCACAGTAGGCTGCTGATTGTCTTTTAAAAAGGCACTGAGTAAGGGCAGCATCGAAACCCCCACAAATGCCAAAATAATTAAAACTAAAATTAAAGAAAGCCAATTTTTACGGCTTTTAGCCTTTTTCATAATTGTGTCTCCCCTCGACAAAATCCAGAATCTCTAATGATTGTAGTTGACATTTTCTCAACTTTCTCATTCAGTTTGGCGGTTTTTCCCAGCCAAATAAAGACAAATTCACCACAATTTATGCGGATTTGAGAAAATAGGTGTTGCATTGAGGATACAGAAAGTCTGCTTAAATTCAACTTTAGCTGGCCAAATTTTATTTTCAAGATGTCTTTTGTCGGGAGATGCAACCCGTCCAATTGTGGGATAGCATCAAAGATAAAGACTAAGACAACATTGCTTGAATGGGCTTGGATCGAGACTTCGCCGCTTTCTGGCTCAACCCTGAAAATTGTTCCTTCGCTCGAGATTAAAAAGATGTCTCTGCCGCAAGGAGTTATTGCTGAATTTTCCGGTAAATTGGTTTGAACAAGCCCCTCAGCCGGATCGCGATCGCACATCTGTGCCATCCTCCGTCAGATCTTCCCAGACTCAAGAAACCCATTTGTCCCCTAGCAAACCCTCCGTTCAAACTGTAGTGGCTACCGAATCCCATCAACCCAGCGTGCGGAATCATCCGATTCCCCCCCCTAGTCATCCTAAGCAATATCGCGCCATTGGCTTGATTCGAGGTCAATATACCCCCTCAGAAGACATTTTGACGCGAGGCACTTTCAAAACCGCCGATAATATCGAAATTCCGGCGGTTCTCCTCGGACGGACTCTGAGTTTGATCAAAAATCACCTCGATCTGAGTCAGTCCCATTTGTGGGTCGTCTATCCGCGAACGCGCCAAATTGGAGACGGCTTACACATCCAGATTGCCGGAGTTTGGGACCCGGTTGCCCTCGGGCCGAAAACGGCTGAAACTGAAACGGATTCGGTTTCCGAGACTTCCGAGGCAAACCGCTTACCGATTCAAGATGGTGCTTTTTCGATTCGGGGTGAAGTCGTATTTTACAACCCCGAGCAACAAAAAGTTATTGTCAAAATTCAACAAGCGCCCCGTCGCGAATCGGAAGCGGAAAAGTCGTTTAAAATTTCTTTGACCGGGTCATTACCTAAAGACAAACCCCTCGGCCATTTTTGGGATATTCGCGCTTTGTTGCAAGGCATCGTCTTACACATCGAGGCGGCCACCGATATTGGTCTATTACCGCCGAAAAAGCGCTCTAAACGGAAATCTACCCAGGGTAAGCGAGACCAGTCAGCCCAAGCAAAGGGTTCTCAGAAACCCAGAAAAGCTACTTCCTCAAGCGATCGCGCCCCCCGTTCGGAGAAACCCCACAAATCCTCTTAAGTTAAACCCGCCCCGCCCCAACTATCTTGGGGTAAAAAGGCGCGATCGCGAGGAAGCGGGGCCACAGGCTCGCTCAAAGTAAACTGGCCGTTGAGAATCCAAGATTTGAGTTCAGCGGCCACTTGTCGCGACAAAGGAATACTCGCTAAAGGCGCAGTGCGGGTGGTTTTACCTTCGAGTTGAATCTTGCCGCTTTTGAGTTGGGCATAAGTCACCAAACCAAATGTCGGTCGCACCCGTCGCGGAATCGAAAAGTCTACCACTGGGGCGACAATCTCCTCATCTTTGACTAATGCCCGCGCGATCGCTTCTTCGTGCAGCACCGGAAAGGGAATCCCCACCCCCAACATAATTGAAGGGCCGTAGTTTTTGAAATAACAGCCCCGCACCCAACGAGACTGCATTTGCTTGGCATCCCCAATCAACGCCAAAGTTGCCGCCGGGCCGATGGGGGTACGATTCGGCAGGCGCTTTTGTAATGGGAAATGCTGCGTTCCTTCCCAAGCAATATAACCCACACCGCCCCCCAAAAAAATCCGCGAACCAATGCCAATCAAATCCAAATCCGGGTCATTAAATAACGGCGAAATTGCCCCCGGATTTGAATACACCGCATTGCTCAACCGGGGATGCAGGGGCCCGAGATAAGTATAAAGGACGCGATCGCCCCCATTCACCCCCACAATAAAGTTTTGATACAAATTGCGCGGATTAAACAAATAAAACTGATTAATCGTATCCTGGGTAATAGTCGTATCTAACGTGGCTCGTGGATAACAATCGGTTACCTGACCCCGCGCTCGCAAGGAAACAGGCTTTCCCGCAATCAAATCTTCAATCGCATGACCCCCTCCCCGCAAAGGAGCGCTTTCTCTCGTCTCGATGACCTCTACCCCCTCAATCGAAGGCTCAGGAGTCATCGTCGCCCCCAAATACAAATCCACTGCCCCCAACCCCGCATAAGCCGGAACATCATCAATCCAACAAGAGCGAATTTTCATGGGGGGGTCGGTGTGTCCCAAATTAATCATCGCTCCGGTAGACTCCATCGGCTCAAACGTCCCGGTCACAATTACATCCACCTGTTTTGCCGCCGCCTTCACCCCCATTTCCGCGGCCTTGGCTTTGGCTTCCTCTACCGTCCAAACCACGGCTCGACTTTGACGAATTTTGTCGTTAATTTCTGCAATCGTTCGCATAAGCGCTCCAAGTCTAACAGCCGCTAATCTTACACCTCAAAATCGCTTTAAAAACATCAAAATAAGTTTTTATGCCAATTTTGAGGTAATATCTTTGCCATCAACCTCCAAACGGCTATTACACCCATTAGCTTGCAGATTATCAAGCAGGATTGAGAATGGCTTGGAGACGCTGCCGAAACTCGCCTTTAGGATGACCCCCTTTCACCTCTCCGAGAATCTTAAAATCCCCTTCGGGAGACTCGCACACGATATAAGTCGGCCAGCCCATCCCTTCTTTTTTGGGATACTGTGCTAACAAAATTTGGCGATATTTGCGATAAGTTGTGGTGTCCTGCATTTTGACATCTACAAAGTCTAAATCCAGTTCTTTGGCCACTTTTTCATCATAAAAAGACATTTTGTGGCACAGTCCACAATCTTCTGAAGAAAATTTGATAACGGCTCGTTGAGTCATTGTTATTGGTTGTTAGTTGTTGGTTGTTAGTTATTGGTTCTTATAAAATCACCAACTGTACATAATAATTATTAATTGTAAATTGTAAATTGTTAATTGTACATTGTTGAAAGCCAATAGCGAGCCGTGCCAATTGCGAAGGCCAAGCCACTATAAAAGAAATATAACCAATGCCAGGGAATCACGCGCAAAGCAAAGAAGAAACCCCGCTTCTGCCGGAAAAATTGATACACCGGAGCATTCAAGATCAACAGCGCGATCGCACATAAAACGGTAACAACAATACTCCAAGGTTGCCAAATCGCGATCGCGGCACTTCCCAATAAAGCATACACGCAGACCACACTAATGCGACTAGACCATTTCAAATTGAGATCGTTACTCATTTGTTTCTGGCGTACCAGCAAATCCGTCCAGGGTAACGCCCGATAGAAAAACTCAGCTTTAAGCAAAGAAATCGGTTCCCAACGTTTGAGATGTTTCACCTGAATATTTTTGCACAAAGCAATCCGATGACCCGCATTTTTAAGGCGATAGCCCAACTCAATATCCTCAACACAGGGCTTGCGATAAGACTCATCAAACCCCCCCAAATCCAGAAAAATCTGCCGCCGAATCGCCCCACAAGCCCCCCAAAAGGTCGAAGCCTCCTCAGCCCCAGTTTGGTGGGTGTAGTGGTGAAATAAATTTTTATACTGAGACAAAAAATTGGGTGCGCCGGGGCTATCATCATAAGACCCCATCAACGCGGCCAAATCTGGGTTTTCAGCAAAAACCGTTTTAACTTGAGCAATGGTATCGGGATGTACTTCAACATCAGCATCCACAAAAAATAGGATATCGCTTTGAGCCGATTTCGCCCCTAAATTCCGCGCCATCGCCGGGCCTTCCGGGGTCGGAATGCGAACCACATTAGCCGCAAAAGATTCAGCTAACTCAGCCGCAGCTTCGTCCCCATTCGCGACCACTAAAGTTTCGTCCGGTTGAGAATTTGCTTGCTTTAAACTCGTCAAACAGCGCTTAAAGGCTTCTCCCCCATTATGAACGGGAATAATAACGGAAACGGTCGGAGATTGAGTAGAAGTTGTCATTTCAATTAACAATTAATCATGGAGAATTTATAATTTGCAATTAATAATAACTCTTTATTTCATAATTCATAAATCAATAGCACTACGCACTAAAATAACCGTACAATCAACTCCTGTGGCAACTTGTTCAGGAATATTACCGTGAATGGCGTGTTGGAGCATTCCTTCGCGACTTGCACCGAGCATAATAACATCGCAATCTTGGGTAGTGGCGAGATGGACAATGGCAGTAGCCACAGACTGAGCGCGAATGGGTAAGGGCATTGCCTGAATTTTCTCGTCGGTTTCGAGTTGGGTGGCAATGCGGTCTAATTCAGTTAAATCGGGTGAGTCTGTTTTGGGAGGATAGACTTTGCACAGCCAAATATGAGCCGAGAGAGTCAGTTTACTCAATGCCCCAAATAACTCAATGGCTCGCTCGGCGTTGGGCCCCCCGGCGACGGGAATAATCCAATGGGTGGGGAGATAGCGATTATTGGGATAGGATTTGGGGCTGTTCCCGATTTTAACTAAAACTACGTCACAGGGGGCTTTTTGGATGAGAGTATCCACGGCGTTACCAAAAATGCGGCCCGGGGTCGTGGTGTTGCCTTTCCAACCGAGTAACAAGAGATTAATATGGCGATCGCGAATCGTCTCTAGTAGGGCAGAAGCACAGTCTTGGGCGACAATAATTTGGGTGTGTAGCGGCACTTCCCAAGCTTGAGCCAGTTTGACCGCAGATTCAAATAATTCCTTGCCTTTGTCGAGATCGACGGGGGTTTGATCGGGGATGCTGTGTTTGGGAATGACGTTGATATAGACGCATTCGAGTTCGTAGCTATATTCATTGGCGATCGCAACCCCTAAGCGAATTAAAGCATCCGCCGTGTCAGGATTAGATAAGGGTAATAAAATGCGCCCTTGGCCGAAATTGGGGGCGCGAGTTTGATAAACGCGATAAGTAGGAACTGTCGCATTACCGTTAGCCGGAATCGCCGTGCTAAGTTGATTAGCTTCGGCGCGAATAATATCGTTGCGGGTAATAATCCCCAATAATTTGCGCCCTTCGGTGACGGGCAGATGGGAGAGGTGATAAAGCTCCATCACATACAACACATCGCTCAAGGGGGACTCTGGACGCACTGTGACCGGTAGTTCGCTCATAATGTTTTGTATGGGCGTACTGCCGGGCTGGCCGCGACGCTTGGCTTGGTTCGCTTGTCCGGTGGTAATGAGGCCGACCAATTCGCCGTTTCGGACCACAGGGAAGCCTTCGTGTCGGGCTTCTGAAAACACTTGAATGGCTTGGTCGAGAGAAAAATTCCCAGGTAACGTCTCCACCCGTTTTTGCATAACATCATCTGCCGTCAAGCCCGACAGTAAATCGTTGGTGGTGGTTTCTTCGTCGAGTTGAATGCCACTCACTTCGAGTAATCGTTGATATAACGACTTTTTAGAAAATAGCGAAGAGACAAAATAAGCGATCGCCGAGCCAATCATTAACGGTAGCACCAAGTTAAACGCCGCCGTCATTTCAAACACGATCGCGATCGCCGTAACCGGAACCCTCGCCACGGCTGAAAAAAACGCTGCCATCCCTACTAAAGCGTACTTTGAAGCCGAAGTATCGACCTGGAAAAATACCGCCCCCTGCCCCACCAAATAGCCCAACGCCGAGCCAAATATCAGAGTCGGGGAAAACAAGCCCCCCGGCGCACCCGATCCATACGCAATCCAAGTTAAAAAGAAATAAATGCTAAAGGCGATCGCGGTTTGCGTCCCACTGACTTCCCCGGACAAGAAAAACTCCCGTAGCCCCGCATTATCGCGCAATAACGGCGGCGCGATCGCCACAATACTCCCCGAAATCAACCCCGCCACCCCAACCCGCCAAGCCATCGGCCAATTGAGGCGGCGGTTAAAATCCAAACTCGCAATCACCCCTTGACTAAACAAAGAGCCTAAAATCCCCGCCAATACCCCCAACAACAAAAACCAAGGAATATCATCAGCACTAAACTCATTTTGAGCCGAAGCGTACAGCAATTCTGGCGGTAAATTAAAATCCGCCGTCCCGATCAACCGGGATACAATCGACCCCGTAAAAGACGCGAGAATCGCCGTTTCTAGGGTCAACCCAGACATATCCCGCGATAACTCCTCCGCCACAAACAACACCCCCGCGATCGGTGTATTAAACCCCGCCGCTAATCCTGCCGCCGCCCCTGCTGCAATCATCTGACGGCGATGTTGGGGTGATGTCGGAATCCAGTAACTCAGTTGCGCCGCCAAAGCCGCCCCAATATGAACCGTTGGCCCCCGTCTCCCTAAAGCCAAACCGCCCCCCAAGACCAAAATCGTCCCCACCAGTTTCACTAACGCCACGCGCAACGACAACGGCACTGGAAAACGAGCCAATACGGCCTTCACTTGGGGAATGCCGCCCCCTTTAGCTTCTGGCGAAAACTGTTCGACCAGCCAACCCCCCATCATCCCCAACGTCAGCCCAAATAAAGGCAGCGTCCAGTCGCCAAAATTATCAGCGAGTTGGACGCGAGTACTACCGAGGAGATTAATTCCTTGTTTGAGCAAAAGGGCGGCGAGGGCAGAGACACAACCAATAATGGAGGCTTCGAGTAAAGCGTAGTAGGTTTTCGTCGATTCGCTCCCAATATGACGATGACGAACCCAATTCCGTAGCGGTTTGAGGCTAAATCGAGCGCTCATTTATTTTTAGTTATTGGTTGTTGGTTGTTGGTTGTTGGTTTTTGGTTGTTGGCAGAATCCCTAAATTAGTCATTGGTTGTTGGTTATTGGTTGTTGGTTATTGGGCGAGGAAAAGAGCGCCCCTACATAGTGATTGCCGATTGCCTACTGCCTACTGCCTCAAAAACTGATAACTGATGACTGTTGACTGTTAACTGAAGATCAGCCCCCAATGCCCAAAGTACCTGCTAAAGCGGGATTAAGCGGGATTAACGTTGCCAGCATCAGGAATAATGCCAACAAGCCCCAAGCGGCGCGAGCATCGTCTGGTTCGGTGAGTTCGTTGAGACTTGGTCTCTCTAAGTCCCGTTGTAAAAAGAGGATAATAATGCCCCAATACAGGGGAATGGGATTGCTAGGAATGAAAATGGCGACAAAGCCTAAAACAATAAGCGTCGCAATGGTGGTGCGCCGGGCGGTTTTACGGCCATAAATAGCTTGGACGATGCGCCCCCCGTCGAGTTGTCCGGCTGGCATGAGGTTTAGGGCGTTGATGACTAAGCCAAGCCAGCCAACAATGGTGAGGGGATGTACATCGACGATGGAGTTTTGCAGGGCATCTCCGAGGATGGTTTTGGCTAATGTGCCGACGAGGACAGAGCCTTGGAAGAAGGATGTGGGGAGTTGAAATAAGCTGCCGGGTTGCGACAGGATTAAACCGAGAACCAGCAAAACTAAGGAAATTAAGCCACCAAAAGCGGGGCCTGCGATCGCGACATCGAATAAAACCGAACGATTGGGAATGAGGGATTCAAAGCGGGTAATTGAGCCAAAGGAACCAATCTGCCAACTGGGAATTAGATAGGGCCAACTCAGGCGCACATTGTACCGTTTGGCAAAAATCCAATGGCCGATTTCGTGAGCGACGAGGATTGACCACAATCCCCCAGCAATGGGGAGGGCTTCCTTGAAACGACCGAGGTCGCTAAACCAATCAAAACCGAGGAGTAAACCCGCCGCTTCTAAACTGGTGGCGATGGTTGTAACCAGTAAGACAATTGCTAAGTTCTTCTGAGTCAGGGTTGCAGGCTGCGGATCGTTGCTACTGGGTAGCACAATGATGGTCGGTCTGCCTTCGGGACTTTCAACCAGAAATAAGCGATATTTCTCGCCCAGTTTTTCCTGGAGTTTGGCTGATAAGCGGTCGTGGGCTTCAGTGGGTTGCGATCGCAAGTTACCTTTGAAAATCGCTCCTTCTTGATAGGGGATGGTTTCAGTGGCAAAAAAGGTATCAATGCCGAAAATACTTTGGATTTGTTTGAGGTCTTCTTCGGGAATGGGTAAGATATCGGGGACGCTGGGGGAGACGGTTTCGACTTCTGAGGCTGGAATTTCGGGGGATTCGGGGGTAGGTTTGATTTTGGTTTCGGTGTTGAAATTAGAGGTAGGGCGGCGCTGCTGCATTTGCTCAATGCCTTCGGCCCGCAAGCGATTCCCCAGATAAATATAAATCCCTGCCGAAGCCACCAGTAAACCAATAATGGCAACTAAGTTGAGATAAATCCCTAAAACAAACAAACCAAAAAAGACCAGCCAGGGAATCATTAATACCACGGACTGCAACCAAGCCAAAATCCCTAATCTACCGTAGGGTTTGGCGCGATTGTAGCCCCAGAGTAAAATTCCGACAGCCACTAAAACAATAGAAATGACAATGACACTTTCTGAGCTATTAAACATTATTTATTAATGATGCTTTACTTCTTCAAGGGCGGCTCTGAGATGGTCTTGATGAGCGTTGAGGAGTAATCGCGCCCGGTCGCGATCGAGTCCTGTCCAGTGCATCAGTAGAGCTAGTTTAACGTGTTTTCCACTGCGCTCCAATAACTCGTTTGCAGCTTTGCGCTTTAAATCTGTTAAGTCTTGTAAAATCCGCAACGAGCGGTCGTGCAGTTTACGGTTGGTTACAGCTACATCTACCATCTGATTGCCGTACACTTTGCCTAATTTGACCATAACGCCGGTAGAAAGGATGTTTAAAGCCATTTTCGTAGCGGTTCCGGCTTTGAGACGGGTCGAGCCAGCGAGGATTTCCGGGCCGACAATCAAGCGAATGTTGATGTTGGCTTCGACGGGGACTTGTTCGACGGGAACGCAAGCCATAAAAATGGTTGTTGCGCCTTGTTGACGGGCGGCTTCGATGGCTCCTAAGACAAAAGGAGTTGTCCCTCCGGCGGTAATGCCCACTACTACATCATTACTGCTGATTTGGTGCTGCGCGATCGCGGCGGCTCCATCTTCGGCTTTGTCTTCGAGGGCTTCGGAACTCCGCACTAAGGCATTATTGCCGCCAGCGATGATGGCTTGTACCATTTCTGGCGGGGAGCAGAAGGTGGGGGGACATTCGGCGGCATCGAGTACCCCTAAACGTCCACTGGTGCCTGCTCCGACATAAAACAAGCGGCCGTCTTGGCGCAAGGCTTCGCTGGTAATATCAATGGCTTTGGCTAAGGCTTCTTTTGCCCCTGCGATCGCGCTCAGGGTTTGAGCGTCTTCTTGATTAAACAATTCGACCAATTCTAAGGTACTGATTTGATCGAGGTTCTGACTGTTGGGGTTGGCTTGCTCCGTGAGCAAATGACCCCGCGATTGCAAAATATCCATAGATTGATGAAGAATTTTATAATAAACCTTCTAAGCGGCGGCGAATCTCGTCGAGTTCGGGATTAGACTCTACGGTTTCGGCTTCAGTTTCCGGGGTCGCTTCCTCTTCTGCTTCGTCTTGCCAATTCGGTTGTTCGACATTGGCATCGGGGGGAATTTCTAGGCGGCCGTCTTCGACGAGTTCGTAATCATATCCGGCTTCTTGGCAAAATTCTTCAATTTCGTCAGAGGGAAAGGCTTCAACGGTCGGTGGTGGAAAATCCTGAGCTTCCAGCATCAAAGCATAGCGCAAGGCATCGTCTTCGGACTCAAACATCAAAACCTTATTTCGTCCACCCATCTGAATGGTATGAATGCCTTCGCTGTCGGTTCCCGCGTTGACCAATAAAACAAAAATCCGTTTTGGCGCGAGCATCAGTTCTTAAGGTTATCTTTGTTGACTACATCGACCATTTTAGATAATTTTGGCAACTCTCCATGCTAAAGCTATGGGGATTCCTCATGGGAGTTGGCTGTACTCGGCGATCGCGGAATTGATTCTCTGGCTGTTGTATGTAGCCCAATTACCCATTGCTTAGACACAAATTAATGAACTGGAAACAAGTCTGTAGCGGTATTTTACTGGGAAGTCTGGCGAGTTTGATTGGCTTACTCTCTCCGATTCTAGAACTTTTCCAGTTTGGGCGATCGCGGAATCGACCTTTTCGCAGTTGTAGCTGGCAAAACTATCAATTACTAAAAAACACAATAATGAATTGGAAACAACTCTGTAGCGGCATTTTACTAGGAAGTCTGGCGAGTTTAAAAGGAAGATTAATAACAGTGTAATTTAGTGACAAATATCAAGTTATTATTTAGATATCAAAAGCATAAAAGTTACTGTATATCCTCAATTTAAAACGCTGGTTTGTTCGCACTCGATAATATCTTACTTAACCTTGAAACTGAGTTAACAACCAAGCCCCCACTGTAGCGCGATCGCCTTCTCGACTGCGTTGCAATGATTCTTCAACAATAGCAATGGGTAAACCCGTTAAAACCTGGGATTTAGTAAGATGCTGACTGCCGCAATTCGCAATTGCGTAAGCTGAAATTTGCGCCTTTTGGACATCTACCACCCAGTATTCAGCGACTCCTAATTCTTCATACAAAAAGCGTTTATTTCCTTGGTCATCCAGCAACGAAGATACAGCAATTTCAACAGCTAAATTGGGAGGAGGAAACCGCTCTAAATTCACCACTGCTGTTCCCCAGGGAATTGCTTGAGCTTGTTCGCGGATATAATAAGATAAATCGGGTTGACATTCCCTTTCTCCGGCGGCACGATAGCTACAATTGGCTAACCCTTTAAACGCAATTCCTTTAACAGTGCAATAGAGTTGTACCACAAAATCCACTAGGGAATTATCCGCAGCACGATCGTGACCAACGGGTAACATTTCTATCCTCATATAGCCTTGATGAAAATAGCTTTTAGCTTTCGCTAAATTTGGATGCGCGATCGCCTCTAGATAATCCTGCCAAGAAGTTTCAACCCAAACATCTGTTAATACAGGTGTAGATAAATTACTCATATCTTTAGAAACTATTTTCTTTCCTCCAATATAGCAACCGCTTGCATCGCTTAAGACACCCTAAAAATAAGCTCAAGAGTGGAGTGAGAGAGGGGTTTGCCGTGAGGGCAATAACGATTAATAATACGTCCCGGTTTTGCGGTGATGGACTGCCGTTACTCCATCCGATTCTAAGACTTTTCCGGTTTGGGCGATCGCGTAAATCAACCAATGATCGCCACACTCCATCCGATTATCTACGCGACATTCAACGTAAGCCAAAGCATCTTTGAGAACCGGTGCGCCATTTTCGGCTTTTTCGGTCTCAATTCCCTTAAAACGGTCTTCTCCGGGGCCAAAGGGCTTGAGAAACTGTTTCATAATCGGGTTAGCTTTGCCTTCGGGCAGGATATTGAGAACAAAGGGATTGCCATTATGCAATAAACTTTCGATAGCCCGGTCTTTCGCCACCGCCACCGTCAATCCGGGGGGGTTAAACGTGGCTTGGGACACCCAGGACGCTAACATCGCCCCAGACACCTCCTCCTGCTGACTGGTGACTACGCAAAGCGACCCGACAATGCGCCCCACGGCTTGGGCGGTGCGATCGGCTTGGGACCCCTTGGGCGGCTTGGGAGTGCGGGTTTTCTTGGCTTTTTTCAGGGCTTGGGCGAAGTCGATTCCTGCTTCTTCGCAATACTGTAACGTAGCGGCATCGGGTTTAAAATTGACGCGGATGGTGTCGAAACCGAGGCGATACCCGGCATCCCGGAATTTGCTTTCAATGAGGTCAATGGCTTCCCCACTCCAGCCAAAGGACCCAAACGCCCCGGCCAGCTTCGTTTTATCCGCAGAGGCGAGAATAATGCCTAAAGCGGTTTGAATTTGGGTGGGGGCGTGGCCGCCGAGGGTAGGCGACCCGACAATAACCCCAGCGCATTTTTCAATGATGGCTTTAACTTCTTCGGGGTCGGCAATTTCGGCGTTGATGGATTCGACGGCGACTCCGGCTTTGGTAATCCCCCGCGCGATCGCGTGGGCGATAACGGCGGTGTTGCCGTAAGCTGAAGCGTAGACGACGGCTACAGAGAGTTCCTTTTTTTGCTGGTCTTGCGCCCACTGTTGATAAGCCGCGATTAGTTGAGACAAGCCGTAACGGACTAAGGGGCCGTGACCTGTGGCGTAAATTTGGGCGGGTTTAACTGTAACTTTTTCGACGGCGTTGGCGATTTTTTTGGCGTGGGGGGCCATGACGCAATCGAAGTAATAGCGACGGTCTTCGAGATACACTTGCCAGCCTTCGTCAAAGATTTGATCGCCGCAAACGTGCGCCCCAAAGAGTTTATCGCTGTAGAGTATCTTCGTTTTGGGGTCGTAGGTACACAGTTGGTCGGGGTAGCGAGGATTGGGAGTGAGGATAAATTCGAGGTGATGACCGCCGCCGAGGTCGAGGGTTTCGTCGCTTTTAATAACTTGGATGTTGAGGTCGGGGGTTTCGAGGATTTCGCGCAGGGCAATGGCGGCGGGATTGGAACAAATAAAGGTAATCTGGGGGGCGATTTCAAGGAGGGCTTTGAGGGTTACGCCGCGATTGGGGTTAACGTGACCAAGAATGACGTAATCAAGGGTTTTGGGGTCGAGGCGTTGCTGGACTTCTTTAAGGAAGATTTCGGTGAAGGATTCCCCAGGGGGGTCAAAGAGGACGGTTTTATCGGCGTTGATGAGATAAGAGTTTGCGGTTGTGCCTTTTTGCAAAGCATATTCGATTTCAAATTTGAGTCGGTCCCAAGTGCGCGATCGCAAGGCGGTGGTATCAATCGCGATAGGATAGGCTTGTACGTCTCTGGCTTTCATATATATTTTTCATTAATGCTTTGCTTTTATTATCTAGCATTATGTTAATAAAATAAAGATTTATTTCATTAGGTTCTCTAAGAAAGGCAATATTATTTATTTAACAGTATTTTTTCAATGTTAAATAAACTCATTTTTAACCGTCTATTTTCTGTTTAGCCTCTTTTTCAATTTGCGTCAGAAATTCATCTTTTCCGACTTGATAAGCTGCGCGATCGCCTTGATGTTCTTCATATAATCTGCATTTGAGATCGGCATAAGCTTGGGCTTTTTCAGGATATTGAATTAAATAATCGCGTAACAAAAGATGTCTTTGCCATTCCCAACTGCTCATTTCAAAAACATGGATTTGATGAGTACGGGGTTGATTTTTGGTAAAATAATGGCGGCGAGCAATGCCATATTCCCCTAAATATTGATAGCCTAAACCGGTAATTGGTTCGATACAATTTCGCGCCGTTTCAAAGTTATCTACAGCGATGCTGAGGTCGAGAATCGGTTTGGCAATCATTCCCGGAATGGCGGTACTTCCGATATGCTGGATATCAAGGACGCGATCGCCCAAAACAGCTTCTAACTTTTGTTTTTCTTGCGCGAATAAATCCGCCCACATCGGGTCATATTCGACAAATTTTAACTCTCCATCCGCCAGTCCTAATCCCATTATTTCATCGTCTTTAGGTTGTACTGAGAAATGCCGTTTTGATGCTCTGTCTCAATTTTATTTTTTCTTATATTATATTCTTCTATTCTGCAATCTTAGCCTTAAGCTTTTACTTGATTTTCTATTAAAGCAAAGCCTCATTTTCTCATCCCTTAGTAGAACCAAGGAACGAGGTTAATTTTTACACGAACAAATCCGGTCATCGGATCGTATTCGGCTTAACTAACAAAGCTTCATTCAAGGTTACGCGATCGCCCCACCAACTCTTGCACAAAGGCTTGATGAATTGGGTCAGCAATCCCAGCTTGTAACCCATTCAGCACCTCCATCATTCTGCCCTCTAATAAAGCTGGCACGTTCAGCCACAACCCCGGAAACACGCTACTGCGAATCATACCATCGGCATCTGGTTCAATTAAAACAAATTCCTCGGCTTGCAACCGAAACCAACTGAGGCGGTTTTCAAAAGTTGACCACACCAAATATTCCTGTACCCCATTGCGGCGATAGGCATTTTGCTTGACTCCTAAGTCAATGGCTGCACTACTCGTAGCAATTTCCGCCACTAACTCTGGTGTCCCTTCGATATAGCCATCTTCGCTAATCGTGGAGTTACCGCCAACTTCAATTCGCAGCAGGGCATCTGGTTGGGGTTCATTGTCCATATCTAGCCGTGTGGTTGTGTTATCAGCAGCACTAACACCGGGAGTTGCAGCCCAATACACCCCTAACCAGGTGACTAAGGCAGCGTGAGGTGTACCGTGAAAAACTGTAACTGGGGATGCCACGTAAACCACTCCTTCAATCAATTCAGCTTTAAATTTTTCTGGGGTTGCTTCATAGCGGCGCTCAAACTCAGTACGAGTGAGGCGATCGCCACTTTCTAGGGGTGGCATTGGGACGGAACGAGCAGGTTGCAACACCATAATCAAAAATCAAAGTTTAGAGGCATCAAGGAGATGGTATCTATTTTAGACCATTCCAAGCAAGCAATAGAGAAGACGCGATCGCCCTTTTTTCTCGTTGTTAGATTAACCTTATTAACCTCGTTTCTAGGTTCTACCAAGGAACGAGGTTAAAGTGATTTATTCTA
>JBKHDX010000018.1:0-34543 GCA_046541115.1 Spirulinaceae cyanobacterium | reverse complement strand
CAATTACCAATTACCAATTACCAGTTATAGAATTTGGACATGAAGCCTAACCAATAACCAATAGATCGCGAAACCCAACCAGACCTCAATCTTAGTTGGGTTTCACTTCGTTCTACTCAACCGACAATAAGATCGGACTTTTAAGCCTTAACCAAACGTCGAACCATTCCAGCCCCACATCGCGCCTTTTGCGTCGGCAAACTCAATATAAATCCGGTTCATCGGAACCCCTAAAGCCGAACTAATTTCTTGACAAAAATCCGCACTCATATCTTTAGTTTGCGTCGAAGTCATCGAGCCAACACTTTTAATTTCCAGGTAGCAAACAGGCTCAGTTGTGCCGCCAAAAGTCATTGGTACTTCCGGCTCAAATGCCGTCATCACATAGGATTCAGACTTCCCTAAATGTTGAGATAACTTTCCCGACAGGGTTTTTAATAAACCTTCAACTTTAGTTGGTTCCGGGGATTGGATTGAAGATTGCACCTTAATAAATGGCATCTAAAACTCCTTTAATTCTGGCAACAAAATAACGATAATTAAAGCTTAACCGCCGTAATTCCAACCCGTTTTTTCGAGCAATAAAGAATTACCTTCCCGGTGAATTTCGGCTGTAATCACTTCCCCTAAAAAGACCGTATGATCCCCTTGGTCTAAAGTACCTACAACTTTACATTCTACATAACCCAGAGAATCGATAATAATGGGACAGCCCGTGGCTTCACCCACTTTAAACTCGACATTAGCCAACTTATTACCCACGCGACTCTGCGGTTTAAAAAACTGGGCAGCGACTTCTTTTTGGGTTTCTTCTAAAAAGCTAATGGCAAAAACACCGCTTTTTTTCAACATTTCGTGAGAACCCGAAGTTTGATTCACACAATTAATAATCATCGGCGGTTTAAATGAGGATTGCATCACCCAACTTGCCGTAAAGCCGTTGAGTTCTTCCCCATCCTTGACACCACAAATATAAAGACCGTGCGGAATTTTCCGCAACAGAGTTTTTTTCGCTGCTTCGTCTAACACGCTATTCCTCCAAACGTTAGGGATACTGACTCAGTGTACCAAGCCTGACCCAGAACGGTAGAATCTCATCATTTCGATTTTCCACCTTTGTACCGGGTTAATTTCGTTGTCAACCCAACCTACACCTAATTGGTCATTGGCATTTTCCCCCTAGGGGCGATCGCAATGAAGCCAAAAATAAGTCAAAATCAAAATAGGTTAAGGCAGAATTGAGTGACGGTAACAACAGAGATTGCGTCAGGAACATTAATCAATCAACGATATCGCATCGAGAGGGCGATCGCGGTAGGGGGGTTTGGCCGTACTTATTTGGCTTGGGACGAAACCGACAAAAAACGCTGCTTGCTCAAAGAATTTATCCCCGATGTCCACAGTCCCCCACTTGCTCAACTCGGAAAAACTGAGTTTGAGCGAGAAGCTGCGATGTTACAACGGCTCTCTCACCCTCAAATTCCCCGTTTTGGCGCGATTTTTCCCAGTGAAGGCCGCTGGTTTCTGGTGCAAGATTATATTGAGGGCCACAACTATCGCACCCTCTTAGACCGCCGTCTTGCTCGCAATGCTACCTTCAGCGAAGCCGAAATTATCCCTTGGTTGCGATCGCTCCTGGGGGTATTAGATTATATTCACCGTTGCGGCATTATCCATCGCGATATTTCCCCAGATAATATTATGCTGCCTGAAGGAGGGGGCCCGCCGATGTTGATTGATTTTGGGGTGGCGGTTTCCCTCGATAGGGCGGCGAAAATGCCGGTTGCGGGTAAACTCGGTTATGCCCCTCCCGAACAACTGGCTGGGGGTCTTTGTTCCCCTCACAGCGATTTATATGGGTTGGGAGCGACAGCTTTGGTATTGCTCGCGGGTAAACTCCCCAGTCAGCTATACAACACCCAGCAGCGTTGCTGGCAGTGGCGGCATTGCTGCAAAGTCAGCCCGGCGTTGGCTCGCGTCCTGGAGGGGATGGTGGCAGCAAAACCGAGTCAACGCTGGTCTTCGGCGGCGGCGGTTTTGGCGGCGTTACCTTCTGAGTTAGAGATGATGGGGGATTGGGATGAACCCTTACCGCCTCCTCGTTATGATTATCGCGCCGTCGCGATCGCGATTATTGGCATTTGTTTGAGTGGGGCGGCTCTTTTGGCGATTAGTCCCAAAATTCCGATGATTTGCCAGCCCTTGGATTGGTGCGATCGCGACGCTCGAAGCCTATTTAACCCTCGCTATACTGCCCTACAGCAACAAGCTTTTCAAGGGTATCGCCTCAGTCAAAATGCGTCTAATCTGAATCAACTCAACCAAGCCCAACAACAACTCCAAACCGCGATCGCGCAACTCCAAGAAACTCCCCCATCTGCGCCTCAATATTTCCTGGCGCAATCGACCGCGATCGCCTATCAACCCCTGCTGGCGGATATCGAAGCCCGTTTATCCCAAGTTCAAATTCACCAAGCCCAACTGCAACGCCTCGAAGCCACCGCCGAGCAACTCCGCCAACGAGAACAAGAAGCCACAACTTTGCCCATGTTAAAGAAATTACAGGCGGAATGGGAACAATTAATTCAGCATCTCGACGGTCTTCCTGATTCTGAACCTTTCTCGGATCGACAGCAACAGCTTAGAAAAGAGTACCAGAATTATCGCGATCGCCTTCAAACTCAGATCGAGGAATTGTCCCGATCATCTCCTTAAGGACTAGATCGCATTACCCACTCAATGACCAGTGACCAGTGACCAATAATGGCCAACCAGTATGTTAATATTGGTGAATTTAATCGAACTTTTATGAAGTTGATACGCCGTGTTTAAATCAAGCTTCCTGACCACAAGTACATCGTTACTCGCCGGACTCGTTATTAGTACCAGTGTTGCCGTTGTACCTGCGACCGCTCAAACAACCTCGCCGCTCTTACTCAGTCAAAACAGCAACCGCCAGCAACTCAATGACTTGCTGCGTCGCGGACGAGAATTAGTCGATGCGGGGGATTATGCCAGCGCGATCGCCACTTATCAACAAGCCGCCAACTTAGATGGCGATAATGCTCGAATTTTCTCTGGCTTGGGCTATCTCCACGCCCAACAAGGCAGTTACAGTCAAGCCGCCGACGCTTATCGTCAAGCCCTAGCCCGCGACCCGAATAATGCTGATTTTTATTATGCCTTGGGCTATGCCCTCGCTAAAAATCAAAGCTACAATGACGCGGCAGCGGCTTATCGTCAAGCGGCAAACCTCCAGCCCGGTAACATTAACAATTATTTGGGATTAGGTATTGTTTTACTGCGCTCTGGACAATACGAAGCCGCGATCGCCGCTTACGAACAAGTTATCGCCCTCGATCCCCAATATAGTGAAGTTTACGCCTTGTTAGGTAGTACTTTACTCGAACAAGGCAAATTCCAAGAAGCCGCCACTTTGCTCGAATCTGCCGTCCAACAAACGCCAAACAATAGTGCGATTTTGCAACAACTCGCGATCGCCCAGATTAAACTGGGGAATACCGATGGGGGTTTAGCCACCCTGCGAGAAGTGGCCCGGGTCGATCCGCGTAATGCCGAAGTTCATTTACAAATGGGCCGTCTGCTTCAAGAACAAGGGGACTTAGAAGCGGCGAAAAAGGCGTTTCAAGAAGCGGCTTTTCTCGATCCCGAAAATGCCGAGGTTCAAGGCATTATCGGCAATTTTCTCTTGGATGAAGGGGAATATCTCTTGGCGATTATTGCCTTTCGTCGCGTGACTGAGTTAAACCCAGAAGACCCCACGGGTTTTCATAAACTCGGTGCCGCTTTGATTGGTCGCGGCCGTTTTTCTGAAGCTTTCGAGAATTTAGAAACAGCTCGCGATCTGTATCAAACTCAAGGCAATACCGCCGCGATTCAGCAAGTCGAAGCATTAATCCAAAAACATCGCTAAACCCTTTGTTTTTCGCAAACAAGCCTGAAAAAAGCCCGCCGTAGCGGGCTACTTTTTTGGGGGGTGGTCAATCTCAGATCGATCGGGATGGAATAAGATTGTCTTAAATACATAGTTATTAAGGGGAATATGGGCAAAGATAGCGCTTATTTTGCGAAAATTCGGTAATTTTTAAGAACTTACTTTGACTCTGCCCCTCACAACTGCTCTTAACAAGCGATTCACCGCCCGCCGTTCTTCTTCACTGAGGGAGTCGTCTAGGGTGGCCGCGAGTAAACCATAGCGATCGCCTAGGGTTAACATTCCGGTATCGCTGACTGAAGCCAGCATTTCAGCGATTGCCCCTGGTATGAGTTGTAGCTGAATTAACATTATTTTGTCCTCGATTCGACCATAATCCTAGTGTCTCGCAATAATCAGAATCCCACCGCGATCGCTTACATGAAGAGTCCGTGAAGTTCGTCAGGTCATGGCGCGATCGCAGTTACGGTTATGAAGCGATCTCAAACGCGAATCCGAGTGATTTGAATCTTGAAGTCAGGCTGGCCGCAGAAAGCCCACCCCTTTCAAGGTGACAATTTGTATAACTCTTGTTGGTGTTGAGGTGGGTTTTTACAATTAGCTTGTTTGTATTAGGGTTGTATTGGGGGGACTAGCCCCCCCAAACCCCCCCACTGGGGGCGTTACGCCGCCCCCAGACCCCTCGCGTAAGGGCGCACGGGGCTTAAGAGTGGGTGTCTTAACAGCAAAATAGGGGTTTGGGCCGCTTTAGTGACACCTCTTAAACGGTGGGTTACGGCGGATTGCGCTTATTGCTTTCACAGCCTAGGTTGTAGCCGCCTAACCCACCCTACACTAATACTGAGGGTCTTCTTTTTGCGATTGGAGATAAGTCGGATCGAGGTGTAGGGGTAATCCCAGAGGTCGCCACAGCTTCACCCGACCGTCAAAACCCCCACTAGCCAGGGTGTCTCCGGTGGGACTAAAGGCGAGGGATTGCACCCAGTCGTCGTGAGCGTACCAATAGGTCATCAAAGTGCCGCGATCGAGATACCACAAGCGAATACCGTCGCGACTGCCGCTTGCAAAAATTTCGCCACTGTGATGAATGGTGAGGGCGCGAATTTCGCCGGTATGACCGATTAAGGTATGTTGTAGCGTCAGGGTGGGAAAGTCCCAAACCTTAATGGTGCGGTCTTCGCTACCTGTAATCAGGGTGTTACCATCGGCGGTAAAGGCTAAGACGGTTACGGTGTCGTCGTGGACGGTATGCTGCGCGATCGCGTTTCCGGTGCGGACATTCCATAAAGTGACGCGGCCATTTTGCCCCCCACTGGCGACAATATAACCATTGGGATGAATGGCTAAGGCATAAGTGGCGTTATCAAAACGGGCTAGGGTGTAAATGGGTTTGCGGGTGCGGAGATTCCACAAACGAATGCCATCGAGGCCGCCACTAACCAAAACCTCGCTATCTGGGGTAATGGCTAAAGCCAAAATATTATTGTTGGCTTCTTGGAATAAATGATTTTCGCGAATTTCGTCTTTGTCCCGCCACCATTGCCACAAGTTCAACCCCGTATCATTACCACTACTGGCGATGATTTCCCCATCGGCACTGACGACTAAATCGGTGACGGCGGTGCGTTGGGCGCGGAGGGCTTGTTGTTGCCTTCCCGTTTCTACTGACCAAACCCGTAGATAACCGTCGTTATAGCCGCCCCCACTAATCAGTCCTACCCCTTCCCCCACAAAGGCCAAAGACTCCACGGCGGTAGTATGAGCCTCTATCCCAACGTGGAGTTGAGGGGCAAGCCAAGCCTCGATTCGGGGGTCGGGGGCGGCTTCTAGGTAGCGATCGTCAAAGATTAAGGGGACGCGATCGCCCCAGGCAGGAGTAGTTGCCAATAGCAACGCGATCGCGCTTAAACTGAATAACTTTAATCCCATCTCCTAACCAACTTAATAAGGCGATCGCCGTTTTTTGCTGCTTAACGGCGGTAACGGTTGAGGGGAAGGACTCGGCGGTAAATAACGGCGGGCCCGTTGTTCTTCTGGAGGGGCAACAGGCCCCCGTTGTTGGGTTTGCAAAAAGCGCGTCACAATCCCAATCATAATCAACATTGCACCGAAGCCGAGTAATGTCCAGCGTTCGCCTACGCCCCCCATCACGGCATCGACTAAACCCACAATTAAGATAAAACTTGAGATCGGTTCTTTCCGGTAAAGGGATTTCCACATACGAGGTAAAAAAGCGTTCATGAGATTGTTCGGCGCTGTGGCTAAACCACTTTGACTGCTATCAATACTAGGGTATCTTATCCATTCGCCAATAATTTTCAGTCTAACTGACGACAGGAATTGAATTTTGATGAGAAAAAGGCGGTTTCTTGAACTTCAAAAAAACCGCCAGCAGCACCAAAAATGCGATCGCTTTGAAGATGCTTATCTGACGGCCAGATTTATTGCAAGCCGAGCCAAGATAAGACCCCTTGACCCGTCACCATTTCAATCGCAATGGCAAGAGCAAAGCCAATCATCGCGGCACGACCGTTTAAACGTTCGGCATAGTCGTTAAAGCCAAATTTCGGTTCGGTGAGTTTGGGAACGGTAGTGGGTTTGGTTTGGGGTTGGCTAGTCATTATTAATGAATCGAGTTTTCAAATTTGTTTACATTTCTTTACTATTTTAACGAAAAACAGAACAGAACGCGATCGCCCTCTGATTAAACTTCAGACGCGATCGCGCTCTATTTAACAAATCTATTTGGCCCTTGAGTTGAATTGAGTTAACTCAAAGTTTGCCGAGACACCAACTTTTCAATGTTGGCTTGGGTTTCCTGTAACAACTGATGACGGCTATCCGTGGCGTTTGTCAGGGTTGGTACGAGATGACGGGCTTGTAACGTCATGTGAAGCTGAAGTTGGGCGACATACTCACTGATGTCTTCGCGGAAGTTCTCATTATTTGTCTGAGAAGCCTGTAAATTCAAGGGTTTCTCCTCCTCGCGCAGTATAAGATCGGTAACACTTATTGAAGTTATCACGATCTTTTGGGTTTGTTTCATGATTTAGGGCAAGATGACATATTTCTATACATTTGGGGTTTGCCTGGGTCTTGTCTAGACTGCTGCGCGATCGCGTGGGGAGGGTGGACTAAGATTACAATAAGCCATTTAACAACTCTTGCCATTCTTCTACCTTGGAAGACGACGATAATTCTGTCACTTCTGCTTCGTTAATAAAGAAAGTTGGCGTAGACCAAACTCCCCGGCTAAAGGCAATCCGTACAGGAATTTTAGTGGCTTGATAAACTTCTTCACTTTTTAGTTTTTGGATAAAGTCTTTGGGCTGCCAATCGCCACATTCTGAGGCAAATTTCGCCAAAAGCTCGTATAAATCTATTTGTGTGCGCTTTTCAAAAGCGTCATTTTCAATTTGATTTTGATGTTTATATAAATAATCAAAAAATTCGATAAATTGTTCGGTTTGGTCTTGAGCAAAAACAAAAGCTGCCTTAGTCGAATCCCAGCTTTGGCGATGATTGGGAAGCATCATCGGGTAAAACGTAAAATAAGCCTTGTCTGAATAAAGTTTCATTACTTTTAAAACGGTTGACCAGGCTTTTTCAGAAAAAGGACACTGAATATCCAGAAAAATATCAATGTGTAAATCAGCGTTAATATTTCCTATCGAGAAACCCGCAGGACGAGAAGGAATGGGAATTGGCATAATTAATCTAAATTCAAAGAAACTATCGGCGATCGCGGCGCTTTTTCTAGATTAGATAAGATTTAGGCTTTCTTTCTCTATCGATGGGGAGGTGTTTCAGTTATCAGTAATCAGTCATCAGTGTTTTGGGCAGTAGGCTTGTAGGGGCGATCTTTTCCCCGCCCAATAACCAACAACCAACAACCAATTTTTGTAACAAAAGTTACAGCCAAGAGAGAGGTTACTTCGTAAGAATGAAGTCGTTTTTGAACCTATCTGTCCGAAGATCGACGCGATCGCGAGTATTGGCTTTTTAGTCTAGAAATAACTTCAAAAAATTAGAAAAATCAAGATCATGGCTTCAGTCCAATCAGAAACTTGTCCGGTGTGCGGTGTAGAAATTATGGGCGATCGCGTTAATTTCTCTTTTGGCCCCCCAGGGACGCGATCGCGATTGTGGCAGCGCGTGTGTAAATTTGCTCAAAAACCCGGTTGCATCAATGCCGAAGAAGAAGCAACGGCGTTTTCACAACCCGGTGACCGCTTTGGTTAAATGTAGAACAAAGGGCGATCGCGTTTTCCAGTCAATCCCGTGTTATCCGTAACAGGATATTACGCCAAAAGTGGGCGCGATCGCCGATCTGTCTATGTCGCGAACTTTCGCTAAAATGACGGCAAGTTATCTTGGCTGAAGCATCATGACCGAGCAACAGGACATCGAAAAAGCCCCCAACCCCGAAGATGATAAAAGCGCTTCTTGGAAAGACCGCATGACTGGGGTTTGGCAAAGCACCAGCGATCGCTTCAACCAAGCTACAGAAAAAATAACTCAGTTTTTCCCCTTCGATCGCGCAGCCCAAAAAGCCTTTCAATGGTTTAGCGTCGATGAAGCCGAAATCGCCGAAATTCTCAAAACCGTTAAAAGCGAACTTCCCACCACTGAAGCCTTACTCATTGGTAAACCCCAAGCTGGTAAAAGTTCCATTGCACGGGCATTAACTGGCGTTTCGGCCGATATTATCGGCCAGGGTTTTCGTCCTCATACCCAGCATACCGAACGCTACGCCTATCCCAACGAAGACCTCCCCCTGCTGATTTTCACCGATACCGTCGGTTTAGGGGATGTGAACCAAGAAACCCAAGGGATTATTGACGAACTTAGCGGCGACCTGGCAAAAAGCAGTACTCACGCCCGTATTTTAATTCTTACAGTCAAAATTAACGATTTTGCCACCGATACCCTGCGTCAAGTGGCGACTCAACTGCGAGAAACTTATCCCAATATTCCCTGCTTGCTGGCTGTAACTTGTCTGCATGAAGTTTACCCCTCCAGAAACGCAGATCACCCCGAATATCCGCCGCAATACGAAGCCGTCCAACGGGCTTTTACCGCTTTACAAGAAGACTTTAAAGATTTGTGCGATCGCGCCGTTTTAGTAGACTTTACCCTCGAAGAAGACGGCTACAATCCCACCTTTTACGGCCTCGACACCTTCCGGGACACTTTAGCCGATTTACTCCCCGAAGCCGAGTCTCGCGCCATTTATCAACTGCTAGACGAAGAAGCAGGACAGCAACTCGGTAATATGTATCGCGATATTGGACGGCGTTATATTTTGGCGTTTTCCATTGCTGCGGCGACTTTAGCGGCAGTTCCCCTTCCCTTTGCAACCATGCCCGTTTTAACCGCCTTACAAGCCTCGATGGTGGGGGTTTTGGGCAATCTTTACAAGCAGAAAATTTCTGTATCTCAAGCGGGGGGATTGATTAGCGCGATCGCAGGCGGCTTTTTAGCCCAAGCCGTGGGTCGCGAATTAGTTAAGTTTATCCCCGGATTGGGTAGCGCGATCGCGGCTTCTTGGGCTGCGGCTTATACTTGGGCGTTAGGAGAAGGCGCTTGCGTCTATTTTGGCGACCTTCTAGGGGGCAAGAAGCCCGATCCTCAGCAAATTCAGCAAGTCATGTCAGAAGCTTTTACTCAAGCCAAAGAACGCTTTAAAGGCATTCAATCTTAAACTTTTTGGGGAACTGGTGACTTCTCGTTTGTCGTCGGCCTTAGTAGTACGCATTCACTCTATTTGATGATTTGATGATGAAACGAGTTTTATTTGGGCTTTTATTGGCTGCTGCGATGGGATTTGTCGCGATCTCCTCCCCTTCTCAATCCCAAAATCGCGCCTATGACAACAACGGCGATTATATTGGCACAGATCGTCGTTTTTGGACAGTTGTTGACCCTGACCCCAACGGTTTAAACTGTCGCTGGTCTGAAGATAATCCTGAAATGTGGTATTCTCCTGGGGCAACTTTTCCGAATAAAAATATTGCCAATTGGTCAGTTATTCGCCGCTTTGAATATGGAACTGTATTAACTGCCAATCAAACCCCCGCAGGCTTAGTCTTTTTCGAGGATGATCGGGGATTACCGTGGTTAAAAGTCAGTTTGGGCGATCGCGATCGCATCTGTCTCGTTCGCGCCAATCGCCGTTATATTGTCCCCCTTCCTTAAAAACGTAGTTGTTTTGGATTTATCTCTGATTTTTAGCAAGATATAAGATTAGAGATAAATTCAGCCTTCTCAATATAAAAATATTTCATATACTCTGATTTTCTTTAATCTTAAAAAATTTCAATACCGAGACTAAAAAATCATATTTTTTAAAACAAACTATGTCTATTGAGCTTAACCTTCATCCATTGATAGATCGTCATTCTATCTATTGGCCGATGAATAATAAATGAATTATTTTATATAGTAAAAAATAGCAATTGACGGTAGAACAACAATTTTTGATTTCCAGATTGCCTTTATTCAACTGTCAATCAAATTCTGTCAATTAGCTTTTGTTGAACTCAATTTAAAATAAAACATGGTACAACAACTTAATCGCAATAGCTCCACTGGCTTTAGCAACGAACAATACAATCTCATTAGCGCTTTATATCACGCCTTAGAAAGCGCTTCCACTTACGAAACCTATATTCAAGACGCTCAACAAAGTGGCAATAGTGAATTAGTTGAGTTTTTTGAAAACGTCAAAACTAAAAACGTCGAAACAGCGCAAAAAGCCAAAGAAATTTTGTCCAAGCACATCAGCTAAATTGCTAGATTTCTTGAAATTACTGTTAATTTAGGAGGATAATTTATGAAACATGACCGCTTTATTGGACTCGTTCAAGACCGCGCTCAACTGAACTCTCGCGGGGCCGCAGAAGTCGCCACTCGCGCCACTTTAGAAACCCTAGCAGAACGGTTAGCGGGTAACGAACCCAATAACCTTGCTGCCCAATTACCTCAAGGTATTGCCGACGGTTTAGAACAAATGTGGGCAGGAATGGGAGAATCTTTTGACCTTGATGAATTTTACCAGCGTGTTAGTAAGCGCGAAAACGTGGAAGTATCCGACGCGGCATTTCACAGTAAAGTCGTGATGACTGTACTCAAAGAAGCAGTAAGCGAAGGCGAAATCAACGATATTCGCGATCAATTACTACCTGATTATGCACCTCTTTTAGAAGCATAAATCCCTAAAATAATAAGTTTGAAATCCGGTTTTGTACGCCAAAATCGGGTTTCTTTTATTGTTTGATTTATCCCCGAATAGTAGTAGGATGCGTTAATAACGCATCCTACTGGCTACAAAATTAAACACCATAGGGATAAGTTTCAGGAACTTCCCCAGTATCCCAGGAAGGTGTACGTTCTAAAGGTTCAACCGCATGGGTTTCATCAAAGTGTAAAATTGCATCAAACTGGGCAGGCAAATTCGCATGAAAATAATGACTCATGCGTTCGGTTTCCGGGCGGTAAATCACGCCAATTGCCCGTTCTAAACGTCTTGCTGCTAAGATTTCCTTAACTTCGCTCGGTTCGCGTAAATTGAGCCAAAATTGCGGTATTTCTACTTGATGAAAAATATTTTCGTAGCTATCTTTTAACGCCGGACGCACTTGACGGCGATGTGCGGGTTCATCCCAATTAGAAGCGGCAGTTACCGTCCCGGTATAGGTGCTAAAACCAATGGAAAAGCTATTTTTGGGATAAGTTTCGCGCACCAACTGACCGACATTCCACTCCCCCGCAGCGCCCATTTCCGTCGCTCTAGCATCCCCTAAATGGGAATTGTGCGCCCAAATGACGACCTTAGTTTTACCGTAATGCTGATTGAGATATTGTACCAACTGGTTTAGAGTTTCTACCATGTGGCGATCGCGCAAATTCCAAGTCGAAACCCGACCTCGAAACATCGAACGATAATACTCCTCAGCATTTTTAATCAAGCGAGCATTTTGTTCGGCATAGAAATACTCATCTTCTAAAACCCGGCCATCTCGTTGAGCGTATTCTGCCGCTTTACGTTGCAACTCCACCAACTGATTCACCACCTCATCCTCACAGGATTGGCTGAGGTCAAAACTCGCTGCATAACCGTAGCGTTGGCTATCTTTGCCAAAATGCTCAAAACAAGCATAGCGATCGCGGGCCCGTTTTGCCGCCTCTGGATCGATTTTATCCAAATATTGCAATACTGCCGCCATGGAGTTGTACAAACTGTACAAATCCAGGCCATAAAAGCCAGCTTTCACCGCATCTTGGGGTAAATTGTCGTTATAACTTCGCAACCAGGCTACAAAGTCCAAAACATCGCGATTGCGCCACATCCAAGTCGGAAAACGTTTAAACTCCCCTAACGCTTGTATGGGCGTTTGGTCTTCTCCGACAGCCCGGACAAAACGGTTAATCCGATAAGCATCGGGCCAATCCGCTTCGACGGCCACCCCTTGAAAGCCCTTCTCTGCAATCAAACGCTGAGTAATTTTTGCTCGTTCGCGATAAAACTCATGGGTTCCGTGGGATGCTTCCCCAATTAAAACAAACTGAGCATCCGCGATCGCGTCTAATAACCCATCATAATCGTTCTGATGATGCGCGATCGCCCGGGCCGACCCTCGCACCACTGCCGCCGTTTGCGGTATCGTTGCTCTAACCATAGTATTACGAACTGAATTCACCATCACAACAGCAGGAATTGTTGCGTAAACCTGCATTGTGGTCTCATACTACTGAAAATCCCAATTACTCAAACTCCCCCTACCGAAAGAATGGTTATTGGTTATTGGTTATTGGTTATTTGTTTTTGGTAATTGGTCGCTGATTACTCTTTTTGAAACGTTAAATCGCCCTTTTCAGGCTGAAGTACGTGTAAGTATTAGCTTTGAGCCTTTTTATAGAGTTTGCCCTGTCGCCAGAAGTTTCTGCCCCCCTTTGGAGGGGCATTCATCTCCACTCCCCCGATTGCCGACTGCCCAAAAACCACAGCAAAGCTGCCCCTTAGATGCTGATAACTGAAAATCCCTACAACCAATTCTCACAAGTTGGATAAGCATAACCCTGGTTTCCCATCTCTGCGGTTGGGGCAACTGCTGTTAACTCAATCTCTCCTTCTGGAGTCACAACCCAACCTTGAATCGGCTGAAATTGGACAGTATTTACAGACTCCGTGCGTTGTCGTACAGCCACCGATTCTGAGGGACGATTAGCCCACTCAACTTGACCCATTCCCGGTATCATCAACTCCACCGGATTCCCCGGTAAACCCCCCCTTCCCGTCACCACAAAAGAACTCCCCCCGGCAATTTGATTGTTTTGGACGGCGCAAACATCGCGCCCCACTAGCCCTTCTGCATCTACCAAAGCACTCGGTAACTCATTCACCCCTTGTTCTGCCGGAAAACTGAGTAAATTGAGGGTAAACGTACCATTTAGCCCAAATTCCGACGATGCCGTAATATCGCTGAGAGGCGTAAGTTGGGGGCGAAAGCGCAAGCCGTAAATGCCATTGGTGGTAATCGTAATCCGGCCCCCCTGCCCTTCAAACGCATTCGCCGTAATATCGCTATTTTCAAGCGGAACCCCAATGACAAAATCAGCACTAATATCAATATTGCCGCCATTACCGCCAACTCCCGCCGTTCCTGCCGTTGTCGAAATCAGACTTTCGTTGCGGAGTAATAAAATCCCATCTACATTCAAAGCTATATTTCCCCCATCCCCCGAACGAGTTTCGGTGAGGATGCGGGAACGGTCGAGGCTCAAAAACCCCGTACTCATTGCGATATCCCCTGCCACGCCCACCCCGGCTGCACTCGAACTCAACACTGCGCCATTGCTGAGTTGTAACGTTCCGGCATTCAGATTAATTTGACCGCCATTACCTACTGCTGCCGCCGTTGTACCATTCAAAACACCACTGCCGGCCCCATCAAACACTGCATTTCCCCAAACATCAATTTGCACATTACCTGCATTGCCTTGGCCTTGGGTTTCTGCCGAAATTACCGCCCCATTCAACACAGATAAATTATTCGCCTGCAAACTCAGGGAACCGCCATTTCCTGTAGCATTCGGGCCGACTTGAGTTCGCAGGCTACTGGCTGCAATATTAATCCCATCAAAAACAGCATTTTGACTCACGCGAACATCAACATTGCCAGCATTGCCTTGTCCGTTGGTACTTGCAGAAATAACACCCCCATTTCTGACAATCAGAGAATGGGTCGCCAGATTAATTTGGCCGCCATTGCCCACCCCATTGTCCAGCACATCACTATTGATAAACCCACTGTCGAGAATCGTATCGCGGCCCACCGCAATATTGAGATTGCCCGCATTACCCCGACCTAGGGTTGTCGTGCCAAGTATTGCTTGATTAGAAATGGTGAGGGAATCCGAGACATTCAGATTAACCGTACCCGCATTACCTTGACCCTGGGTTATCGTGCCGACTATGGCTTGATTCGTAACTTGCAGCGAACCCGTGGTGAAATTGACTTGGCCGCCATTGCCCACCGCCTCTGAGTAAACATCGCTACTGATGATACTGAAGTTATCGACAATCGTATCTTGACCCACCTGAATATTTAAGTTTCCCGCATTGCCTTGACTCAACGTACCAGTGATAATGGACGAACGGTTCAGCACTTGGAGCGAACCCGTTGTCTGAAGCGTAAAAGTTCCAGCATTCCCTTGTCCGGCGGTTAAAGCGCCCATCAGTGAATTATTGGAAAGTTGCAGGGAACTTGTGGTGACATTGACTTGGCCGCCATTGCCTACCGCCCCCGCAACCACATCGCTATTCACACTACTATTGTTATCAACCGTTATCCCTTCGCGAACGTTTAAACTTAAATCTCCGGCATTGCCTTGACCAAAAGTATTCGTGGCGATTGCGCTGGTATTAAGGACTTGAAGCGAACCGGCGGTGTTGAGGGCTAATTTGCCAGAATTGCCTTGACCGCGAGTTATTGTTGCCAAAATAGAGTTATTTGAGAGTTGTACGCCTTGGCGGGTATTTACCGTCAAATTCCCCGCATTACCCTGACCCGCAGTTGTCAGCAACAATTGGGAATTATCGGCAACGTCGAGAAAACCCGCGTTAATGTTCAAGTCGCCGCTATTACCAATGGCTCCGGGTGTCACCAAACTGGTAATGATATTGTTTTCGATGCGGGCGGTCTCTTGGATATTCATGTTCATATTACCCGCATTGCCTTGATTTTCTAGTAAAGAGGTGATGCCGGTATTGGTGGCGGTCAAATTACGCGCATTTATCGTCAAATCGCCCCCTGTGGCATCGGGGGTGAGAGAATTGCTGTTACTGAAAAGGTTGCTATTGTCTAAGACGATGTTACCTTGACTGTCTAAGGCGATCGCGCCGCTTTGACGGCCAGAAGTAAACAGAAGGCTACCGGACAGGTTTATATCTCCTGCCGCGAGAACCACAATATCGCCGCCATCTTGCCCAGGGGTAGTTGTTCCTGTGAACAAAAAGCCGTTGTTAGCGACATTGCCCCGCGAGTCGATTGTGACCTCACCGCCCAAACTGATGATATTAGCGACGGTAATATTGCCGTTGAGGTTGGTATTGGGGCGATATTGATTGGTGAGGAGGATGCGACCGGGATTTAGGGTAAGGAAAAAGGCTGTACCCACGTTGATATCTGCGTTGGTTGCGGGTTGGAAGGCACCAGGGGGCGGCGTGAGTCCGAAAAGGTCTGTGCCAACGGTGGTGTTACCGGGAAGCCCGCCGAGTTGCCCCCAATCAATGCCGGCCCGTAGATCGAGGGTGGGTTCGGCGCTACCATCGATAATGATGGTTTGGCCGCGAGAAGTGGTAACGGTGGCGAGGTTGGGGGTGTTGGTGGGGTTGATGCTGTTGCCGCCGGTATCGGGCCCGAAGATGAGAATGCCGCCAGGGATGTTGATGCTGCCCCCGGCGAGGACGTGCAGAGATGCGCCCAAGTAGTTGTTAATACTAAAGTCGCCGTTGGCTAAAATTACGGGGTCGTTGGGGCTGTGGAGTTGTCCTAAGCTGCCGTCGAGGGTTTCAATGCGGAAGTTGCCCCCGGCTTGATAGCGAGCATCACCGATGACGGGGTTGGCACTTCTGAGGGTCATGTTTCCCCCGGAATAAAGGCCGCTGTCGGGATGGTTAAGGATGAATATGTCAACGCTATTGTTGCCTTGGAGCGTCATTTCGCCGCCAGCAGTGGCGAGGAAGGGTTGATTGTTGCTATCTCTGAGGGTGAGGGTATCTCTGGCGTTGAGGATTAAATCGCCTTCAGCGTGGAGTTGGTTTTGTAGGTTGAGAATGTCGCTGTCGAGGGTGAGATTGCCGCCGACTTGCAATTTTCCTTGATTTTCAATGCGGGCTTGATGGTTGTTGAGGGCGTTGCTGAATAATGCGCCGGGTTGGACGGATAGGAGTTGGGAGTTATTAATATCGGTGGCGCTGAAAAAGCCGTTATCGCCGAGTTGGATGCGGTCGGCGGTACTCGCAACAAAAGACCCCCGAATGTCGAGGGTGGCGTTTTCACCGAAGATGATGCCGTTGGGATTGAGGAGAAATAAGTTGGCTTTCCCTAAAACTCCTAAGCGTCCGTCGATGTTTGATAAGTTGTTACCCGTGACGCGAGTGAGGATGTTTTCAACTCCTAGAGGATTGCTGAAATAAACGCTGCGGTTTGTATCGATGTTAAATTCAAGAAAGCTGTGAAAGAGATTGATGTCGCGGATTGAACCGCCATCTATGCGATCGCGAGTGGCATCAATCGGGGTAACTAGGGTGTTTTCTGTCCCTAAAGTGGTGTCGGGGAGGGTTTGCGCGATCGCGGGAAGGGCGAGGAGTAAGCTACACAAGCTACTGAAAATCAACTTCGGGTCAGCAGTCATAATGGCACTCAAGAATGGGAAAGGACTGTGCGGGGGGCTACAGATGACCTGATGTTTTCTAAAAGGGAAAGTCGCGATCGCGCTTGTTGGATTCAATCAGACTTTCTACTGTTATACCCTCTCAATTACGCTAATCGGAAGTATTATCCTCCCAAAGCGCCCTCAATGTCTCAATTCCGCCAATTTTCGCAGGTCGGATAACCGTAACCTTGCGCTCCCATGGCTGCGGTTGGGGCAGTGGCGGTTAACTCAACCGTACCGTCGGGAGCCACAACCCAACCTTGGGTTTGTTGAATTTGGGCAGCACTCAAAGGCTCGCTGCGCTGGCGAATGGCAACAGCATCGGGGCTGCGAGTTGCCCAATCAACCATGCCAGTATTGGGAGTCATCAAATCTACTGGATTCGGTGGTAAGCCGCCTTTCCCCGTCACCACAAAAGAACTCCCCCCGGCAATTTGATTATTTTGGACAGCGCAAACATCCCGCCCTACTAACCCCTCAGCGTCTACCAAAGCCCCCGGTAATTCATTCATCCCTTGTTCGGCGGGGAAGGACAGTAAGTTAAGGGTATAGGTGCCATTAATCCCCAAAGTAGACGAGGCGGTGATATCGCTTAAAGGGGTCAGTTTGGGGCGAAAACGCAAGCCGTAAATGCCATTGGTGGTAATGGTAATATTGCCCCCTTGACCTTCAAAAGCATTAGCAGTGATGTCGCTGTTTTCCCCAGCTACCCCGATTACAAATTCAGCATTAATGTCAATATTGCCACCATTTCCCCCTAATCCGGCGGTTCCGGCAGTGGTAGAAATGAGGCTTTCGTGGCGCATTAACAAAATGCCGTTGACATCAAGGCTAATATTACCCCCATCCCCCGAACGAGTTTCGGTGAGGATGCTGGCGCGATCGAGGTTTAATGCCCCGGTATTCACGGCAATATTACCCGCAACGCCTACCCCTTCTGCACTAGAGTTTAAAGCCGCATTGTTGCTCAGTTGGAGATTGCGGCTATTGACGGTAATTTCACCGCCATTGCCCACAGAATCGGCACTTGCTAGACTAAAAGCGCCACTTCCTGCCCCGTCAAAGACCGCATCACCCCGGACGTTAATTTCAACGTTACCTGCGTTGCCTTGTCCGCTCGTACTCGCTGAGAAGGAGCTACCGCGAGTTAAGTTTAGGGTTTCGGTGGCGAGATTAACCTGACCGCCATTTCCCACGGCTCCTGCACCGACTTCGCTACTGGCGAGGCTGTTGTTGTCAAAGGCAGTTTGGTTGCGGATATTGAGGTTTAAGTTGCCCGCATTGCCTTGACCGAAAGTGCGGGTACTCAATTGTGCGCCGTTGGCGACTTGAAGGGAGTTTGCGGCTACATTCAACTGACCGCCATTGCCTACCGCTCCGGCTGATACTGCGGTACTAACTAAGCTGTTGCCGTCAAATACTGCCCCGTCGCGTACTTGGAGGTTCAAACTGCCCGCATTGCCCCGGCCAAAGGTACTACTGCTCAAAATTGCCCTATTGGACACTTGTAGGGAATCGGCGGTGAGGTTAATTGCGCCGCCTTCACCGATGGCTCCGAGTCCCACATCGCTGCTGACACCGCTAAATTGCCCTTGAGAGCCGCCGTCAAAGATAGTGTTGCGATTGACCTGGAGATCGACATTGCCAGCATTACCGCGACCGTAGGTACTGGTATTAAATTGGCCGCCATTGGTAACGGTGAGGGTATTGGTAGCGAGGCTGACTTGGCCGCCGTTGCCTACGCCCTCTTTTCCAACTTGGCTGCTGATGTTGCTGGCTTGGCCGTTTTGTACGCCATCGAGGATTGTGGCTTCTTGGATGGCGAGAGAAACGTTCCCAGCATTGCCTTGGCCGTCAGTATTGGTGCTGAGTTGGGAGCCATTGGTCACAGAGAGCGATCGCGCTGTAACCCCAATCTGACCGCCATTACCTACACCCCCTAAAACATCGCTGCGAATCGTACTCTCGTTATCCAACCTGGCTGCGTCGTTAATTCTGAGATTGACATTCCCCGCATGGCCTTGACCTTGAGTACCCGTAATGAAGTTGGCATCATTGGTCATCTCTAGGGTATTGGCGTTTAAGTTGATGTTGCCGCCATTTCCCACCCCAGTTGCGAAAACGCTACTACTGATGAAACTATTATCAAAGCGAGCCACATCGCGGACATTGAAGTTAATATTCCCGGCATTGCCTTGATTGAATGTGTTGGCTAAAAACAAGGAAGCATTTTTGACTTCTAACGTCTGGGTTTCAATATTGATATCGCCCCCGTTGCCGATGCCGTTGGGAGAAACAGCACTGAGGACAACGCTGCCTCCTTCAAAGATAGCGGCATCGCGAGCGATGATGTTGAGGTTGCCCGCATCGCCTTTGCCGTTGGTACCATTGAGAATGCGACCACCGAAAGAAACATTGAGAACATCAGTGGTGATATTGAGATCGCCACCTTGTCCCACGCCGCCTTCACTGACTTGGCTGCTAATCCGACCGTTAGAGTCGATTAAAACGCGATCGCGAGCCGTAATATTAAGCGTACCGGCATTGCCTTGACCCTTGGTACCCGTCGAGACTGCGGCTTCGCCAACGACTTCTAATGCACCAACATTGAGATTGAGTTGACCGCCATTTCCCACTGCCCCCGCTAATACTGCACTGGATATTCCTGTGATGTCCTGGTTTAGGCTACTCCTCAACTGCGCCAAGTGGGTGACATTAATATCAATATTCCCCGCATTACCTTGTCCTGCTGTCTCGGCCACAAGGTCACTGCCGCCATCCATGAAAAGCCAAGCGGCGGTTAAATCGATGTTACCCCCATTCCCGACGGCTCCGGACAACACTGAGCTAGTGATTATACCAGAGTTATCCAAGGTGACGGTATTGCCGATCGCGAGGTGCAGATTACCTGCATTTCCCCGGCCATAAGTGGCGGTAGAGATTTGAGCAGTGTTATTGACTTCTAGTGAATTGGTCGTGAGGTTGATTTGACCGCTATTGCCCTCCCCATTGAGAAAGACGGTGCTACCGATAGCGCTGCGGTTATCGATAATAACGCGATCGCGTGCGTTGATATTGAGATTGCCCGCATTACCTTGACTGTTGGTTAGGGATAACAAACTAGATTGATTCCTCAATTCGAGCCAATTCGTGGTGAGGTTGATTTGGCCGCCGTTGCCAACAGCATCCCCTAAAACAGAACTACTAGCTCCACTATTATTCTCAAAAATGGCGGTATCGTAAGCCGTGATGTTAATGTTGCCCGCATGACCTTGACCGAAAGTGCTGGTCGTAATTCTTGCGCCATTCCTGACGGATAACCAATCGCTGGTGAGGTCGATTTGGCCGCTGTTGCCAATGCCAGTACTTTGACTACTTAAGCTGGTATTTTGCCCGTCTAAGTAGGCAATATCGGCGATCGCGAGGCGAATATTCCCGGCATGACCTTGACCATTCGTATCCGCTTGAATTTGCGCTCCATCCCCTAGGTAAAGTTGATTACTTGAAAAATTGAGTTGACCGCCATTTCCCACCGCACCGGGATTGATATTGGTGCGAATGCGGGTATTTTGGCCTTCGATGATAGCCAAACCCCGAACATTAACGTTAATATCCCCTGTATCGCCTATATTGTGGGTATCCGACTCAATAATTGCCGTATTGAACATATCGAGAGTTCCGGTGTTGAGGTTGATTTGACCGCCATTGCCGATGCCACTGGACCCAACACTGCTACTAATCCCGGCAACGCGGCTTTGGCCATCAATCACGGTCGCTCCGGTGACATCGATGTTAATATTCCCGGCATTACCTTGACCTTGAGTTAAGCTAGTCACGATCGCGCCATTGCTAATTTCGAGTTGATTGGCGGTTAAATTAATCGTGTTGCCTTCCCCGGTGGATGTCTGCGCCACGGAATTGATAATCCCGGTGTTTAAACCGCTAATCAGGGCGCGATCGCGAACGTTAAGATTAATCTCACCCCCATTCCCCGCACCAGAGGTAGCGGCATTAATGTTAGAACCATTAATCAAAAATAAATTCCCAGTCGATAAGTTCACTCTGCCGCCGTTTCCCGTCGATCCTGGTAAGGCGGTGCTACCAATCTGCGAGTTATTTTCAACCCAAGCCGTCCCGTTGATATTGAGATCGAGATTGCCTGCATTGCCTGCTCCCTCAGTCATTGAACGAAAGTCGGCATTATCCATCCAGAGAAAATTGCCGCTGAAACTCAAGTTGCCACTGTTACCCCGCGATCCAGGTGCGGCTTCACTCATTACGGCACTATTACCCCCCAGATAACCGAAATTTTGGAGATTTATGGCAATATCCCCGGCATTGGCATTATTATTACTGCGAGTGTTGATTCTAGCGCCATTTAACGCCCACAAGCTATTCCCCTCGATTTGAATATTGCCTCCGGTGCGATTCGGATCGGCAGAAGTGGTATGACTTTGAATATTGCTGCCGTATAAGTTGATATCTCCTTGACTGCGAAGGGTAATTTCGCCCCCCACCACCCCGGATGTGGTAATCGCGCTACCCGCACCGCTTAGGTTGATATCTCCTGCGGCTAATAATTTTACTTCACCACCATTACCCCAAGGCGCGATCGCATCGGCAACAATTCTGCCCTGAACATTCACATCTCCCTTAGAATCAATCGTGACGAAACCGCCATTCGTGCCTCTGGTATCGGTCGCGATCGCGCCCCAAGTAGGAGCAATGGTAATATTGCCTCTTAGGGCGGGATTGGGGCGATATTGGTTGGTGAGCAATACCCGCCCTTCTGTAAAAAAGAATAGCCGACCGACATTAATATCTGCGCTAGTTGCCGTGGGACTATAAGCCCAATCAGGGGGTTGAGCAAAGCCGTCAAAACTGCCCGTCCCTATGGTAAAATTCCCCGCCGGCCAAGCAATTCCGGCTCGCAAATCTATTGTAGGTTCAGCCGCACCATTAATGGTTACCGTTTCGCCGTCGCTGGTAGTCACGGTGGCTAAACCGGGGGTGTAATCAGGGTTAATGCTGCGATTGAAAGCATCGGGGCCAGTAATGGTAATGCCCCCCGGAATATTAATGCTACCCCCGGCGAGGACGTGCAGAGATGCGCCCCGGTAACTGTAAATGCTAAAGTCGCCTCGGGCTAAAACAATGGGGTCGTTGGGGCTGTAGAAGTTGCCTAAGCTGCCGTCGAGGGTTTCAATGCGGAAGTTGCCCCCGGTTTCATAATGGGCATCACCAATGACGGGGTTGGCACTCCGCAAAGTCATGTCACCCACCGCATATAAGCCGCTATCGGGATGGTTGAGGATGAAGATATCAACGCTTTCGTTGCCTTGAATCAGCATTTCTCCCCCCGCAGAGGCAATAAATTCCTGGGTGGTGCTGTCGCGGAGGGTGACGGTATCCCTGGCGTTGAGCGTGAGGTTGCCCCCGGCGTGGAGTTGACCTTGTAGGGTTAAGATGTCGCTGTCGAGGGTGAGATTACCCCCCACTTGTAATTGCCCTTGATTTTCGATGCGGGCTTGGTGATGGCTGAGGGCGTTGCTGAATAATGCGCCGGGTTGGACGGATAGGAGTTGAGAGTTATCGATATCGGTGGCACTAAAAAAGCCGTTGTCGCCGAGTTGGATGCTGTCAGAAGTAGAAGCAATAAAAGACCCGCGAATGTCGAGGGTGGCGTTTTCTCCGAAGATGATGCCGTTGGGGTTGAGGAGAAATAAGTTGGCTTCTCCGAGGACTCCTAAGCGGCCATCTATATTCGAGAGATTGTTACCTGTGACGCGGGTGAGGATGTTTTCAACACCCACGGGATTGCTGAAATAAACGCTGCGATTGGTATCGATGTTAAATTCAAGAAAGCTGTGAAAGAGATTAATATCGCGGATTGCGCCGCCATCAATGCGATCGCGAGTGGCATCTATCGGGGTAACAACGGTATTTTCTGCGCCCAAGGTGGTGTCGGGAAGAATTTGCGCGCTGACGGGAAGGGTCAACAAAATGCCACACAAACTACCGAAAATTATGCTTTTTTGAGGGGACATTTAGGGTTTTGAGGGGGATGAATTGAGATAAAATAACTTCAGAAAAATAAAAATATGATTTTATCTTTTTGAAGTAAAAACAATGATAGACTCAGGGTTTATACTTAAAATATTATTATGTATAGTTGCCTTTAGGTCGGCCTTTAAGAACTCTTTAAAATTGTAGGGTTCGAGAATTGGTATTTTTTTTACTATTTCTTAAACTTTGGTTTTTATTTTAGTAAAAGTTAAATAAAATGTTTTGATTTGGGTAGTTTGAAGGCAATTCTTCGTTTTTTCTTGCTAATTTTCTCTAGTCCAGCTACTTATAAAAACTTACACCCCTTAAGTTTTTCTTGCTATCGTTGCTTAATGTAAAGAAATGACAAAGTTTTTTCTGATGAGAGAAAAAAATGAGTCTTTATCATTTATCGCGTTTTGGGAAGGCGCGTCACTCCCTCGCAAACTGGCAGTAATAGAAAGCAAATTTGCCGCGATCTTTGGTCTCACGGGCATGGGAGTGCGAACAAGAGTTTCAATGCGGGGCGACGGCAAAATTATGCGATAAAGTGTTTGATAAAAGTGGCTTGGGGAGATTCAATTTTTAAGCTAAATTCTTCCCCTCTTGTCGCGACAAACTCATATTGAATTATCTCATCCCCTGACTGGGCATTTAAACAGCGAAATACCTCTCCTGTCGCCGTTAAAATGGTTAAATACAATGCTTGGGGAAAGACGGGATTGAGATTGTTTTCCCCTTTTGTGGGGTTGTAGGGAAATAACTCAATCTGAATTTGCAAGCGGCTTTCGTTTTCTGATTGTAGCGCGATCGCCAATACCAAGGGAATCCCCAAATTGAGAATTTTAGCTCGACATATTTCACGACTGGGAAACGCTAATATCGGTGTTTTAGGGGTAATAATCTCTTCGAGGGCTTGCCAGCTTGTTTCAAAGTCATGATGCAGCCATTGATGTAAATTAATAGGTTGAGGTTGTATTGCTTTCCACATATTGATAAATGTCTCAATGGATTGCAGTTGCGTCAGGGAAATTGTTGCGGGTAAGGTATCATTAATCGCAGCATAAAATCCTAAAACTTCGGCTTGTTGTAATGATTGTTCTAAGCGAATAATAAAACAACCTCGGCGATTTTCTTGGGCTTCTGGCGGAATATGAGCTTCAGTTTGATTGTCCATAAACCAACGACATTCTACTTTACCAAAGTTAGCTATCATCAAATCCGCAGGCTCAAAAGATGCTCTAATTTCCGGTTGGAATAAATCGCTTTTGTAGAAATAACTTTCAATGTCTAAATAAGTCAAATAACGTTGAATTAGTTTCACTGAAACTGTATTAAGATAAATCTTAAATGCTCGCTCTGGCTGGGTTTGTTCTAGGGAAAACTGATGAGCCGTATCCCGCATTGCGATGGTAATCGGTAAGCCAATTATAGAGGCAGTTGTACTGTACATAAGTTTAAAACAGGAATCCCAAAAATAGTCAACGGATTGCTATTAGGTTTAGAGAAATTTTAAAAGATTTAGAACGGTTATTTTTTTAAATATTATTAATTTTTAATTAAGATTGATAAGCCCGAGAATACTATTCTTCTAGGTTTTCTATTTCAGGGTAACCCAAATCAATGACAATCGAACGCAACAAAGGTAAAGCTTGGTGATGTCGTAGAATTTAGCCATGATTCTCAACTATACTTGCCGAATTGATCCTGATAACCCACAAATCCAACTCTTCGATTACTATGTTCATCGAAGATATTGATTTTCGTATTATGGCAAAAGGCTTTTTAGGTAAGCATACGATTGTTGCAGGGTTTGTGCAGTTTCGCTCTATTGCCCCTAGCTTTTCGGGACGCGATCGCCCGATAATCTTATCAAAGCTATTTTGAAAAACTGCTCGATGACTGCAAAAACCTTTACTCAACCCACCTTGACTTCCCAAATCGTCAACGGCTTACTGGCCATTAAACCCCTGGCCAACTTTGCCAAAAGTCGCGCTCGCAGTATGATGATTAAACGAGCCGAACGATTAGGCGTACCCTGGCGCAAACGCTTCCAAGAATACCAACAAATGGATTGGGACAAATACCTTTCCTCTGTCCAAAATCCACAACTCCCTTACCCCGATTATTACCTTCGTTCTTTCCACGCTTACGAAAACGGTAACCTCAGTTGGGATGCAGCCTGGGAAGTCGAGTCTGCGGCTTATTCTGTCCATTCTGGCATTTGGAAAGATGCAGGCGCACAAGGGGATACTAAACTCCGCCAAAGTTATCATGCCGTGATGACTGCCAAAATCGCAACTCCGCCCCAACGCATTCTCGATTTAGGCTGTAGCGTCGGAATGAGCAGTTTTGCCCTACAAGAGACCTATCCCCACGCAGAGATTACCGGAGTCGATCTTTCCCCCTACTTCCTCGCTGTGGCTCAGTATAACAGCCAGCAGCGCCAAAAAGCCATTACCTGGAAACACGCCCCTGCCGAAGCCACGGGTTTAGAATCCGCTTCCTTTGACTTGGTTTCGGCTTGTTTGATGTTTCACGAATTACCCGAAACTATCGCTTGTCAAATCTTCACCGAAGCCCAACGCTTGTTATCTCCTGGGGGCTACTTTACCCTCATGGATATGAATCCCCAATCGGAAATTTACAAGAAAATGCCCCCTTATGTGCTAACTTTGCTCAAAAGTACGGAACCTTACCTCGACCAGTACTTTAGCCTCGATATTGCGGCGATTTTGAGGGATTTAGGCTTCCGTAATATTAGCATTACCCCCAACTCCCCTCGCCATCGTACCATCGTGGCGCAAAAGTAAGGTTTTGTCGTTTCCTGTCAAGCCTAAAAGATAAGGCGTTTTAGGCTTGATGGGTTTCCCAACTACTTCAAAGAGTTGCTAAATGTCAATCCCCGACGAAGAACAAATTACCCCCAAACCCATTCTTGCTGCGTCAGATTATCTCAGTCGCTTCACTGATTCCTGTCGTCTCACCTATTCCGACAATACTATTACCAGCATCTACGAAGGGACGGGAATAGTCCCAAACCAGCATCCCCTCGAACGTCAATTTGCCATGCTGCGCGTCCCAATTTCCGGTTGTGGTAGCTGTCAAAATCCTGCTGTTTCAGTGATTTACGCCCGTTTTACCCGTCCTCTCGACGAACCCAGTCCCGGTGAAGTGATTTGCAGTTATGAGGTGTTTTGTCCGAGTTGTAGGGTTTATACGTCTCGGCAGTTTATTTTGTAACGATTTAGTTGTTTTATCTTTCAACACCGGTTGGAGGAGTTTTCACATTTTTGCTTTTGGGTCGGTATATTCGCGCCAACGTTGAATTAGTCCGGCTTTAAAATCGATGATAATGGCATTTTCGGCATAGTCAGATTTGCCCTTTTTATAAGATTGCCATATCCATTCCACCATAGCGCGATCGCCCTCGACTAGAATCCGTTGAATGTCGATTTTAATCTCGTCGCAGCTTTGCAGATAAGTGGTTGTCGCGTCTTGAATTTTGGCTTTCCCGGTGAGGCGATGACCGGGTAAAATCATTTCAGCATCGTTGCGGAATAGAGACGCGAAAGTTATGGCATTTTGATTCATGCACGAATCTGTCGCGAGTTTGATGATTGAGCGAATTTCTAGGGGTGACATTTCAGTTATCAGTTATCAGTTATCAGTTATCAGTAATCTCAAATCCGCTTAATTGACTACAGTTTCGATTTTGCCAAAGCCAGAGTTTCAGCCGTTTCTTAGTGGGGTTGTATTTCAGGATTTGATATAACTACCGCTACCTTGTCGGTAGCTTGAAATTCGGAAGATTTTCCTTTTCAAGGGGTTGAAAAGGGAGGCTTTTTACCCATAATTCCGGGACATGGCAGTAGAGAAAGGAAAGATACCCGCTATTGTAGGCGGTTTGTTGATTTTCGCCTGCTTCTAAAGAAGGAGAAGTTACACTCAATTGTGTTTTAATTTTCTCGTCGATGCTGCTAACCTGCCCGCGGATTAAATTATTTCGTCTATAGCGTTAACCCGCCCGCGGATTAAAATCCGGGGCTAATGTTACAAAGTCCGTCTTCACGGACTCAATTTTCTTCCCCCTCAAAGGGCGTGGAAAAGAGCGCCCCTACGCCATATTACTCGGCTTCACCGATGAGGGTAAAGGCAGCCCAGTCGCGGGGTTGGGGATAGGTGGCTTTGGTTTTGAGGATGGCTTGACGGAGGGCGATCGCGCGGTTGGAATTTTGCTGCTTTTGACGGTAAAATTCGATCATTAGGTCGGCTGTGGGTTGGTCGGGGACTTGCCAAAGGGAAACGAGGAGACTGGGGACTCCGGCGGCAATAAAAGAGCGAGATAAGCCGATTACGCCGTCTCCAGTTATGTCGCCTTGTCCGGTGTCGCAAGCGCTGAGGACGACTAATTCGGCGTTAAGATTGAAGTCGAGGATTTCTCCGGCGGTGAGGAAGCCGTCGTGGGGGGAAGTCGGAGTGAGGGCAATTGCCCCAGGAATGCCTTGATTGAAGTCGTCGAGCAAGCCGTGGGTCGCTAGGTGGATGAGGCGGGAGGAAGGCATTAGAGCGCGAATTTCGGCTTCTGTGGCGCGGTTTTGGGTGAGGGCTTCGGTGTTGAGAAGATTTGCGATCGCGATCGCTTCGGCTTCGGCTCCGGGTAAACTAGAAAGGGTTTCGCCGTTACTCAGGGTAGGCATGACGGGATTCCCGACGATTAAGTCTAAATTCCCCGGTTGCAGGTTTTGTTGTTGTTGGCGAGTTTGGGCGAGAATTTGAATGGCGGGGGCGGTAATTAGGGTATGCTTTTCGATAAGATATTGCTCGTTTTCGTCTTGAAGGGCGGCAAAGGGAACGAGAAATAACTCTTGCTGCGGCATGAAAATAACAGCATCTTCGGGATTTTGCGGTAAAAATTCGGCAATGGGGTCAATTAAGAGTTGATGAAGTTGTAAAAGGCGATTTATGGTGTCGGTTTCTTGTCTGGCTTGGACAGATACAATTCCCCTAACTCCTGTGCCGATATAGTTGCGACTGCGGCGGACTAATTCGGGTAAAGTAAGGTCAAGGGTAGTTAAGTCTACGGCACGAAAGTCAATTTTGCCACTCGGTTGAATCACCCAGATGTACAGTTGCGCTCCTGTTGCTCTGAGTTTACCGCGATGTAGGGTATCTTCGGGAACGATGGTATATTCAACTAAGGTGGCGTTGTGGCTTTTCGCGATCGCCCGTATCTGTGCAATACTCGGATTAGCTACAGTTTGGGGGATATTGCCAGAAAGCTTGCGAGCGAGTAAGGCAACGAAAGCGCGACTTCTGCCTCGCTCGGAGGTTTCTAAAGCCGATTCTATTTTATTTTGGGCAATTAAGACTTGTTGCAGCAGATTATAAGTGAAAAACTGGGTTTCAAATAGGGAAATTTGGGCAGTATCGCTTAACCCCAGTCGCAAGTTATCGAGGAGGGAAAGGGCTTGGTTGAGTTGGCTTTCGGCTTCGGTGAGTTTTCCTGCGACATACAGGGTATGGGCATAATTATTTAAGGCAAAGGCGGTTTCTCTGGGGGCTTTGAGACTTTGAGCGAGAGTAACGCTTTGTTTATGATACGCGATCGCGCTGTTGTAATCAGTCTGACTTTCATACACCATTGCGAGATTTGACAAGACGGTGCTTTCAATTTGTTTTTGTTGGGTTTCCCTCGCAACTGCGAAACTTTCTCGATAAGCCGCGATCGCCTCGTCTAATTTGCCTTGGGCGTGATAAGCTGTGCCTAAATTGTTGAGACTTTGGGCAATTGCCGTGAAATTTTCGCTTTGACGGGCTAGGGTAAGGCTGGAGGAGTGGTAATCGAGGGCGGTTTCGGTTTCGCCGAGATTGTTGTACACTGCCCCTAAGCTGTCGAGGGCTAGGGTTTCGGCGTTAATATCCCCGATACTGCGGGCAATTGCTAAGCTTTGATTGTACTGCTCGATTGCGTCTTCATACTGCCCTAATGCTTCGTAAACATTGCCTAAATTGGCGATGGCTTTGGCGGTGTTGACGCGATCGCCCAATTGCTGCAAAATTTCAATAGCCTCATTGTAGGATGCGATCGCGCTGTTGTAATTTCCTGATGTTTTATAGGTAATTCCCAGGTTTCCTAATGCGAGGGCTGTGGCTGCATCGTTGTTTAAAGTTTGACTGAGTTGCAGGGCTTGTTGGTGGGTTGGATAAGCGTTGCGATTGTCCCCCATTTCCTGATATAAAATACCGATTTGTTGCAAGGCTTGTAACGTAAGTGCAGGTTGTTGATATTGTTGCACTAAAGTTTGAAATTGCTGCCAATAGGCGATCGCTTCGGTATAATTTCCTTGAGTTGTAGTGGCTTGAGCTAAGTTTGCTAAAACCTGGGCTTGTTTCTCTCCATTTTGCGCCGCTTCATACAAAGATAATGCTTCTAACCATAGCGCGATCGCGGCCTCGGTGTCACCGGTTTCATATAACTCAACTCCCCTTTCCCAAGCAGAATTGGCTGTAATTTCTACGGAGTTTTGAGCGTGAATTACAGGATAAAAGGTAGGCGTTGCGACGGTTAAAAAGCAAGTCAGCAACAGCAAGCCCAGCAGTTTAATCCAGCGTGACATCATGGAAGTTTAAAGAAGGGTGAGGAGGGAGATTACTGTTTTCTTCTATTTCTAGTATTTCTTCGTCACATTTTTGCTCGTGTTGAAGTTGGCTCAGTTGGCGAAATTCAGGATTATCGACACCCACACAAATATTAAAATCATCATATCTTGTTTCTGTAACAGAACTACGATTTTGAATATCTGTCAAACTGAAATTATTATTTTGTGGCAATGTTCTGGGAGAGTCAAGCGGTAGAGAATCCCTTACAGACGAAGCAATATCCGCAGATTGTCCACCTCGACTTTGAGAAAGAGGGTTTGCTTGATTTGCATTATGAATCGGTGGATTCGTAAACTGAATTTCGACGAAATTAGAACGATTTGTTTCTGTAAAACTTTGGTCGGTTACAATTTCTATGAGTGAACGATTATTAGCTTCAACGACTAGCAAACTGCCTTGAGTGCCACTAACTCCCGGATTCAATTGAGTCACATTTGTATTCGTAACAAAAGCCGTTCCCCCTTGTTGAATATTAATCTTGCCTCCTCCTAACTTACTTGTAAAAATACTTGCGTTAGTTTGACCCGATCCGAAACCCAAATTAACATTAGAAGTATAGGAAATTTGGACTGCGTTATTGCTCCGAAATATATTACTTGCGTTAATATCAACAACTCCACCAAGTCCAACCGATTGAGCAATAATTGCCCCAACGATAATATCACCATTGGCTGCATCTAAATCAACACCGCCTGAACCAACAGTTAAATCATTGGTTGTGATATTAGTAGCTGCGCTAATAGTTAAAGGTCCACCACGAGGACTATTTCCTAAAGAACCAAAAGTTAAATAAGTGGTAATATTTTGGGTGGTTACACTACTGTTAGTTGCCTGGATATCAACTTCTCCCCCTAATTGAATCAACTCGCCATTATCATTATAAGTAAAAGGACTGGTATTAATATCGCCAGTAGAAATATTATTTTGAGCCAATAATTTAATACGACTTCCGACAACATTTCCCGCGTTTACTTCAGAAATATCAACTGTTCCCCCTGTATTCGTTATCGTTAAATCCCCGGAATTAATATTACTAGCAGTAATATCTAAACTACCGCCGTTAGTTTGTAAAGTGTCGTTGCGATCTTCCATCACAAAATCACCATTACTATCATTATCTGAATCCGCAGTAAAAGTGACAGTATCCCCATCCCTAGCTTGTAAATCCAGCAAATCTCCCGCTAAGTCTTCGATGATAATATTGTTCGTAGCTTCTAAAATAATGCTACCTGTTAAACTTTCTAAACGCCCTCGCGAAATCGTAAAGTCACCTGTACCATCTTGAGCTAAAATTTCACTATCATCGAGTTGAATATCATCCGCAGCATTGTCCGCATCGACGATAATGATATTCTCAGGATCGAGGAGTAATTGTCCACCATTACTCACATCAACATCACCGCGAAAAATCAAATTCTTCTTACCCGAAACTTCAACAAAACCACCAGGAGCGCTGATAGTCCCGTAAAATCGAGTAGTATTGTCTGCCCAAAGAATGGCATAATTGCTGTTAATTTCGGTGTCTGTCCCGACAAAGGTAGTTTGAGCATTGGGGATTGTCCTTCTCCCTTGATAATCGCCTCCAATCCGCACGCGATCGCCCTCGATTCGGGTAGTATCGATTAAAGAGACGCGATCGCCTAAAATATCAATGTGATTTGCCATTAAATGTCCTGTAACCGTAGTTGTCCCTGTCACGGGAGTTTCGGTTGCGGTTTCGACGTTATCCCCATCCACGACTAATCCCGTCTCCACAGGGCTTCCGGTGAGTAATGCGGGTAAATCCAACGCTGTGAAAGATGCGGCTAGATTGTTGCTGTCTCTGGGGGGTAAAACTTCTAAACTCAGAATGCTGTTGGGCTGCGAAATCCGGACTAAGTTTGTTCCAGGTACAGATTGAATCAAAATATTACCATCTGGTGCGTTAATATTGCCTGTATTCACCACATTACCGCCCAAAAGGGTAACATTCTGCCCAGGAGACACGCCCAAATCGCCAGCATTGACAATTGCCCCCGGTTGTGCATTGTCGAAAGTAAAAAGAGTCGGATTCCCGGTTAAATTGAGATAATCATTTTGTCCAAAAGCTTCAAACCAATTATTATCCCCAAAGCCGATTCCGGTGGCTGTTGTTGCGAAAAAATCCCCTGGTACATTGAGCGCTGCATTACTCCCGAAAATAATCCCCGCAGGATTCATTAAATACAGATTCGCGCTACCATTACTCATCTGTATTAAACCATCAATAACTGACGGATTTCCCCCCACAACTCGTCCTAAAATATTTTGTAGTTGCGGCGTTGCGAGAAAGTCTGCAATTTGGTTGGGATTGAGGTTAAACTGCTCGAAACTGTGAAATAAGTTTAACCCATCCCCCGATAATGTACCGCCGTTTATGGTGATGCGATCGCCATCTACAATTACGCTAGTCTGAGTGTTATCGTTAGCGGGAATAATGGGAGACGCGATCGCAGAATTTCCCCCTAATAACAAGATTAACCCTAATATTGCATCTGCGGCGAGTTTATTGAGTTGTCGCATGATTTTAAGTTGTTAAAAAGCAACATAAGCAACGACAAATTCCCGTTGCCAAAAAGCCTATTAGCTTAAAGTAAGCCAAGACTAACACAAAATTTTCTTTCTGTCCGTAAAATTACGGTTGTCGATTTTCTTGTGCTTCCAAGTCTTGTTCTAGAATTTGCTGACAACGATCCTCATATTCGCTGAAACGGGCATTTTCTTCGGGATTTTCTTGGAACTTTTTACAAGTTTCTAAATCTAATACCAGAGAATCTACAGTTTCCTCACGGGGAGGTGCGGGGATGTTAGGTGTTGTATTTATTGGTGTTGAGGAAACACTGCCTCGCAAAGCAATATCACTATTTGGGTTATTATTATTGTTATTAACGCTATTGGCAACTGAAGTATTAGTTGGGGAACTAAAAACAATTTCAAAAGTCCCTAAACTCCCCAATTGATTTGTTGAACCCGTAAAAACCGAATCTTGTAAAGTTTGCCTTGCGCGAGAATTTCCTACCGCATCAATCGCAATAATACCACCTACTGTCCCACTGGTATTAGGAGACAATACACGTTCAGTATAGTTGCGATTTTCAGTTAAAAAAAGTGTCTCAATTGAAGTCGGCTCAAAGTCATCAAAAGCCGCAGGATTGTCAGGAATATAAGTTCGAGAATCGTTAACAACATCTATTCCATTATCAACCGCTCCAGTTTCAAAAGTACTTCCTCCATGTTGAATACGAATACTGCCGCCAATATCGTTATAATCCCCAACAAGAATACTTACAGGATAACTGGGAACTTCTACCTCAATAGTACCTTGCAAATTGCCCCAAGCGGCTGCATCAGAGCCTCGCTCTTGAATCAAAAATTGAGTTAATTTAGCATTATAAGTTGGTGGATTTTGGGCATTATAAGTTAACCCTGGAAACGGAATCGTAGCAGCTTCAGCACGAAACAAACCACTGGTATTGACATTAAGATCGCCACCTCTTGTCCAAATCGTTTGAACTGTAATATTGCCTTGTAATGCTTGTAAATTAGTATCCCCAAACGTGAGAATATCGCCTGTTAAATTAAGATTGCCATGAGTCGCAGTTAAGTTTAAAAAGGCTTGTCCGATATTAATAGAATTGGTCGTATCGAGTCCACTGGCTGCGATGGTTGCACCCGTAATAGTTAAAGCGCCATCGGTTCTTAAAATACTACCAGCACTCATTTGAAAACTGCCACTACCATTGCCATTTGCATCGGCAATAAAGGTTGTTTCTGTATAACCCGTTGGTATTTCTAAAACATTGCCATTAATATTTTGAATATTAATATTTTCATTAGCCCGAATACTAAAACCATTACTTTGAAATCCGTTCAGGGTAATATTCACATTATCCGCAAGAAAAGCATTATTACCAACAATAGTAATTTGTCCGGCGGGATTGCCCACACCATTTTGAGAAACATCCAGAGTTCCTGTTACAATAGCCGTACCCGGATCGGTAGAAACTAAAGTGCCTAATTGGGTTTGTACGGTGTTATTTCCATTAAGATTTAAGTCTGTATTAATCCCACCGCTATTCGTTAATAAACTCGGCAAATCGAGGGGAGTAAACGGTAAAATTTGACCTTGAGCGTTGCGAGGTGGATTAATTTGTAAGTTGAGAATATTGCCAACTTGCGAAATTTGGACTAAGCTAGTACCAGGAACCGATGCGATCGCGATCGCCCCTTCTCTGGCTCGTAATGTTCCCGTATTCGCTATAGTACCGCCAATTAAACCCACAGTATTGCCCGGATCGACAGCGAGATTACCGCGATTAATAATTGTCCCGGCTGTGGCTAAATCAAAAGCAAATTGACTCGGATTTCCCGTCAAACTCGCATAATCATTATTTCCCGCACTATTAAACCAATTATTATTACCAAAGCCGATGGCTGTAGCTGTCGTCGCAAAAAAGTCTCCCGGCACATTCAAAGAGGTATTTCCTCCGAAGATGATCCCCGACGGATTCATCAAATAAAGATTGGTATTATTGCCACCAGAAACGCGAATTAAGCCATTAATAATCGAAGGATTATTGTTAGTAATCCTGCCTAAAATATTGACAATGCCAGGATTATTTGCTAAGAAATCCGCAACGTCTCCCGTTGGTAAATTGAACTGAGAAAAGCTGTGAAATTGATTATTTCCAGCAACAGTTCCCCCCGTAATTTCATAAGTATTACCATTGAGATTAACCGTTGTTCCCGTCAAATCACCCGCTGAAGTAATTTGTGCTTGTACCGGAAATGATGTCAGCAAAGATAAAATAATTCCGGCAAATCCAACCGTTTTTAAATCAATAAAACAATCCCTCATCTTTCGTTCCATCCTGGTTACTTGGTTTAAGATGATGCGTTATACTTCATTAACACACTCTA
>JBKHDX010000017.1:0-35066 GCA_046541115.1 Spirulinaceae cyanobacterium | reverse complement strand
ATTGCAATTCAAACTAATCCCTATTAGGGATTGTAGGTTGGGTAGAACGAAGTGAAACCCAACACAACCTCAATCGTTGTTGGGTTTCGTCACCTCAACCCAACCTACGCGAAAAATTTATTTCAGTCAATCAGGGGTGAAATATTTAATATTAATCTAGCAGAAGCACAGCATTAGCACTCAACTCCAACTGGGGGAAAGTAGGCGAAATAATCCGTTCTTCCCCGCGAAAAATAGCAGTATCATAAAGCCCTTCGACTAAAGTACAAATAGTAACTTGAGATTGTAGCGGGTCAACAATCCAATATTCAGGAATATTCAAGACAGCATATTCAGAAAACTTGCTGCGATAATCGGTAGTTTTGGTTGATTCGCTGACCACTTCAACGACTAATAAAGGAGGGGCTTCATTGAGGTCGATAATAGCTTCTCGATTGGCTAAATTTTCCCATTGTTCGAGGGAAAGAATGGTGATATCGGGAATGCGAGAAGTATCCCAACGTCCACCGCGAGGAGAACGAACACCGACTGCAAACTTTTGGGCTGTCCAAGGCTGTTGAGATTTAGTAATTTCGTCATCAAAAAGCCGTTCGAGAAATTTTGCGACTGCGCCGTGTTTTCCTGTTCCTAAACTCATCGGTATTAAATCTCCTGCGACTAATTCATAACGTTGATTTGTGCCGTCTTTGTAGTTTTTGTATTCGGTAAAGGTGAGTTTTTGGGTGGTTGTCGTCATGGCGATCGCGCTCCAATTTTGATACAGTTATTCTTAGGGGTTTAATATCATTATAAAGTTATCCATAGAACCAAAAGAGTCAGGCGCGGTAAACTTAACGGGGATGATAAAATACCCGATTTGAGATTTCCATCCTCTGACTTTATGCAGAGGTATTGATAACTGATTACTGATTACTGAAATGACTAATCACCTCGCACAAACCTCTAGCCTGTACCTCCGCAAACACGCCGAAAACCCGATAGATTGGTGGTATTGGTGCGACGAAGCCCTAGAAACCGCAAAACAAGAGAATAAGCCGATTTTCCTGTCGATTGGTTATTCGAGTTGCCATTGGTGTACCGTAATGGAAGGAGAGGCGTTTTCTGATGATGCGATCGCGTCCTACCTCAACGACAACTTTCTCCCCATCAAAGTCGATCGCGAGGAACGCCCGGATATTGATAGTATTTATATGCAAGCCCTGCAAATGATGACGGGTCAAGGGGGTTGGCCGCTCAACATTTTCCTAACTCCCGATGACCGCGTACCCTTTTATGGAGGGACGTATTTCCCGGTACAGCCCCGTTATGGTCGTCCGGGGTTTCTAGAGATTTTACAATCGGTGCGACGGTTTTATGATGTAGAAACCGAGAAGTTGACCCAATTCAAAAGCGAGATGATGCGCGTCCTTCAGCAATCTGCATCTTTACCGCAAGGAGATACTTCTCTGAGTGGGGAGTTGCTGTTGCAGGGAATGGAAATCAGCAGTCGTATTATCGCGTCACAGCAACCCGGACAGCCCAGTTTCCCCATGATGCCTTATGGGTTGCTGACTTTACAAGGGCTGCGCTTAGGAGTCTCCAAAGCCGATAATATTGCTAAACAGCGCGGGATGGATTTAGTGCTGGGGGGTATCTACGACCAGGTAGGGGGCGGTTTTCATCGCTATACGGTAGATGCGACGTGGACTGTGCCGCATTTCGAGAAAATGCTCTATGATAACGGGCAAATTCTCGAATATTTGGCAAATTTGTGGAGTTGCGGGATTGAGGAATCGGCCATAGAAAGGGCGATCGCGGGTACAATCGAATGGTTACAACGGGAAATGACCGACCCGAAAGGCTTTTTCTACGCAGCCCAAGACGCGGATAGTTTCATTACTCCCCAAGATGTTGAACCCGAAGAAGGGGCGTTTTATGTATGGGATTACGGGGAGTTAGACGAAATCCTCACTCCTGGGGAACTTCAAGAAATGCAAACCGCCTTTACCGTGACCCTAGACGGCAATTTTGAGGGTCACAACGTCCTGCAACGGCGCAACGGGGAAAAACTGTCGGAAACTACTCTTAGCGCCCTTTCTAAGCTGTTTAAGGTGCGTTACGGCGAAGATGCAGACAGGACTGCCCCCTTCCCCCCTGCCCGGAATAACGCAGAAGCGAAAAATAAAGCCTGGCCGGGTCGTATTCCCGCCGTTACCGATACTAAGATGATTGTGGCTTGGAATAGCTTGGTTATTTCCGGTTTAGCTCGCGTTTACGCCGTTTTTGGTATCGAGACGGCTTGGAATTTGGCGCAAAATGCCGCTAACTTTATCCTAGAAAATCAATGGCTAGCGGGACGTTTCCACCGCTTGAATTATGAAGGAGAAACCGCCGTTTTAGCTCAATCGGAGGATTACGCTTTATTCATCAAAGCTTTGCTGGATTTGTATGCAGCGCAACCCACAGAAACGAAATGGTTAGACGCAGCGATAAACGTGCAGAAAGAGTTTGACCAATATCTCTGGAGTGAGGAGTCTGGGGGCTATTACAACACCCCGAAGGATGCGAGTGACGATCTGATTATCCGCGAACGCAGCTATATTGATAATGCCACCCCTGCGGCTAATGGGATTGCGATCGCGAATTTAATGCGTTTATCCCTGGTTGCCGATAATCCCGATTATAGCGATCGCGCCGCCCAAATTCTACAAGCGTTTAGCGAAATCATGGAGAAATCCCCCCAAGCTTGTCCGAGTTTATTCAACGGGCTAGATTGGTATCGCAACGCTACCTTAGTCCGCACTACCCCCGAAAACCTACAAACCCTCGTCCCGCTATATTCTCCCGTGGCTGCATATCAAGTAGAAACCGAGTTACCCGCAAATGCGGTAGGTTTGGTTTGTCAGGGGTTTAGTTGTTTAGAACCTGCCCAAAGTTTAGAGCAATTGTTGAGCCAACTCCAAAATAGTCAAAGCCGTTAGCCTGAAATCATAACAGTTGTTATGACGGACATAACAACTGTTATCTCGTTCCTTGGTTCTATCAAGGGACGTAAGTCATTCGTAGTGGCGTGACACACCTAAAATTGTGCTTTAACGTAGGGTGGGTTAGGCGGCTGAAACTTAGGCTATGACTGTAATGAACGCAATCCGCCGTAACCCACCATTACGATCGCTAAGCAGGCTCTTGAGTTAAGATAAACCCCTGGTATCCATCAAGCCGTAGGGAATAAGATGGGAAATCCCGGTAGTATCAGATTCTAGAGTAGGTTGGGTAAAACGAAGTGAAACCCAACACCCCCTCGCTCATTATTGGGTTTCGTCACCTCAACCCAACCTACGCGAAAACTTGGGTGTCAGTCAATCAGTAAATTGACACACTTGCCACTTCATTAACTATTAAAAAATCGCGATCGCCTTGTATGGAAAACGAACAAATTTGGTTAGGAATTGACCCCGGATTAGCAACAGTGGGGTGGGCTATTTTAACTTGTCAGGACTCCGACTCTGCCACTATTATTGATTACGGCACAATCGAAACACCCAAAAAACACTCGACGGCTCGAAGACTACTCGAACTCGAAAAGGATTTAGTTGCACTGATTGACGAATTCACCCCCAACTATGCAGCGTTAGAAATGCCCTTTTTTAGCCGTCAAATCAAAGCCGCAGGGGGGGTTTTACAAGCCGTGGGAATTATTAATTTAGTCTGTTATCGTCAAGCCCAACTCGAACCGATTCAACTCCATCAATCCAGTTGGAAAGCCCATTTAGGAAACGGGAGAGCGACTAAAGATGAAGTGGCTCAAATGCTGCAACAATTACTCAATTTAGAGACAATTCCTATCGATGATGCGGTGGATGCGATTGGTATTGCTTACGCGGGTTTGTGCGGTTTGACGAATAATATTAATTGAGATAGAATCCGCTTCTGCGGTGGATTAAGAACCCCGGTTTCTGATGATGTAATCCAGAAATGCCTAGACTTTACCACAGAAACCGGGGTTCTGGAATTGAAGTAAAACTTCGGTTGTTATATTCTTTGGTAAAACCCAGGAACGAGATAAAATGGTTATTGATTGTCTTCGGTTTCAGGACTAATCGGATCGGCTTCTTCTTTGACTAAACCTTGTGGATCGGTGGCTGCACTATGGGCTAATTTGGCTTGGGCTTCTGCTTGTTCGCGATCGGGTGCGGCGTTTTTTAAGTCTTTATTTTCTTGATTCATTTTAAAGTTATTCTGTCTTCACTTTCAAAATAAGCCAGATTCACGTTCAAAACACCTGTCGGTTGATAGAATTATGCAAAAATACTGGGATTTTTAGTAAAAACTAGGGTGATAAATTCAAACTACCAAACTCGCGTTAAATCCAAAATGAAACCGGGTAAAACCATTTCACCGGAGAGAGTATTGGGGGAATTTAATACTTCAACTTCGCGATTTTGTCGGTAAATTTCCACGGTGCGATCGCGACGGTTAATCAACCAACCCAAACCCGCACCATTCTCTCGATATTCTCGCATTTTTGCTTGTAGCAGGGTTAAATTGTCCGTAGGAGATCGCAACTCGACGACAAAATCCGGGCAAATCGGCGCAAATCCCTGCTTTTCTGCTTCTGAAAGCCGATCCCACCGCTCTTGTTGAATCCAAGCTGCATCAGGAGAGCGATCGCTACCATTGGGAAGATGAAACCCCGTTGATGAGTTAAAGGCAATTCCTAACTGAGTTTGTCGATTCCATAGCCATAATTGTCCTTCAATATCTAAATTTCGATGTCCTGTATCGCTTCCCGTTGGTGGCATTATAATCAACTCTCCGGTTGCCGTGCGCTCTAGACGCAAATCGCGGTTAGCTTGAGCTAATTTAATAAAATGAGCGCGATCGAGCTTTAAGCTGACACTAGGGGGAACGTTAACCGCAATACAGTTATTTTGCGAGATTTTTGGCATATTAAGAATACAAACTATTCAACCCATCAAAAAGCTATAATTTCAGATAACCCACGGGTTGCACGACATGAGGGGCGATAATTTCTTGCCATTGGTCGATAATTCGCAGTAATAGAGTAGAATCTGGAGCCGTAACCGTTGAAATAACTCGCGATCGCGCCTGAGTCAATAAAGCTAAGGCTTGGGTGAGGGCGATCCCCTGCAACTCAGAATCCGGAGCCGCTTGGCCTTGAGCCACTTGCCCCGCCACCTCACTTAAAATCTGCAAAGCGATAATTGTCTGAGAGCGAATCGCCAAATCCGGGTCTTTTAACAGCATCGCAAATTCCTCTAACCCCACCACATCCACAGCCGAAGCAATACCATCCAAATCCCGGTAGCTCAAAAACTTCGCCATCAAATCAAAAGATTGGTGAATTTCTACACCCCCTGGATAAGCCTCTAGCAAAGAATATAACTGCTCCGGGCCAAAAGGCTGAAACTGAGGGAAATCCTGCTGAAGCAAGCGATACAAAACCCCTGTAAACTGAGTCAAGGGCGTGTTTTTGCGAATTTTTTGCCAACGAGTCAGCCAAACCGCGACCACATCGCTGAAACGAGAATTACTACCACCGTTAATGGTGACAGGAGTCCCGGCAATTTCGCCCAGGAGTAACAAGCGAGACGAGGGAAAATCTCGCCAATCTTTGGGCATAATCGGGGCGTAACAATAGCGATCGAGGTCGGAGTCGTGGAGTAAAGAATTAAGCCAAAACAGGGGCGCATCGGTGCGATGGAGGTGATAAATCAACGCCCGTTGTACTGCCGGTCTTTGCCAAGGATTGGCTGCAACTTGGGCCGCAAAGGATAAGCCATGCTGGGGATCGCGGTCGAGTTGAGTTTTGACCTTGCGAGTAGTTCCCAATAAGGGTAAGACAACCGTTTCATCCCAAAATATCGGATGTAAGCGCCTGCGCCAGTAACTCAAAGCGGATAAGAGTAAATGAACGGGATAAAACGGTAAACGCAACGAACCCGCCAACACCAGTAAATTAAACCAAAATCCTACCTGAATTGCCGTTTTCCAAGCCCGCACCACGGGAGCGCGTAAACTGTTAGCTGGACGCTGAATCACACTCGCAACCACAATGCTGGCGGTGATGGCAATGCAAATGGTGAAGATAACGCTGCCAAATACGGCTAAGGTTTTGCGATTAGCGAGATTAAAGCCAATATTGAGCAGTAAACCGAAAACTAAGCCAAAAATAATTAATAATGAGCGACTGAGCAGTAAAGCTTCGCTGAAATTGCGGAAAGAAGGATGAGTGACCAAGCGGTCAATAAAAACAGCAATCCCGGTATAAAAGGCACAAGCGATAAAACTCAGAATTAAAGCGATCGCGACAGTCCCATAAACGCCAAACCAAGCCAAACCCACCGCAAAACTACAAGTCGCGGCTAAGACTGTGACGATCGCGGCCAAAACCCCGATAACCCCCAACAAAACCGCGATCGCATCCCGTTGTAGCGTCGCACCTGCAAGCATTTGCGGACGACCCGAAGCCAAATTCCACAACTGCGGAAAACGATCGTAAGACACAGAAATCGCCAAATTCTGTTCGGGAATCGCCGTTACCCCTTGGACGCGATGTTGATGACCTTTCAGGGTGTAAATCTCTGCCCCCGTGTTAATGTCCCACACTTTGAGAGTATGGTCAGAAGAAGCCGAAATGATGCGATCTTCAGTCAGGGTGAGGTCAGAAATCCAGCCTTGATGACCCGTCAGGGTGTGTATCGCTTCCCCTGTATTAATATCCCAGATTTTGAGCAAACCATCTTGAGACGCAGAAACCAGGCGATTTTCCGACGCGATCGCGACTAAATTCACCGCATCTTCGTGACCCGTAAGAGTGCGTAATAAAGCCCCCGTTGCCAAATCCCAAACTTTGAGGGTGCGGTCGTTACTCGCAGAAATCACCCAGCGATTATCCGGGGTAATCGCCACCCCATTCACGCTTTTTGCATGACCTGTGAGGGTCTGTAATAACGTCCCTGCGGTCAAATCCCAAACTTTGAGGGTGCGATCGCGACTCGCTGAAACCGCTTTTTGACTATCGGGGGTCACTGCAACCCCATTCACCTCATCTTGGTGACCTTCTAGGACATACAACTCCTCTCCTGAGTCCATCTGCCACACCCGCAGCCTCCCGTCACCACTGGCAGACAACCCCAACTGATTATCAGGAGTCACCGCGAGATCGTTAATCCAACGCTCATAACCGCCAATACGATAAAGCGCTTTCCCGGTTTCTAAATCCCAAGCCCGAACAAAGGGATCGTAGCCCCCCGAAAGCACCTTGCGACTATCGGGACTGACGGCCAGGGTCGAAATGCTTTTATAGTGACCGTCTAGGGTGAATTTTTCCGTCCCTCGGCGTAAATTCCACACCTTTAGAGTGCGATCGCTATTGGGAACAAACGAGCGAATCCGCCGATCCGTCGAGGCTGAAATCGCCAACTGACGATCCGGCGTTACTGCGATCGCCGCAATCCCCGAAGTATGGCCTTGCAGATTATACGCAAACGCCATCGGAATTAACAACAACAACAACGCCAGGGCGATCGCGATCGCCAACGCCGTCATACCATACAACGATCGATAAGCCGAAATGCGCCAACTTTGAACAATTTTGCGCCAACCCAAACGGGGATACAACTCCGGATCGGCATCGTAAAAATAGCGATGTAACGCACTCGGCTGAAAAATCACCCAATACGCCAACACCCAGTAATGTCTGGCGTTAAAAATCCGCAGACGAGACGGCAGCGATCCAGAATAAGGAGGAAATACGCTCATGTAATTTGAAAGAAATGATAGACGCAAAGGCCGCCGTTTCCCTGAGTCCAGCAACCCTTTGGCAGTTACGATGTGCTGAAAGTTTTATTAATATGCTTTTTGAGTTTAACAAAGGATCGCAGTATCTTCTTAAGGGCGATCGCCTTGACTCGGAAACATTCAAGTCGCATTTTGCTTCTTTGTTACAACAGACGAGTAAACCTGTCACAATTTTGACCCTCAATCCACCAATGGGATTTAAACTTTATGCAACTTTTCTCTAAAACCACAACTCGCATGGCCGCTTTAGGATTCCTCGCGATCGCTTCTCCCCTCGCTATTGCCAACGTTCCCCCCATTTTAAAAGCCGCCACCGCCCAAACCCAACCCGCAGACATGAACCTAGAGGATTGGGAAACCTTTGTTTCTGAAGCCGGACGCTTTAGTGCCGCTTTCCCCGATACTCCCACCGAAAACATCCAAGAAGGCAACGTAGCCGCTGATGCCGGTGCATCTGGGGAAATTATGCTGGAAAATACCGATGAAAACTCCGGCTATGTTGTGTTTTATCAAGATTTCCCTATGGTTCCTGACGGAGTTCCCGACGAACAAGTCCAAACCATTCTCGCAGCCTCTCGCGATGGTTTTGTGCAAGACAACGAAATTCTCAGCGAACGGGACATCGAACTCGACGGTCACAGGGGCAAAGAAGTTGAAGTCCAAATGCCTGAAGGTTACATGAAAGCCCGGATGTATTGGGTAGATTCTCGCTTGTATTTTGTCGTAGGTGGTGCGCCGACCAAAGACGATGCGATCGCCCAAGAAACCGACCGCTTTTTAGATTCATTTATGTTATTGGAATAAGGTTCTTGCCCGGAAATCATTCTCCGGGCCCCTCATTCATTTACACTTAAATAATAAGTCGATAAAAACCCTACAATTTGAAGGGGTCAACCGAAAAAAACGGTTTCTAGTAATGGCGATTAAATGATTAATTGTACATTGTAAATTATCCGTTATAAATTACTATATTTTCTGCCTGAAACTGACCCTCCTCATCAAGAACCCAACTCAATATTGTTTCCGCTTTTCCTTGTACCACCGAAACAATGAGATAAGAATAAATCGGCCAGGCGATCGCGCAGTCAAATTCAGACGGTTTCGCTTCACGATCGGGATGAGAATGATAAATCCCTACAATATCTAAATTCTCTACCCTAGCTTGTTTTTGTACCCGTAACATTTCTGCCGGGGCAATACTAAAATTGCTGTTTTGCTCGCCATCCCGTGGCGGTTGTCCTGTCGCTTCGGCAAACGCCGCCGCTTCGGATGCATCCCAACTATTTTGAGTCGCGATCGCTTTGACCACCTCTTTTCGATCCGCAACAATATGACCCAACAACAAACCACAACATTCATGGGGATAATCTGTTTCGGCATGATGTCGTATCATCTCTAAATGATGAGATGAAATTTTGATTTGTCCTGGGTCATTAGTCATTTGTTATTAATTATTTAGAATTTGCTGTTAATACTACTTTAACTTCTACTTAACTGTTAATTATAGTAGGTGTGAATCGCCCTATCAATTGCTTCCCATCCTCAACCGGGAAAATGATTCCTCCTCTACTCAATCAGATAAATTAGAACGGAAGGCTTCTCGTTTTTTAGTTAAACTTCAGATAAAACGGTAACAACGATTACGCCCAAGGAGAACCCTAAATGACAATTAACCTAAGCAAAGGCACAACCCTCAACCTCGACAAAGTGCTGCCAACCCTCGAAGCCGTATTTGTCGGCTTGGGGTGGGATGTTGGCATGAGTAACAACCCCTTCGACCTCGATGTTTGTGTCTTTATGCTCGGTGCTAACGATAAATTAGTGTCTAACAATCACTTAATTTTTTACAATCAACTCAAATCCCCCGAAAGCGACCCCGCATTAGAACTTACCGGCGATAATCGTACCGGAGAAGGGGAAGGCGACGACGAAGCGATCATCATGGATTTGCGGAAGGTCGATCCTGCTGTCCAAAAGCTGTTAGTCGCCATTACCATCCATGAAGCCGACGCTCGCGGCCAAAACTTTGGTATGGTCAACAATGCTTACGTTCGCATGGTTAATATTTCTAATCGCGAGGAATTGTTGCGTTATGACCTTGATGCTCAATTTTCCAGCGAAACTGCCGTAGTCATGGCTCGTTTTAACCGCGAAGGCGATAAGGGCTGGTCGATGACTACCGTTGGTGAAGGCTATCCGGGCAGTTTAGCGGGCTTGGTGGGTCGCTACCAATAATTAAAAACTAGAGTCATTGGGGGCAAACCGCCCCTTTTTAAATTCGTGCTATGATTGGGCGATCGCGGGGTACATTTTTATTTAACCTTCTCGACAGTTTAATTCATGATGCAGTTCCCATCGTTTCCCAAAGGGCGACGCAATCTTTTACTGTTTTTCTGTAGTCTGTGGACGGTATTACTCCTCGGATTCTGGCCTCATCCTGCCTCTGCCCAAATTACCCAAGCGGTGATTCAAGAAATCCTCGATAGCGATCGCGTTTTCATCGAAGAAACCCTCGCCTCAATAGACGCGATCGCGAATTTCCAAGAAAAAGTCAGCACCGAAGACGCACGCACCAGTTTAGCCTTTAGTAACGGCGCGATCGGACGCTTAGGCCCCAACTCCCAAGTCCTTATCGGTCAATGTATCGAAGTCCAACAAGGCTTTCTTTTAGCCAGCGGCCCCGCTAACGGTTGTACCGCCAACTTCCAAATCGGCGTAGAAGGCACAATTTACCTCCTGGAAGTGGGGGAAGATGGCATTTCCCAAGTCCAAGTCCTCGAAGGAGAAATTGCCGTTACAGGGGATTCTAATAGCGATCCCGTGACCCTCTCCCAAGGCAACCGTTTAGAAATTAATCGCGAAGGACGTATTGGCCCGGTCAGACAATTATCTCAAGCCGATGTAGAGAGGATTCTCACAGGGGTTTTGTTTGATGATTTTCAAGGGGAATTACCGGGAATGGAAAGACTGCAACGAGTCTTACAAAACCTCTACCCCGACCTCGATCTACCCCGTCTCCCTGGGTTTAATTTACCCATTCGCCCACCGTCTCGACCTTCTTTCCCTGGATTGCCTTTTTAACAGTCATCAGCATTTAAGGGGCAGTAGGGGGTAATGGGGATGCAAGCCCCTCCAAAGGGGGTCAGAAACTTTGGCTTACAAGGTAAATTCTGAAAAAGGCTCAAAGCTATGTTGTATAAAGATTACAGCCTCAAAAAGTAAAATTAAGTTTTAAAGAGAGTTTTTTGGGCAGTAGAAATCCCCACGACGCGGTGGTTATCAAGGAAATTGAATCAGGAAACGAGATAAGATTCAATCCAATTAACTCAACCCCTGACGAAATTCTCTCGCTGCTTCCAAACGCGAAGTTTGAGCCTTGAGAACACATCTCGTTAAAAGAGCAATGTCGAGAGTTTCTAATTCGGGAATAGCACTACGAGAAATCTTTTCATAGCGATCGCCTTGTAATCGATAAAGACTAAACAGACCATCTTGCCAAAACCACACTTCCGGTAGACCCAATGCTTGATACCGTTCGAGTTTATCAGGCCCCCCACTGGTAAAAATAACTTCAATTGCTAAATCGGGAATAGGTTTAGAATCTCCAAAACAATAAGATTCATCCCCTTGTAGGGAAACTTCCCCTTCTCGTTGTTGAGTCATAGAACCCGTGGGTTCAAACTCTATCCCTTTCTCCAAACAAAATAAACCAATGAGAAAGGCAATAAGCCGACTAAAAACTTCATGTTCTCGTCCCGGCATAAAAATTTCTAGAGTTTGGTGGTAATAAGCGAGACGAACCCCCGGAGATTGGTCAAAACCCGTCTCAATCAGCTTAAATTGGGGCCAAGTCAAACCGGAGTAGACGAAACGCTGTTCGGTGGAAGATGATTGAAAAGAAGTTTCCATCATGGCGAAATCGCGATTATCGGGTTAGACGTTGTATCGTTTATTGAGTAGTCAGAACCCCGGTTTTTTGGAAAAACCGGGGTTCTAGTGTGCTTCGTTTAGGATTCTAAGCGCAACACCGCCATAAACGCTTCTTGCGGCACATCTACTGTCCCGATGGACTTCATGCGCTTTTTCCCCTTGGCTTGCTTTTGCAGCAGTTTCTTCTTCCGACTGATATCACCGCCGTAACATTTAGCCAGAACGTCTTTGCGTAAAGCGGGGATGTGTTCGCTGGCGATAATGCGAGAACCAATAGACGCTTGAATCGGAATTTTGAACTGATGACGGGGGATGAGTTCTTTGAGTTTTTCAGCGAGCGATCGCCCCACGGGGTAAGCTTTATCTCGGTGGACAATGGTGGCCAAAGAATCCACCGGATCGCCGTTCACCATAACATCCAAGCGCACCAAGTCATTTTCGCGATAGCCCAGGAGTTGATACTCCATACTGGCATAACCCCGCGATCGCGATTTGAGTTGATTGAAAAAGTCTGTCACCACTTCCGCGAGAGGCAATTCATAAACTAACGTCGTCCGCGTGGGGGTTAAGTATTTCATATCCTTAAACTCACCCCGTCGGGTTTGACACAACTCCATCAACGTCCCGACATATTCTTCCGGGGTAATGATCTCAACTCGCACATAGGGTTCTTCAATAATTTCCCGATTACCAGGGGGGGGTAATTGACTGGGGTTGTCGAATTCAAAGGTTTCCCCGGCGGTGGTGGTCACGCGATAAATTACTGAAGGGGCGGTGGTAATTAAGTCAAGATTATATTCCCGTTCGAGGCGCTCTTGGACAATTTCCATGTGAAGCAAACCCAAGAAACCGCAGCGAAATCCAAAGCCCATAGCTGTTGAGGTTTCGGGTTCATAAGATAAGGCGGCATCGTTGAGTTTCAGTTTTTCGAGGGCATCTCGCAAGTCTTCATACTGTTCTGAATCCGTGGGGAACAGACCGCAGAAAACCATCGGTTTCGCTTCTGTATAGCCCGGTAAGGCAGTTTCGGCGGGAACGGTCGCCAGGGTAATCGTATCGCCGACGCGGGCATCTTCTACGGCTTTAATGGCAGCAGCGAAGTAACCCACTTCCCCAGCGTGTAGGGTTTCGACGGGGATTTGACTTGGGGAGAGTACGCCGAGTTCGTCAATGACGTATTCTTTTTTAGAAGCCATTAAGCGGACGCGATCGCCTTGTTTAACGCAACCATCCATGACTCGGAAATACACGATTACACCGCGATAAGGGTCGTAATAACTATCAAAAATTAATGCCCGTAACGGTTCTTTGGTCGTGTCTTGAGGGGGTGGCACTTGCTTGACAATGGCTTCTAAAATTGCGTCAACCCCAATGCCTTGTTTGGCTGAAGCCCGGATTGCATCGGTACAGTCGAGGCCGATCACTTCTTCGATTTCTTCAATCACGCGATCGGGATCGGCTCCGGGTAAGTCAATTTTATTTAAAACTGGGATAATTTCTAAATCATTTTCTAGAGCTAGATAGACATTCGCTAGGGTTTGGGCTTCGACCCCTTGGGACGCATCGACAACTAATAATGCTCCTTCACAAGCGGCCAGCGATCGCGACACTTCATAAGAAAAGTCAACGTGACCGGGAGTATCAATCAGATTTAAGACGTATTTTTCCCCGTTTTTTGCGGTATAATCCATGCGAGCTGCTTGGAGCTTAATGGTAATCCCTCTTTCGCGCTCTAAGTCCATGTTATCGAGGAACTGTTCTTTCATTTTGCGCTGTGTCACTGTGTCCGTCACCTGCAACAGACGGTCAGCCAAAGTCGATTTACCATGATCGATATGAGCAATAATTGAGAAGTTACGAATACGGGAGACGGCAACGTCAGTCATAAGAATTTTTAAAGAAGGTGGAATCGTAATAACAGCGAATTTAAGAAGTTTTGTCTTTCTTAATGTATTTTAATAGTTTCTGAGGAGAAGCGTTGAGGATGATTTTCGACGCTTTCAGGGGATTTGGTAATCGAGCCAGGAGGGGGAACTGCTTTCTTAGGCTTGGACAATCAAGCCTAAGCCAAAAACTCATGACCTCGAAACCAAGACAAACAACCTATAAAAGCTATAATAGAGGCCTCATCAGCGATCGCCTTCAAAAAATATTAGGAACTATTGATTAAACAGTTATGAATGATAACGTCACTCAATCCGAATCCCAACGAACATCAGAAAAAGTCGAACTTTCAATTAACATTGACTCAGACCTTTTAGATCAAATTCAACACCTCACGAACGATCCCAGCCGGGTAATTGAAACCGCGATCAAACAATGGCTGCGGGGAGAGCGATCGCCAGATGCCGACCTCGCCCGTGGTTTCCGTCGCAATCCGCCGGTACCGCCGCGAGGAGAGTGGAATGATTAATGATTCAGGGGTAGTAATTTTGCCCTGAATATCCCCTAAAAATAAATTCTAAAAAAGTGGTAAACCACAGTAGCAGGGTGTTTCAACCAACCAAGTTAATCATTGCAACCGCGAAATAAGTTAAAACAAAAAAAGGGAAAAACGATCCCCAAAGGGGAAAGTAGACAAATCCCTAAAGTTCGCTTTAACCTAAAGTCAACTTGGTCGTAACATCCCAACGATAAGCCATATTACTAAAACTGCGATGAAATCTGCCCCTGCACAAGTTGAGCCAACAAATTGGCAGGATTTAGGCGCGGAAATAGTCTTTGTCCAAGACAATTCGGGTAAATACATTTCCTTCTCTTGGAACTCTGCTGCCGAGTACGGTATCGACCCCCAAGAAATTAAGGGTCGCGACCTCACTGAAAGTTTTACGCCAGCGGATCCCCAAGCCTATTTAAGCCTAATCCAGCGAATTTTAGAGCGACGCATCCCCGAACGCTACCATACCTTTTTTCAACACGCAGAGCAGTCTTTTCCTTTAGAATTGGCGATCAGCCCAATTTTACAACCCAATGGGGGTGCGAGTGCTGTGCTGGCGATTGGTCACTTGCTGCGGCAAGAGGAAATTACTTCAGATACCCGCCGCACGAACTTATCAGAAACCACCGCTTCCTCCCAAGATTTAGTCACCCAAATCGCGCGGAAAATTCGTCGCAATCCGTACCGCAGTCTCCTCACTGAGATTGCCCGTAATATTCGCCGTACCCTTGACCTCGAAACGATCTGGCAGCAAACCGTAGACAGCATCGGTTCTTCGTTGAGCGTGTCTCGGTGCATGATTGTTTCTTACAACGCCGAAAAAAATCAACTCCGAGTCGAAGCCGAATACTCCCAGAAAAACGTTAAACCTTTACTCGGAGAACGCCTCAGCCTAGCCAGCGAACCCTATCTCCAACAAGCCCTCAGTAGTGGCGAACCTATTGCCGTCGAACGCATTGCAAATCCAACCTTTGGCCAGCGTTCGGTGTTGGCCGTTGCCACCTTTTACCAAAATCAACGGAATGCCCTAATTTGTCTACATCAGTGCGATCGCCGTCGTTACTGGACCGCTGCCGAAATTGACTTATTGCGAGAACTCGCCGCCCAAGTCAGTACCGCGATCGCCCACGCCTCCCTCTACAAAGAACTCGAACAAGCTAAAGGCCTCGCCGAAGAAGCCTCCCGTCTCAAAAGTGAATTTCTCGCCAGTACCTCCCACGAACTCCGCACCCCCCTCAACGGCATTATCGGCTTTCTCCGCTTGATTTTAGACGGCATGGCGGACACCGAAGAAGAACAACGGGAATTCCTCGATGAAGCGCATCATTCCGCCCTACATCTGCTCAACTTAATCAACGATATTCTCGACATCGCCAAAATCGAAGCCGGAAAACTCGAACTCGACTTTAGCGACTTTCCCCTCCACGAACTCTTCGAGGATGTGGAGAAAAAAATGCGACCCCTCGCCGAACGCAAAAATCTCACCTTTGAGTTTCAATATCCCCCCTCCCGCGAACCCATTATTCTTTACGGCAACTATCAACGCTCGTTACAGGTTATGTTAAACCTGGTGGGAAATGCCATTAAATTCACCCACGAAGGCGGCGTAACCATTAGTGCCGAAGTCCTGAAAAAAGCCATGAACGCCAATAATCAGGAATTTCCCGGCACCGTTTTAGTCCGAGTTGCCGATACCGGCATTGGCGTTCCCCTCGAAAAACTTGACAAATTGTTTCATAACTTTAGTCAAGTGGATGGTTCTCGTACCAAAGCCTACGGCGGTACGGGTTTAGGACTTGCCATTTCTCAAAAACTTATCGAAACCATGGGCGGAACCATTAATTTCTTCAGTATGGGCGAACAACTCGGATCGACTGTAACCTTCACTGTACCTTTGTTCCAACTCCCGGTAATGAGTACCGCCCAACTGTCTCCTGACCACCATGAATCCGAGTCTTTGTGATTTATGCCGTCCCAGGAGCAAAGAGCGCGTTAACATAAAATAAACACCAGCAAAACCCTTAAAAAACTTAAATTCATAACTATGTCACTTGCATTAACTCCCGAAAACGTCGAACAAGTCTTAGATGAATTACGCCCTTACCTCATGGCTGATGGCGGTAACGTCGAACTTGTTGAAATTGAAGGGCCCATTGTCAAACTCAGGCTGCAAGGGGCTTGTGGTTCCTGCCCGAGTTCTACGATGACCCTGAAAATGGGTATCGAACGTCGTTTGCGCGAGTATATCCCCGAAATCACAGCAGTTGAACAAGTTATCGATGCACCGGCGATGTAGTAAGCTGTTCGTCTTTGACAGTTTCTGGGTTTCGTCTTAATTAATTGCTCAAGCAGTCTCATCTCTGAGGCTGCTATTGTGTTTTTCCCCATCTCGTCAAAAAAAAAGGACTCCACCGCCATGGGTAGAGTCTTTTTTTCAACGCAGATTAAAGTAAAAAACGAAACTCAAATTCTTAAGCTTCGCTTTCGATGTAAATAAACAAAAGTCCCATGACTACAGCAGGCATCAGCCAACAGACAATGGGAATCAAAATCCAGGGTAAGTAAGATGCTGCGTATGCGCCGGTCATAATTGATGTTTCCTATGCTAGTGTTTGCAATGATTTTCCCAAAAGTAATGGCGATTGATGAACCGCCAGCAAGCTTATTAATTCACCAAACCGCGTAGAATCGCATCTACACCCGAAAGGTTTTCCAGCAAGAAGTAGGCGACAAAAGCACCCCCCATGGCCCCGACAAAGAAACCACCAGAGAATTGACTCCAACCGCCAGCAGTTTGCAAGTTATCGGGAGCATCCGGGGTACTCTTGAAGTATTCCGCTTGGGATTCGTCTTTTTTAAAGGTAACGAGGCCATAAGCGGATAAACCCGCAGTCGCAATCAAAATCAACGCGATCGCGGAGATTAAACCGCCCAAGTTGGCAGCTTCGCCAAAGTCCCGCAGGGGGCCTAACACCGTCCAAGGACCGACGAGGAAATAGCCGTGGGCCATTCCCACTTCTAAACCGCGAATTAACGGCGAGACTCCTGTGCGATAAGCCGGGAGGTTGTTAATAAAGGTTTTGGTAAAACCCGATGCTGTAATCGGGGTGGCTAAGTGGCCGACGAAGGGATTGCCTTCGTAGGGCTGAATCATTTCGATGTCTCTGCTTGCCATAGGCGTTTCTCCTAAAAAAAGTTGAGAAAAGTTAAAGATGACCTTATTTTAAGCAGTTAAGGGATCAAACACGGTCTGCAATCAGCGGTCTGTTAAAAAAGTTCATCAAACGGGAGGGGAGTGGGGAGTGGGAGGAGTGTCAATATAGTTAATAGGGTTTGAGATGAGATGATGATTTTGAGTGCGATCGCGCTTTTGACACTGGCGATTTGGCTATTTTTAATTTTGTTTTGGGGCGGATTTTGGCGGTGTAATGTCATTCTGCCCGATCGGGATTTGGTGCGATCGCCCACGGTTTGCGCTATTGTCCCGGCTCGCAATGAAGCAGATGTACTACCGATGACTTTGCGATCGCTGCTACAACAAGATTATCCGGGATTCTACTCGGTGATTTTAGTCGATGACCACAGTACAGACAACACGGCCGAAGTTGCCCAAGAAGTTGCCACAAACCTAGGAAAACGCGATCGCCTACAAATTCTAACCGCGAAACCCTTACCGCCGGGTTGGACGGGCAAATTGTGGGCAATGGAGCAAGGTTTACGCCAAGGGCGCGCCCTCGACCCGACTCCCGATTATTTTTTCTTCACAGATGCCGATATTGACCGGGATGAAGATAATTTACAGCGTGTTGTGGCCCAAGCTCAACAAACGCGATCGGAGTTAACTTCGTTGATGGTGTTGTTGCGCTGTAAAAGTTTTTGGGAACAGTTATTAATTCCAGCGTTTGTCTTTTTCTTTCAAAAATTATACCCTTTTGCTTGGGTGAATAATCCCCAACGGAATTTAGCCGCAGCCGCCGGAGGATGTACATTATTATCGCGGCAAGCGGTGGATCGTTTGGGGGGTTTAGAAATGATTAAAGATGCGATTATTGATGATTGTACCTTAGCCCAAGCGGTTAAAAAACCGTCGTTTGATGGCACAAAACATCAAATTTGGTTGGGTTTAACCAAATCAGCCCGGAGTTTACGTCCTTATGATTCTTTACAAACCATTTGGGATATGGTGGCGCGATCGGCTTATGCTCAATTACAATATTCGCCGTTATTATTGCTCGGAACTTTACTGGGAATGACCTTGGTTTATCTGGTTCCGATTGTGGCAATGATTGGGGGAATCTGGACGGGAAACTGGCTGGTTTTGGGTCTTGGAATGGGAACTTGGTTGTTAATGAGTGGGGCATATTTGCCGACCATTCGCTTTTATGATTGTTGGCCGGGGTTTGCTTTAACTTTACCCGCGATCGCGCTTTTTTATACGGCGATGACTCTAGATTCGGCGTTACGTTATTATCAAGGCCGCGGTGGAATGTGGAAAGGTCGCAGTTATTCCCATCATTAGGGACTCAGAGAAGCGTTTAAGGCTTTAATTGGCTTCTTAGCTTGTCTTGGGTTATCTACTGATTTAAAAATAGCCGATCTCAGGGCGATCGCCTAATTTCAAACCAGTTCCTATCAATATTGCTCTTTTAACAGATGACAAAATCTATATAAAGGGGGAGTTAAAGGTTCACCAATTTTATTAAAATTAAGTTAATATCATCAATAGACTAAGCAAAAAGATAACACGCCACTTCCGGCTAATATTACTGTACACAACAGTACTTTGTGTTTAATATTTTGCAAAATTTAATTTACCGAGTTAGGAGAGTTTGTTTCTCATTATGAACAAGTCATTTTTTAAGAAAACCTTATTGGGCCTTAGTATCTTTTCTGTTACCTTTTTAGGATATAGCGCCGTATCAACTGCTTCTTCTTCTAGACCGCAGCAAGTCGCCCAAAATAATCAGTATTCATCCAAACTGGTGAATGATTATATTAATAGCTGTAAAAGAGGAGCAACCGAAGCCGGATTATCGGCAGCGGATGCAGACGAACTTTGTCGTTGTATGATTGACGAGTTTCAATCTCGTTACAGCGAAAGTGAGTTTCGGCAGTTAAATCGTCAAGCCCAACAAGGCAATGAACCCAGTGTTTTTCAGGAAGTTGGGATGAGTTGTTATGCCGATATTAGTAGTTAAGCAACAAAATTAAATGACAAGATCGAGAACGAGTTTCTTGATTTGAGTTTTTCCCAAAAAGAACTGAATTGAACGCTATTTATAGCCCTAAAGTGTCTGAGAAGTGATGCTAAAAGTTTGACCAGACTAGGGCTATTTTGCTGCGGTTTTGTGGCATTTTCCGCGAAAATACAGTTAACTGATCGACAAGGCGATCGCGAGTTACGGTTTGAAGTGCGATCGCGCCCATTTTGTTTGAAAAACATCTTTTTTGTAAGCTTATGGTTCGGTTTCCCCGTAAATCTTCGCTGCGTCAACGGTTTAATCTCTCTCGCTGGGCGATCGCCCATCCTTGGCTCACGGTTGGGTTTTGGCTTGCGGTGTCAGTGGCTGGGCTTTTGGCATTGAGTAGCCTTAAGTATGCTTTATTTCCCGATGTCACATTTCCAGTCGTGGTGGTACAAAGCCAAACCTCCACAGAAACCACGACGGCAACAGAATCGGAGTTAACCATTCCCCTTGAAGCTGCCTTAGCCGATATCGACAATCTGGAACAATATCGTTCTACCACTTATCCAGGACGGGCGATCGCGAACCTTGAATTTGAAGTGGGAACCAATTTACCCGAAGCGACAGCCGCAGTTAGAGCCGAATTAGACACGGTAGATTTTCCCCCAGAAACCACCTTCGAGGTCATTCCCTTTAACCTCAATGAATCGGCTTCTGTCAGTTATGCCCTCGAAAGCGAGACCTTGACATTAGAAGAATTGACTAATCTCGCAAAAACTGAAATTATTACGCCCATAACCGAACTAGATGGAGTTTTGCGGGTAAATTTGCTCGGAGATAGTACTCCACCCCAAAACCTAGAAAATGATGGCATTGACAGCCAACAAACCCTGATCCGATTTAATGGCAATGATGCTTTAGCGTTTCAGGTTGTCAAGCAAAGCGACGCAAATACCCTCGATATTGTCGCGGCGGTCGAAGCCACCGTTGAGGAGTTGCGATCGCAATTGCCCGAAGTCACCTTCACCCTAGCCGAAACCCAAGCAGATTTTATTCGCGAAGCCACCCAAGCCACCATCGATGCCTTGATTTTGGCAATTATTTTGGCAGTTTTGGTCATCTATCCCTTTTTACGCAACTTTCGCGCCACGCTGATCGCCGCCTTAGCCATTCCCATTTCCTTACTCGGAACTTTCATTATCATGGCGATCGCGGGGTTTAACTTAGAAACCATTACCCTACTCGCCCTTGCCCTCGTTATTGGTATTATCGTCGATGACGCGATCGTCGATGTCGAAAACATCTCGCGACACATCGAAGCCGGCCAATCCCCCAGAGAAGCCGCCATCAACGGCACCGATGAAATTGGCCTCACCGTCGCCGCTTCTACCCTAACCATTGTCGCCGTTTTCCTTCCCGTCGCCTTCATGGGAGGCACCATTGGTCAGTTTTTTAAACCCTTTGGATTAACCGTGTCCGCCGCCGTGTTAATCTCATTGCTGGTGGCTCGTACCCTTTCCCCCGTGTTAGCCGTTTGGTGGTTGCGACCGCGACGGAATCCCCTTCGCGACAATAACCCAGATACTTCTAGGCCCCCCATCCCCGTGGATGCAGACAACGAGTTAATCCCCGATCGCACCTATCGTCGTGTATTGCGTTGGTCGCTGCAACATCGCGGTATTGTAGTGGCGATCGCGATCGCGAGTTTTGCCCTCGGAGTCGCACTCATTCCCCTCATCCCCAAAGGCTTCATCCCGCAACTCGATCGCGGTGAATTTAACATCGTTTACACCTCTCCTTTGCCCCAACTGGCTCAAAATCAACCGCCGACTGCACCTCCTCTCCCAGAAACACCCCCTCCTAACCCGGATTCTGAATTTGGAGAAGGGTCATTTGATTGGCTCAAAGACCTAGCCCAATCCCCCATGCGCCTGCTTTTAGCGCGATCGCGCAACATTGCCGAAGACATCGAACAAACCGTCCTCGATCTCCCCGATGTCGAGTCCGTTTTCACCATCATCGGCGTGCGCGGCGAACCCAACAAAGGTAAACTCTATGTACGCCTCAAACCTTCTCGCTTACTCACAACTGCCCAACTTCAAACCCAAATCCGCGAACAACTCCCCGAAATTGAAGGAGTCAACATCGGGGTCGAAGACATCCAATTTGTCGATACCATTGACCAAAAACCCCTGCAAATCGCTTTAGCCGGGGATGACCTCGAAACCCTGACTAATGCAGCCCAAGACCTCAAAAATCAAATCGAACCCCTCCCTGGTTTTGTTGAAGTCACCATTACCGGAGAAGAAGACCCCACCAATCCCAATGCCATCGAGCGGCTTAATGGTCAACGCGCCGTTTACTTCGCTGCCAATTTAGCCCCAGGAAAAGCCCTAGGAGACGCGACAACCCAAGCATTAGACATTGCACAGGGAATGTTACCTGATGATGTTTCCCTCGACCTTAAAGGGGATGCTGCGTCGAGTAGCAATGTCTTTGCCAGCTTTGGCACAACCCTGACTTTAGCCATTATTTGTATGCTGGCCGTCTTGTTTTTGCCCTTTGGTCGCTTGCTCGAACCCTTGGTTGTGGGTTTATCCCTTCCCCTGGCTTTGGTGGGAGCAATGTTAGCGTTACTGATTACCCAAAGCGATTTCGGCATGATTTCTTTGATTGGCTTAATCTTTTTGTTGGGGCTTTTGGATAAAAATGCCTTGCTCTTGATGGATTATGTGAATCAACTGCGACGTTCTGGACTAGCCCGCTCTGAGGCAATTTTACAAACCGGACAGGTGCGCTTGCGACCGATTTTAATGACCACTTTTTCGACCATTCTCGGTATGCTCCCGATTGCTTTGGGTTGGGGAGCCGGTGCAGAGTTACGTCAACCCATGGCTGTGGCGATTATCGGCGGTTTGATTGCGTCAACGCTGTTGAGTTTGGTTGTAGTTCCGGTTTTATATGCTTTGCTCGAAGATGCTTGGCTCGGCTTGGTTCACCGTCTCCGGGGTAAGGTTTAGTCTTTTGTTATTGGTTATTGGTTATTGGTTATTGGTTATTAGTGTTTGCCAAAATCCCCTAATTGGTAATTGGTAACTGGTAATTGGTAACTTCTTCCCACTGCAGATGCGGATAACTGAAAAAGCTGCCCAAAAACAATTCAGGGGAAAAGGACGACAAGCCTTTTCCCCTAGTTTTAGTATCAGCATTTCCTGAAGAACTGAAGCGCGATACTACAATCATCAGTTTATGAATTGTGGTAAGCAAGGATGTTTTATTGGTGTGAGGACATCGCTGAAGAAGCAACGTTACTTTGTTTTAAGCGGCGGATCAGGTCTACTAATACCTCGGTTTTAGTTTTACCTCGATCGGCGCAATACCCTTCTAGGAGGTGAAAGTCGGCTTCGGTGAGGCGGATAGTGAGAACCTTATTGGATGGCGGTTTGGTTCGGGGCATAAGGCAAGTTTCGTACTAACAATATACATCAATTATCTTGACATACATCACGGCGATCGCGTAAGGGCAATCGCGAAATTCTTGGCAATTGCAAAATTAACAGGAATTTGAGGCGGCTGTATCTCCCCTTGGGTCGGGGTTTCCCGCTTTTTTTATTACGAATGCACTACTTGTGATATACTTTGTATGTACATTGTTAACGAAATTCAAACATTTATGAATACTTCTGATAAGACAATTGCCACACAGCAATCTGACCCCTCGTTACAAGCAGCTTGGACGCAGGGGATGCAAAAAGCCATGACTTGGGGCGATCGCGCTCTCGATGTCATATTTACGGTTTTAAGCGAACTCGAAGAAAATTTAGATTAGTTTTCAGCAAGCGAGTACAAATCGCTTTTAACGACATAGCCATTGATTAAAAATCAAATCAATCTACTTGGGCAATCTAAATTTATGCCTGTAGGAACTTTGTCTGCTTGAGCGTCAATGCTAAAGTAGCAGTAAAGCGAAGACTAAAGCGTCACTCTCAAAAACCTTAAATAATCTTGATTATTTAGAGCCATTTATGGCCAAACGGCAATCGAGAAGATAGCGCATTAGCTTTATCTTCTAATGACGCGATCGCCGATCCAGCTTTAGAAACACCAAATCTCAAAAAGGGTTGTTCCAATCCCTTCATTTGGATTGTTTGCAATCCCTAATACCAATAATAAACAAAAATTTAATCTTTGACTCATTTTTTCAAAAATTGTTTTTGAAACCTATACCAAAACGAGTTTTGGTGTTTTCGCTTTTACTGTGTAGTGAAATTCCGTATGTATGCTTGACCTCAATCGCAATAGAGCCCAAAAAACAGAACTTGGTGTTTTCCAACTCTTAAACATGAGCGTTGGTTTTTTCGGCATTCAATTTGGTTGGGCATTGCAAATGTCCAACACCAGCGCCATCTACGAATATTTAGGCGCAAGTCCCGAACAAATCCCGATTTTATGGTTAGCGGCTCCCCTCAGTGGCTTAATTGCCCAACCCATTATCGGCTATATGAGCGATCGCACCTGGACTTGGCTAGGTCGCCGTAGACCCTACTTTCTATCCGGGGCCATTCTCAGCTCCATTGCCCTTATCCTCATGCCCAACTCCTCTAGCCTGTGGATGGCAGCCGGTTTGTTGTGGCTGCTCGATACCTCCATCAACATCAGCATGGAGCCATTTCGAGCCTTTGTCGCTGATATTGTCCCAGAAAAGCAACGTACCGCTGGCTTTGCCATGCAGAGCCTTTTTATCGGCTTAGGAGCAGTTGTAGCCGCCCTCATGCCTTGGCTGCTAGACCGCCTTTTCGACTTTAGCACCAAAGGCCATCAAACCATTCCCTTTGCCGTAAAATCATCCTTTTATGTCGGGGCTGCGGTCTTTCTCGGCACCGTCTTATGGACTGTGCTTTCGACTCCAGAAATCCCCCCCAAAAACATCAAAGCCTTTGAGCGACGCATGAAAAAAACCGGGGGCTTGAGCAACGGATTCAAAGCCATCTTAGGATTATTTCAAAATATGCCCGAAACCATGAAACAACTCGCTGGCGTACAGTTTTTTTCTTGGTTAGGAATGTTTTGTATGTTTTTATATTTCCCCCCTGCCGTCGCTCACAACATCTTCGGAGCGATGCGAGAAAGCTCGGTTTTATACGCAGAAGGCATTGAATGGGCAGGGGTTTGCATTGCCGTGTACAACGCCGTGTGCTTCTTAATCTCTTGGCCCATTGCACGTATTGCCAATCGCTTAGGCTGTCAACTCACCCACGCCTTATCTTTATTTATTGGGGGAGCCAGCTTAATCTCCTTGCTGTTCATCCACAATCATATCTGGTTAATCTTACCCATGGCTGGCTTTGGGGTTGCTTGGGCGAGTATTCTCTCAATGCCCTATGCCATGTTAGCCAAAGCCCTACCCGTCAGTAAAATGGGGTCGTATATGGGGATTTTTAACGCTTTTATCGTCATTCCCCAAATTTGTGTAGCTTTAGGTTTAGGCTGGATTATGCACCATTTTCTGCATAACGATAGCCTCCTCGCCGTGGTTTTAGGCGGCGGTGCCATGATTATTTCAGCATTTTGGGCATTAGGCGTAAACCTCGATGTCGCCCAACAAGAAGATAGACAAACCTTTGGCAAGCAACTCACCGCCGAAGTCTAACCATGACGACGGCGACGGCTGCGACTGGGGCGACTGGTAGAGACTTCATATTCTAGGGCTGCCCCAATGCCAAAAAAGACACCGCTAAAGATAAAGAAAACTTCAAGCAAGCCGCCACCTTCATAATTGTCAATATACGAATAAGCATACTTGAACCACATATCGGCGCAATAGTGAAACACCGTGGCACAGGCAATCATGCGCCAAGACAAAGAAAAGCGCCCTCCCCAAAAGGCGAGTAACAACGTCGTCGCAATAATAATTAAGCCCACATCCGCAATGATGTAAAACAAATTCACCGGGCCCGCTAAGCTAGACAAAAAGCGGTCTAAACCAACAACCCAACCCGGTAAAGCGCCTTCTTCCTCGACAGCAGGAGTCGGGACAGGGGCAGGGGAAGGCGGCGGAGTCGGCTCGGAAACAAAAGTCACTGACTCAGCTAGAGAAATGCTGGACTCAGTGGTGGGAGGGGCATCGATAGGAAGCGTTGCATCGTTGTCGCCTGGGGTGAAGGTGACGATAAAAGCCAAAAGAATGGCAAGTAAAGCAATAACGGCAACCGTAACCCATTGCCACACTTCTAAGTTTAAGCGTCGCGGTAAGACGGCTAAGGTCATGCCCCAACTAATGCAGAAATAAAACAGCATATAGAAAAAATCCGCCGGAGACACATCGGGGGCGAGGCCAAAATACAATTCCCAAATGCCAAACAATACGCCACCTAGGAAAAAGCAAAACAGCCCTAAACCTATACCCAGCCAGACATTACGACCACTGGCAATTTGAGGACTTTGCCAATTGCGGTAACACAATACAGCCGAGCCTAGAAATGCACCCAGTTCAAAGATGTAGGTGCTGACGATAAACCAGAAAGGAGGGTCTTCTCCGGGTGCAGTTTCACTAAAGAGTAGAAAAAATAGTAAGGAAATAAAACACCAACCAATCGCAATGTAAATAATGTTTTGGGTGGTGAGAGGTTGTTTGGGTTTGGATGTAGTATCTGCGGTTTTACTCATAAGCGGTAGAGGCTACCAACAATAAGGAAAAAAGTTGTATTGCATGGAAATACAACAGGTTCTCTTGTCCTTAGTGTAGTGGTCTCTGGCTCAATTGGCGCGAAACGAAAAAGATTGACATAATATCTTCTTTTCCCTCTCCTCCCTCTCTCAATCCTTCTAAACAGACCCGCCCCGTTGCACGACGCGATCTCTCCTAAGATTTTTTAACACGCCAGACCAAGAACGCGGCGCTTTCCCACGAGTAGCTAAGATAGATTATGGTTTTAAAAATACAGTAGGGATTGGGAATGACTGTTGGAGTAACGCCTTGCCTGAGCCTAGCCATTGAACGCTTGACCCAAACTGGATCGGATAATTTTGCGATTTGGGTTCTTAATGCACCTTTAAGTAGTGCTTATGGTTTTCATCATTGTGCTTGGCCCCATAGCCTGACCCGTAAATGGTTGGCATGGCAAGAAATGTTTTCGTTACAAAGTCAGTTACATCTGCCTGTAACCCACAGTGACCTTAAAACCGTGTCAGAGGTCACCACGGGAACTCCCATTGCGGAAGGCTCTACTCAAGGCTATGGGGGGCGTTTGATGCAAGATTTTGGTATTGATTTGTGGCAATGGTTGTTTAGTGATTCGATTCGTAACAGTTTCGCTCAAAGTCGCGGAGTAGCCCACGGACGAAATAAACCTTTGCGCTTGCGTTTAGATTTGCGCGATCCAGATTTAATTCCGCTACCGTGGGAGATTATGCAGCCAGAAGCGGGAAAACAGTCGATTTCGCTGAATCAAAAGTTATTGTTCAGTCGTACCACCAGCGATGTCGATCCCCTCAGTTTGGTGGAACGGGCCAATGCGTTGAAAATTTTGTTAGTCCTGGGAGAAAATCAAGATGTACGCGGCCGCCGTAAAACTTTGTTGCAATTGAAAAATGAAGCGGAGGTGCTGACAGAGGTTTTAAAATTACAAAATGTTCCGCCTCTTTCAAATTCTTTGGCGAATCCGGTTAACGCAACGGTAGAAACTTTGTTACAACCTACCACCGCCGAATTGATTGAGGTTTTAGAAAATCAAAATTATAATGTCTTGTTTTTTGCCGGTCATGGGATTCCGGCCCCAGATGGTGGCTTGTTGTTTCTGGCGGAAAATCAGACGATTAATGGGACAGAATTGGCTCAAGTCTTGGTGCGGACGCGGGTGACGTTGGCGGTGTTTAATGCTTGTTGGGGCGCACAACCGGATTGTCGCGCACAACGGGCAATTCCTCGTAGTAGCTTGGCAGAGGTGTTGGTGCATCACGGTGTTCCGGCGGTTTTGGCGATGCGGGATTCTATCGCGGATGGAGAGGCGTTGAGTTTTATTGAGGCGTTTACCAGTGCGATCGCGTCTCGTCATGCCATTGATAGTGCTGTCGCGATCGCCCGCCAACAGTTATTAATGTTATACAAGTTTAATCAACCCGCTTGGACTCTGCCGATTTTATATATGCACCCGGAGTTTGAAGGGGAGTTGATTGAGCCGTTAGAGCCAAGTATTACAGAACTGCCGACCATTTTACCCAGTAACTTTACGGGAAATCGTTTTTATGCCTTTTTGCGACCCGTCGATGCTAATAATCCCACCACAGCCACTTCAGTTCGCAGTGGTTTGATGCGGATTGGACGTAAATCGGATAACGATCTTGCGATTACTGAAAAATGGGTGAGTCAAAATCACGCTAAAATCTTTTGTCGTGAGGTAGAAAGTCCCGGGGATGAGTCGTCTTGCTTCTATTTGGAAGACGATTCTCGCTTTGGTACCTTTGTTTATAGTCAAAAGGGTTGGCAAAAAGTTCATCACCAAGAAATCCGTTTGTATTCTGGCGTTCACCTTAAGTTTGGCAGTTTACAGGGTCAAACTTGGGAGTTTGGTATTGAAGTCGAACCCGGTTAAGGGGGGTCTTGGGAGAGACGATTTTTGGGAATTGAAGTGTTAGCCTAAAAACTGGGTTTTTCTATGTTGGCGAGAAAATTCGGATTTCTTCGGAACGATGACACTCCCGACTGTAGCAACCAACAGCTCGTTAGGAAGAAGTTACCTTTTAGTCATTTTTAAAGAGGAGTTACTATGTCTTATCAACCTATTAATAATTTTCATGCAGAACAACCTTTCACGGAGTCAGAAGAACTTTTAGCCTTGTTGTTAGAAGAAGATGATGTTTATCCTTGGTATCCACCCACCGCGACAGATTATTATGAGGAAAGCGATCGCGCCTTCGACCTCGATGAAGCTTACGTCACCGCCGAAATTGAGGTTAGAGCTAACGATTTTTTCGCTACTCTCGATTGCTGTTTCTCTGAATCTAAGTCCGTGGTCGCGGTATTGCTACAACAATTTGCCCAAGCCCCCCAAAATTGGTTAGAAGCGATCGCGAATCGGGCTAGAGAGTTAGCTCATCTCGATCTAACCCCCACTGAACGCCTCGTCCAATGTGTCAAGCCTTTGTTAGATCAATGGTCAGAAGACGATTTGTTGGTTTTTGCGCGGCCTGTGGCTTTGGCCATGCGTTCCCAAGCGCCTAATTCTCCTCAAGCCCAGATGGATTGGGAACAATGCTCGGCTATCGAAAAAGCCCGTTATGCCATGAATGCAGCCCAATGTGCTTTCGATCATCTCGAAGATACTCAGTTATCCCGTTAATACTCAATGGTCAATTACAACATTCAGAATTATTGCCGACGAGGGAGATAGAGGCTTAATCTCTATTTTCCCTCTTTGTATTATAATTGTAGTATCTTTTGAAGGCAAGAGCAAAAGGAAAAAAGATCGATTAGTCAACAATGACTCAAAAATGCGAACTTTGCGAACGAGAAGTCCCGAAACTAACCGTTCATCACCTGCGGCCCCGTCAAACCACGAAGCGAAAGAAAGCTGAAATTGGCCCGACAGCGAGTATTTGCTCGGCTTGTCATCGCCAAATCCATGCTTTGTTTGACAACAATTATTTGGCCCGCGAACTCGATAGTATTGAGAAATTGCAAGCAGAACCGCAGATGCAGAAATTTTTGGCTTGGGTTCGCAAACAATCCCCCCACAAGCGAGTTTCAGTCAAGCGCTCATGATGAAGCCTTGACAATCCCCAGCAATCAAGACGAGGGGATTCTTCACAAAGTGGGCTTGGGTGTTCGGCTCATTATAAAACGTGAATCCCCAAAAGGGAGGAGAAGCCCTCGCACTCTCTGCGAAGCAGTCAGCGTAGGGAGTACGTCATATCAAATCCGTTTAATTAGTGGGAATTAAGAACCCCGGTTTCTGACTTGCTTACACGGTAAAGTCAAAATTGTAAGCTCGAAACCGGGGTTCTCAAACAGTGGTTATTTTTTCGGATTGGGTATCACAATATGGTACGCCAACTCACTGTGATACGACAGAAAAGGTAGAGAAATGGATTGAGCGCGGTACATCTTGGGTTTGAGATTTGTGAAAATTCGCCATCGATTTGGAAACACAACCCGATACAGTGAAAAAGAACAGCACTTATTAACAGCAGTCCAAGGGCATGAATTTACTTTGTATTAGTAACGGTCATGGAGAAGATGCGATCGCGATCCGTATTCTCGAACAACTCCAAGTTATCAATCCCACCGCAGAAATCGTCGCTTTACCCCTCGTCGGAGAGGGCAAGGCGTATCAAACTTTAGACATTCCCATTATCGGAACGGTGAAAGCCATGCCGTCTGGGGGCTTTATTTACATGGACAGCAAACAACTAATCGGGGATGTTAAAGGGGGTTTGCTGCGGCTGACTTGGGAACAATACAAAGCCATCAAACGCTGGTCTAAAACCACTCAAGATGGAAAAATTCTAGCAGTGGGGGACTTTGTGCCATTATTATTTGCTTGGTTGAGTGGTCTGCCTTATGGCTTTGTGGGAACGGCCAAATCGGAATATTATCTCCGCAATGAAAGCGGCTGGCTGTCTCCTCAACAAAAAAAAGAAGGTTGGGCGGGTTCAGTGTATTATCCTTGGGAACGCTGGTTAATGAATCACAAACGCTGTGTGGGAACATATCCTAGAGATAGCTTAACGACAAAAATTCTGCAACGTTGGTGTTCCCGTGTCTTCGATTTAGGCAATCCGATGATGGATGGGTTAGAAGCCCCACCCCGCTTTCATAACGGCATCCCCGAAGAAAATCGCTTGCTGACGATCTTGCTGTTACCCGGTTCTCGTCCTCCCGAAGTTTATCAAAACTGGCAAGTGCTACTGAATGCTGCCCAAGCCGTAACCGGGCAATTTCGCCACAGAGAAGTGTTATTTTTAGCCGCGATCGCGCCCTCTCTGGACATCGATCCCCTGCGACAAGCCCTGGCCGCCCAAAATTGGCAACAACAGGAAAATACCCAAGTTATAGATGATTCTGAGGCGTTAACCTTTCAAAGAGACCGCGCCATCTTGGTTTTATCGCAACAAGCTTACCGTCAATGTTTGCACCAATCCGACTTCGCGATCGCCATGGCCGGAACCGCCACCGAGCAGTTTGTGGGCTTAGGTAAACCCGCGATCGCTATTCCCGGTCAGGGGCCCCAATATACCTACGCCTTTGCCGAAGCCCAATCTCGCCTGCTCGGCCCCTCTCTCATCCTCGCTGAAACTCCCCAGGATGCCGCTCAACGCCTTGAAAAACTCCTACACGACCCCGACCGCATCCAACTCATTGCCGAGAATGGCCGCCAGCGTCTGGGCGATCCAGGAGCCGCTTATCGCATTGCTGAATCTCTCCACAATCTGTTGTCATAAATGCCTCGCCCACGGTGCGTTATTCAAGCCATCAGTTATTTCAAGCTTTCGAGCTTAATACGAGGATCGGTGAACTTCAGCATTAAATCTGCCAATAAATTCCCCACAATCAGCAAACTTGCCCCCATAATCAAACTCCCCATGACCAAATAGAGGTCGCGGAGTTCGACAGCTTGGAAAATGAGACGACCTAAACCCGGCCAATTAAAGAAAATCTCCGCAATAAAGGAACCACTGAGCAAACTGGCAAACTCAAAGCCGAGAATGGTGATAAAGGGGTTAATGGCGTTGCGGAGGGCATGGACGTAGATCACTTTATTTTCGGAAAGCCCTTTAGAACGAGCCGTTTGGATGTAATCTTGACGCAGAACATCAAGCAATTCCCCCCGCATCAGCCGTTGTAACCCCGCAAAACCAGAAATGGTGAGGGCAAGGGTGGGTAAAATCATGTGCCAAGCGATGTCTAGGACTTTACCAACCGGGGAAAGGGCGGCATGGTTAATACTGGTCATACCGCCGACGGGGAGGAGAGGAGAAAGGTTTTGTGCGAGAAAAAGTAAAAGTAGGGTGATAATCAGGCTAGGAACCCCTTGACCCATATAACTAATCACCCGTAAAAAGCGGTCGATGGGTTGGTTTTGTTTGACTGCACCAATAATGCCCAAGGGAATCGCGAGGGCCCAAGATAAAATAATCGAGGAAACCGCCAGTAAGAGGGTGTTGGGAATCCGTTCGGCGATTAATTCGATAACCGGGCGAGAATATTCAAAACTCTGGCCAAAATCCCCTTCTGTAACCACATTCCTCAGCCAAATTCCGTATTGTTCGACAGGGCTTTTATCAAAGCCGTATTGCTGATTGAGTTCTTCTAAACGTTCGGGGGAAATTTGCGGGTCTTGTCTGAGGTTGTCGAGGTAATTTCCCGGTGCGAGTTGAATAATGGTAAAACTCAGGGCAGACACTAAAAACAGCGTAAATAGCCCTTGCAAAAGGCGTTTGATGATATATAAAAACGTTTCGTTGGTAAGGAAGGCTTTAACGCCATCGAGTCGGTCTTGGAACGAAGTCGCTGGAGTCGTAGTCATAAAAATCAGACGGCGCGATCGCATCGATAAACTATTTCGAGGGAGGGCGATCGCGTTGGCTTGAAGACAATTCACCCCCGCCTCTTGTTAATACTTTACCAACGTTATCACAGGCACATCCTGAAAATGCGATCGCCCCCCTAACGCCGTTAATTCAATCAAAAATAATAAACCAATTAACTCTCCTCCCGCTTTAGCCACTAACTCCGCCGCCGCCACGGCAGTTCCCCCCGTTGCCATCAAATCATCGACAATCAGGACTTTAGCCCCCGGTTTAAAAGCATCTCGGTGAATTTGTAACTTATCTTTGCCGTATTCTAAATTGTATTCCACCGTATGCACGGGGGCGGGTAGTTTCCCGGCTTTACGCACTGGCACAAATCCGGCATTGAGTTTGTATCCTAAAGAAGGAGCAAAAATAAACCCCCGCGATTCAATCCCGACAATGTAATCCGGACTGAATTGGGCTTCGATGCACAATTGATGTAGACCATCAATCGTGTGACTTAAGCCTTGGGCATCTTGTAAAAGGGTGGTAATGTCCCGGAATAAGATTCCCGGTTGGGGAAAATCAGCAATATCGCGAATGAGGTTTCTAATATCCATTGAGAAGCACGCATTAATGAAAAAAACAAAGCTACTAGCAAGCCCATTGCTAGGGCTAAACTTCATAAACACGAAAAATAGTACACTATAATGCTGACGCGCATGAGTGGGGGCGCGATCGCGGGGATTTTTGGGATTAGAAGCGATCGGGAAATAGAAATGGCAAACCATTCATCCCAAAATTTAAAAGTTGACTGCTCGCAGTTTCGCGCAATCTAGACATGAGTAATTCTGTAAGTTTAATGGCAAATGATTCTGTTCGGGGCCAACAAAAATCTTATCTTGTCAACAGTCTGCCCGACCCTCCGGTTGGGGATAAAGGCTGTTCATTGCGAACCAAGCAACGGATTGATTTATTGTTATTGGCATTAGAAGCCCTAGAACTGGGTGCGTCGGAAAAAATGTTAGCCGCCGCCCAAGAGATGGGGATTCAAGATATTATCAAGCATCGGGTAGGGTTGTGGAGTTTGCGACGGACTAATCCTTGGCGGCGATCCCACGCTCGTCGTCTGCTTAAACTCGAGGAAGCCAAAGCCCTGGTTGCTTTAGCCGGAATGCGATCGCGAGAATTAACTGTAGACATTCGCAAACTTTTATTAGCCGAACAAAAATTGCGGGAAAAAGGCTTACCCATCGAAAGCGAGTTCCACTTGTCTGAATATCTCGAACGCTTCCGGGCCCATTTTCGCAGTCGCATGAATCCCCGTCGGGCCCGAGTCGCCGTTTATAACGCCAATGATGAAGACCTCAACGAGTTGGCATTGTCTTTATTGAGTCAATTGCTATTTTGTACCGGAACCGCCGGATTGCAGCGTTTGTGGATTAGTTTATTTGATGGGGAAGTGGCATGAACACAATTCGCCGACAGTACAATTTACCCAACTGCCAGTTAATTTTAGAAGGTTTAGTAGACGCAAACGCTGACAGCAGCCAAGTTTCGGGCCGGCCCGTGTTGTCCACCTTGATTAATGCTGAATGTCGCTTTACCGGGGTAGAAATGGTTTTAAGCGGCGGTCGCAGCTTTTTGGATAACTTGATCGCCGTAGTAAGTGCTTATGCCCAAGAATTTTTAAGCGGGGTATATCACAGCGAAGCCCACCCCGAAGAAGGCAGCGCGATCGCTTTTGAAAAAACCGATGTTCCCGACCGTCACCGCTTGTTATGGTATCCCGAAACCGAAGCTCAAGGGGGAGTCGCCACTGAAGCCAGAGCCATCGAATTAACCACCGTACAACTCTATGACCTTGTAGAAGCCATCGATCAACTGCTGACGGATAATCGTACCCTTCCCGATCTGAGCCTCGATCTCGCCCCGGTTTCTCGCCGCTATCGCCAAGCCGATGTGCCGATGACCCAACGTCTGGCCCCGGCGGTGGTCGGACTCAGCAGTCTCGCGATCGCAGCAGGCATTTTCTACCTTATTCCCACCCCCCAAGAAATCGAACCCCCCCAAGCCCGCGTCGAAGAAATCCGCGACGAGGAAGAATCCCCTGAAGGAACCGAAACCGACAGCGATACAGACATCGAAACCCCAGACCCCGAAGTCTCAGAAGACCCAGACGAAACCCCCTTATCGTCCGCAGAACTAGCCACTCTGCTGGCTGATGCACCTCAAATTGAAGATGCCACAGAACTGAGTTATCTCGAAAGAGAGTTATATCGTCAATTGGATCGCAATTGGGAAGGCCGCAGCGCCGTCGATCGCGATTTAGAATATCGCGTCGCTGTGGGTCGAGATGGGGCGATTTTAAGCTACGAACCCATCTCTGGCACGTCTGAAGTTAGCGATCGCCAAACCCCCTTACCCGAATTGGCTTATACCCCCACTTCCGTCAGCCAACCGGAGCAAATCGCTGATTTTCGCGTTGTTTTCACGGATAACGCGGTTTTAGAAGTTAGCCCTTGGTTTGGCTACCAAGGCACACCCACCCTCGGCCCGGAAATCGAAGAAAGTAGTACCCTCCGCCGTCTCAATACCGAACTCTACAACACCCTGATCGAAGAATGGACAGAAACACCGACTCATCAACGAGCTTTACGGTTTAGAGTCGGTGTCTTAGAAGACGGCACGATCGCGGATTACCAAGCCCAAAACCAAGCCGCTGCCGACTTTTTCGATCAAACCCCCCTCCCCGACCTCACCGATCCTGAAGCGGCAGGTATTGGCGACGGTAGCTTAGTCCCGAAAGAACCCCTCGCCCAATTTGATGTGGTCTTCCGACCGAATAAGGTTCTCGAAGTCAGTCCCCATCGAGGGTTTTAATCAGTTAACAGTTATCAGTCATCAGTCATCAGTTATCAACATCTAAGTTGCACGTTTTTCCGATAGTTTACTGTTTTTTTGTTATTGGTTATTTGTTCTTGTTTTGAGAGAAGGTGTTGTTTCCCAAAAAGAGGGTCAGAAACTTTGGCTCTTAGGGGAGAGTCTCCAAAAGGCTTAAAGCCAAGCTATATTGGGGTTTCAGCCTCAAAAAGCGCGCATTAGCGTTTCAAAGAGAGTTTTTTGGGGCAGTCGGCAATCGCTGTGTAGGGGCGGGGTTTCCCCGCCCAACAACCAACAACCAACAACCAACAACCAAC
>JBKHDX010000016.1:0-35891 GCA_046541115.1 Spirulinaceae cyanobacterium | reverse complement strand
CAATTACCAATTACCAATTAGGGGATTTTGGAAACCAACAACCAACAACCCAACTAAAACGTCTCAGCAACGACACGATTGCGGCCTTGCTTTTTCGCTTCATAGAGACACAAATCCGCAACACAAATCAAGGTTTCGGGGGAGAGAATGTGGTCGGGGATGGAGGTGGCTACGCCGAAACTGGCGGTGACGCAATCGGTAATTTTTGATTTAACATGAACTAAATTCTGAGCTTCGATATTGGCTCGGATTTTCTCAGCAACGATGGTAGCCCCGGCTAAGTCGGTACTGGGGAGAATTACCGCAAATTCTTCGCCGCCGTAACGGGCCACTAAATCCGCCGGGCGGTTGACACTTTGAGCGATCGCGCCGCCAATTTGTTTGAGGCAATAATCCCCCACTTGATGGCCGTAAGTGTCGTTATAAAGCTTAAAGTAGTCAATATCGCACAAAATCAGAGAAAGGGGTTGATTTTCGCGGCGCAGTCGCCGCCATTCTTTATGTAACACCTCTTGGAACGAGCGACGGTTGGCGACTTGGGTGAGTTCGTCGAGGGTGGCTAACCGTTGTAAATCTTGATTGGCTTTTTGTAAAGCGGTTTCGGCTTTGACCCGTTCGGTGATGTCGTTGGCTAGAGTCAGCAAACAGGGTTCTCCTTGTAGGTTAATGGTTTCAATCGAGAGGAGAACCGTGTGAATAATGTTATTTTTAGAGCGAATTTCCAGTTGGGCGTTGCGAAAGTTGCCTTCTTTGAGGAGTTTGCGGTAGAGGCGGGTGGGGGTGTGAGGATTGACCCAGAGGTTGAGTTCGGCGGCGGTACGGCCAAAGGCGGCGGCGGTGGCGTATCCGGTGAGGGTACTGAACATTTCGTTCATGTCGATCAAGCGGCCATCGCTGCGACGGGCGATCGCGATGGCACTCGGACTGGCTTGGAATACCTTGGCAAATTTCTCCTCAGACAGCCGTAAAGCGCTTTCTGCCGTGGCGCGATCGCGGATTTCTTCAACGAGGAGCAAATTCTGTTCGGTCAACAGTTTGAGGGCATTTTGGATGTTGAGTTGATTTTGCACCCGCGCTAAAATTTCGCTGCGGTTGTTGGGGGAAGTAATATAGTCTGCGGCCCCGACTTCAAAGGCTTTGGCAATGTCCAAATCGGCGGCGGTATCGGCCATAAAAATCACGGGAACCGCACTGGCTTTCGGTGTCTTTTTGAGGCGATCGCAAAATTCATAACTATTCGCGTCGGGTAAATCTAAAAACAAGACAATGGCATCGGGGGGATTTTCCACGAGGGCGGGCAAGGTGTCGGCGGCGGTGGTAAAGGATTGGACGCGATCGCCTTGTTGAGACAAAAACTCTAACACCAAGGCGCTGCGATCGCTATTGCGGCCAACAATCCAAATTTGCGAGGACTTGAGAATGTTAATCATCAAAGTCTAGGGGTTCTAATTTTTGGTTAAAAGCAATAGAGCGGTTGCGTCCCTGATTTTTAGCTTGATAAAGGGCCCGATCTGCCATTTGTAGAATTGTCTCAAGGGTCATCTTTTCATTAACGTTTGCATTGGCAATGCCCAAGCTAATCGTCAGATAGTCATCCACATCAGACGATTGATGCTTAATTCCTAAAGCTTGAATATCCGCGCGAATCAACTCAGCCACTTGCAGCGACCAATATTCATCAGCATTCGGTAACAAAATCGCAAATTCCTCACCGCCGTAACGGGCCACCAGTTCCCCAGGACGCTTGAGGCGTTGTTCGATAGCGCGAGCAACCGCTTGCAAACAGCGATCGCCTGATTGATGGCCATAAGTATCGTTATACCGTTTAAAGTAATCCACATCGCCTAAAATCAACGCTAAAGGCTTTTGATTTTCGCAACATTGTCGCCAAGCTTGGTCAAAATACAAATCGAAATAGCGGCGATTCGCCACTTGAGTCAAACCGTCCATGGTTGAAAGACGCTGTAACTCTTGGTTGGCTTGAGACAAAGACAACGCCACTTGTTTATACTCGGTCACATCGCGGAAAGTCACAGCAAACCCGTCTCCCAACTTCACCGCTACAAATTGATACCAAGTTTCTTCCTCGTCTTGGTATAAGCAAACCTCTTGTTTAACGGCTTTTCCGCTTTCTACCAAATCCACAAACACTTCAAAGAGTCCCGCATCGATGGGTTCGAGCAGTTTTTTCAGAACCACTTTGCCCACTAAATCCTCTCGTTCGCGCCCTACCACCCGCACGGCTACGGGATTCACCACCAAACAGCGAAAGTCGCGAATATTACCTTGGATATTGCGAACGGCTTCCATGGCCGCTACGCCATCTAAGGAACAGTTTAAAATGCTCGACAACAAAGCGCGGGATTGATGCAGAATTTCTTGGGCTTGTTGGCGTTCGTAAATTTCTTGTTGGAGGTGCTGATTTTTGTCTGCGAGTTCTTGCCGTTGTCGTTGAATGGTAAGTTGATAGTTAATGCGGGCTAAGACTTCTTCGAGTTGAAAAGGTTTACTAACGTAGTCAGCCCCACCCACTTCAAAGGCGGTGACTTTATCTAGGGGTTCTTCGAGGGCGCTTAAAAAGATAATAGGAATGTCGCGGGTGTCTTGCCGATGTTTTAATAACCGACATAAGTCATAACCGTTTATGTTCGGCATCAAGATGTCCAGTAAAATCAAATCGGGATAAGCCGTTTCAATGGCGGTGAGCGCCATTTCAGCATCGACGGCTTTGCGGACTTGATAACCTTGTTCTAACAACATGGTAGACAGCAAGCGCAGATTATTCGGGCGATCGTCTACAACGAGAATATCAGCTTTCGGGGGTTGGGCGGCGCGATCGCTCATAAGGGCAATTGAGTTAACTGCTTAAGTTGACGAAAATCAAAGTTATCGGCTAAATCGGTTAAGCTTTCAGCTAAAGCTTGATATTCTGACGGTATTTTTTCGATTAAATCGTAGATTAAGGCATCATTTCCCGCTTTTGCCGCTTGATGAAGATCTGCAATCCAAGGTTTGGGCATTTGGTCAATTAAACCCACAGCTTCGAGATCGGTGGGGTCAGTCTCGGCCCCAGTGGCGGGCAAATCTTCATAAATGTAGCTTAACTCTAAATGCCGGGCCATTTTCTCCCACAATAGGTTTTCTCGGAAGGGTTTGCGGGCAAAATCGTCGCACCCGGCGGCCATGATGGCGGTTTCTTCTCCGGCTAATACACTGGCGGTTACGGCGATAATTTTAGTGGGATGGAATTGGGAATTTTGTTGTTCGAGTTCGCGAATGCGTCGGGTGGTTTGATAACCATCGAGGACGGGCATTCGCAAGTCCATCCAAATCAGATGGGGTTGCCATTCTTGCCACAAGGCGATCGCGTCGGCTCCGTTTTCGGCTTCTCGCACGGTTAAATCCAGGTTTTTCATGATTTCTACCAGCAAGCGGCGATTTTCCCATTTATCGTCTACTACCAGAATGCGATACTTTTGAGCATTGCCGGCGATCGCGACCGCTTGTTGCGGTTTGGGGGGAGTGTGACGGCGCGATCGCTCAACAATTTTAACGGGAATTTGGCAGCGAAAACAACTGCCTTGGTTCACTTGACTCTCGACGCTCATTTGCCCCCCCATCAGGGTAACAAACTGCTGGCTAATGGCTAACCCCAATCCCGTTCCCTGACTGGCGCGACGACCGCTTTCGGTTTGGACAAAGGGTTCAAAAATGGTATTTAATTCCGGGACGGCAATGCCTTCTCCGGTGTCTTCGACAGCAAAATGTAAATCGGTGGTGGTGGGGCTTTGGGCTTGGTGGCTGACGTTGAGGCTAACGCTGCCGCGATGGGTAAATTTAATGGCATTGCTGAGTAAGTTGAGCAACACCTGACGCAATTTACTTTCATCCCCTTCGATGTAGGGGGGTAAGTCAGGGGCTAGGTCAAAATCGAATTGTAAATCTTTGGCTTCGGCTTTAAGGCGCAGCATGGATTCGAGGGCGTTGAGCAAGCCTAACAAATCAAACTGGGTGGTATTGAGGGTAATGCGTCGCGCCTCAATTTTGGACATTTCCAGCACATCGTTAATCAAATCGAGTAAATGCTCGCTGCTGCTGCTAATAATGTTGAGGTATTGTTTTTGTTGATTGCCGAGGGTGCGATCGCGGTCGAGAATTTGGGTAAAGCCTAAAATCGAATTTAGGGGCGTTCGCAACTCGTGGCTCATATTCGCTAAAAATTCACTTTTAGCGCGATTGGCGGCTTCTGCGGCTTCCTTGGCTTGTTTGAGAGCGATTTCGGCCCGCTTGCGATCGCTAATTTCTTTTTCTAACGCTTGGGTGCGTTCGATGACTTTCTGTTCTAAAGAAGCATTGAGTTCTTGTAAAATTTGATTTTGTTCGGCGAGTTGTCGGTCTTGTTCGTAACACCGCAACGCCTCTTTAATCGTCAGCATCAAATCCGTTTCGTCCCAGGGCTTGGCAATATAGCGATATAAATTCGCCGTATTGACCGCATTCCCTACCGCTTGTGCGTCCGCTTGCCCCGTGAGCATCACTTTAAGCATTTTGGGGTATTGTTTGTGTAAAATCGTTAACAATACATCCCCTGGCATCTCCGGCATCAACTGATCGGAAACAATTACCGGAACCTCAATGCCTTCCTCGGCCAAGTCTTCGATAATCTCTAAAGCTTCTTCGCCACTGTCTGCGATTTCGATATCAATGGTCTGAGGAAGCGATCGCTTGAGTTGTTCCTTGAGACTATCTAAGATAATCGGCTCATCGTCCACACAAACAATGGTAAAACGATTCATTGTTACTCCAGTCCTGAAATAATCGTTTCGGCTAACTCATCTTCTGACCAAGGTTTATACAAGCAACTGTGCAAATTTGCATCCCGCGTTGCTCGTTCTATGGCCTGGGCATCCGCTTGACCTGTGAGCATTACTTTAACAATTTTGGGATACTTTTGATGAACCTTGATTAAAAATTCATCCCCTTTGATTCCCGGCATCAACCAATCGGAAACAATGACTAGAATTTCGACTTCTTCTTCGTTTAATTCTTCGATGATTTCCCAGGCATCATCAGCACATTCAGCCACTTCATATAGATAGCGATTGCCAAAGCGACGACGCAATTGCTCTTTGAGACTATCTAAAATTACGGGTTCATCATCAACGCATAAAATTGCAGTATTAGCCATTCGCTTATAAATTTGACTGAAATAGATCGGGATAAAGATATTAAAGCCTTGAACTTTATTTTAATCGGAATTTTTGCGGTTTAGGGGGATGTTCTTATACAATCGTAGATTCCGGTACAATTGAAGGGGATTCGGTGTCATTAAGCGGCAACCAAATGGTAAACGTTGTTTTTCCGGGTTGGCTGGCTAAATCAATACGTCCTTCATGTTTTTTGACGATTTTATAGACAATATCTAGTCCTAAGCCACTGCCTTCTCCTGCTGCTTTTGTGGTGAAAAAGGGTTCAAATATTTTTTCTTTGAGTTCATCTGAAATGCCACAACCCGAATCGGAGATTGCCACAGCGAGGTAATTTTCTTCAGGAAAAATACGGATGTCTAATGTGCCTTGATAATTCATCGCTTGCAAAGCATTGTGAATTAAATTCGTCCAAACTTGCATTAGTTCATCAGGATAACAAGGAATTGCCGGGACTTCTTGATAATCGCGATTAACCTCTACCCCTTTTTTCAATTGGTTGTAATATAATTCCAACACGGTTTCAATCCCATTGGTGACTTGCGCCACTTCTTTACGATCGCTACTGGATTGATGAGCGTAGGTTTTAAGGGCAAACACCACTTTGGCCGCCCGTTCAATGGCGGTGAGAATGGTACGGCTGTTGCGCTGAAGCCGGGTAAGATTATAAGCTAGTTGTAAAATCCAATCGCTGGCGGCGGTTTGGAACAAGGGCAATTGCGGCTCGATGTTCTCATAAATTCCCATATCAATTAAGGTATCAGCAAAACGGCGGGAATTTTCAATCTGAGCTTCTTTGAGTATTTTAGCGAGGGAGCGCTTGGCGGTGCGTTGTTCGCGGGCGGTGAGTTTCTTCTGATTGCTGACGGATTTTTGAATCAAATCGAAAAACTGTTGTTGTTGGGTCGGGGAAAGGCGCTGCACCAAATCCGGCAGTTGAGATAAAGACTCTTGTAACGCTTGGGCGGTGTTGCTGGCGGCGGCGCGAATCGCCCCCAGGGGCGTGTTAATTTCGTGGGCGACTCCGGCAATCAACTGACCCAAAACCGCCATTTTTTCCGCTTGGATCAACTCGGTTTGCGCCGTTTTGAGTTGGTCGAGGGCCAGTTCGAGTTCCTGGTTTTTTTGCCGGAGGGCGGCTTCGGCTTGGACGCGATCGCTAATATCATTAGACAAAGATAACAAACAAGCTTGGCCGTTAATATTAATCCGTTCGGCAGAAAGTAAAGCATTGCGAATTTCCCCGGATTTAGTTTTAAAAGCAAACTCGTAATTGCGAATCACATGATTATTTTGCAACGCCATAAATAAATTGTGACGGTCTTCGCTATTCACCCAGAGATTCAGTTCTACGGCGGTACGGCCGATAATTTCTTCGAGGCTGTAGCCAATCATCTGACAAAAGGTTTCGTTGGCTTCGAGGTGTTTGCCATCGTTAAGGGAAGTGATCGTGATGCTGCTGGGGCTAGAGCGAAAAGCTTTCGAGAACTTTTCTTCCGATAACCGCAGGGCTTCTTCGGCCCGTTTGCGATCGCTAATGTCGCGCACCATAAACAACACTTCGTTTTCACCACTCTGAACCACCCGCACTTCTTCGTATACTGTAACCCCATCTTGCTCGAAGCTCTGCTCGTAAATGCAAGTTTCTTTATGAGTTAACACTTGGTCGATGACGTTTAGTTGCCGTTGTGCCACTTCCGGGGGGAGGTATTCGCTGATATGACAGTTAACGGGATCGTAGCCGGGGGGCAGTAAATCAAAGGCTTTACGGGTGCTGACATACCCCACATAAACCCCATCTTTATTAATGCGAAATAATAGATCGGGAATCGCCGCGAGTAACGCCCGATTTTGGGCTTCGCTTTGCCCTAACGCTTCAGTACGCTCTCGGACTTGGGTTTCCAGGGTGCGATTGTAATCGGCGATCAGTTTTTCACTTTGTTTGCGATCGCGAATATCGCTAAAGGTCAAGATCGCATACTGTACATTGCCTTCCCGGTCGTAAATCGGCGTTCCCCAGGCTTCGAGGGGCAAAGACGGCTCGGTGTATTGCAGTTCGATGGTGTCGGTATGGATGCTTTGACCTTGGAGGGCTTGCATCACCAAATGGTTGAGGGCAGGGTTGTCTCGCACTAGGGTTTCGGGGGGAATGTTGCTGTTCCCGACCAATAACTCGCGACCGCAAGCATTAATATAAGGCGAGTGGGCGGGACGGTCGATAACAAACACCCCGACAGGCATAGCATTAATAATTTGATTGAGGCGGTTTTCCCCTTCTTTGGTGGTGGCGTATAAGCGAGCGTTAGCCAGGGAAATCGCGGCTTGAGCGGCGAGAAAACGGGCAAGTTCGAGGCGTTCGGCGGTAAACGCGCCATTCACAAGGTTATTTTCGAGATAAATAATGCCTTCGAGGTGACCTTGATTGATGAGGGGCGCACACAACAGCGATCGCGGTTGGTGTTGTTGCACATAAGGGTCGTTAAAATCCTTTAAGTCTCGCGTCGCTTCGTGACAAACCAAGGCTTTTTGGGTACGAGCGACATATTCAACGGCTTTGAGGGATACGCATTGCTGAATCGGTTCAGAAACCGTAATCGCGCCTTGGATGGTGCTAGAGGCTTCGATCTGCCATTGGTTGTGATGACTCATCAGGAGATGGCCCCGTTGTGCGCCTACATTTTCAATTAAAATTTTCAGTAATTTCCCCAGCAAGCGTTCGAGGATAATTTCCCCAGCGATGGCGCGGGACGCTTTGAGGGCGGCGACAAAATCCAAGGTGGGACTGTCATAAGTCCCGGAAGCGGTTTGAGCTAAAGCGGTCGCAGAAAAGGTTTCGCTGTTTTGGGGATTGTAGGGAATCGTTTGATAGGGCCCTTGTTTGCGCCGGGATAAGGTCAGTTTGGCCCAACCTTGCCAACACTGCAAGGCATAATAACTATCGCGCTCGTAGAGTTGCGCCGAGCGTTTGATCCCTTGTTCGCGATAAAATTGGGCGGCGAGTTCGCAGCTTTTGGCTTCTTCGTGAAGAAAACCCCCTTCTTTGGCTTGTTCGATGGCTCGGTCGTAGGCTTGGATTGCGTCCCAGGGGCGATCGCTCACCCGGGCATTTTCAGCGACGATCAAGTTATAGCGATGGCTGAATTCGTCGGGATAAAGTACCGCCAAACGTTCGACTTCGGCAGTGAAGCGGTGGAGAATCGAGCGGATGTGGGCTTGTTGGACGGGCAAGGCATCGGCGTATAAGGCAAATTCAGCGAGGGCTTGATAAAAGCTGAGTTGGTGGTCTTCGGGAAACACTAAACCTTGTTGCTGAATTTGGGCTGCTTGTTGGCAGTGAATCCGGGCGAGATCGGCGTTTTCAGTAAAGTAATACCACAAACCCCGGGTAAAGTGATAAGAAAACTGAACCGAGAGGGGGGCTTGGCTTTGTAAGTCCTCAAAAGCCGGGTTGGGTTGTTGGGCGTGGAGTTGTTCGGCGAGGTGTAGCCAATAGCGGGCCCCGGTGGTGGCAATGCCTTGTTGTTCGGCGGCGGCGATCGCGCTCGTTAAAGCTCGGATGACTTGGCTGAGGGGTTGGCCCGACAGCACGCTGGCGGCACAATAAGCCAGCAAGGTGTAACGGCTGTAGTTGCGATTGCCGCCGTTGAGGTTGATTTCAAACATCGTTTTGAGGCGATCGCGGCTGAGGTTTTGATGTTGATTGACCGCACACAAGAAGACGGTGGTAGACTCCTCGCCAATTTGCTGCATTTTAGCCAGAATCAAACCCACTTGTTGCGGTTGGGCATCACTTGCGGCTAAGAGTAAATGGGATAGCAGTTGATACTGAAGGGCGAAATGCTCGTCTGAGGGTTGGGGTTGGGTGATGGGGCTAAAGGCAATTAAGGCTTGGTAATTTAAGGTACTGAGATCGAGGGTTGGGGTTTCGGGTAAGGTGAGATTGAGTAAGGCTAGGGCGCGATCGCCCAGGGTCAAGGCTTGTTGGGGCTGCTCGGTGGCAATGAGGTGCTGAATTTGCTGGATGTAAACCTTGGCTTGGGCTTGGGGGGAGCAAGCCTGTTCTCGGAGTTGGGTATACAGATGGGTAGCTAGGGCTTCTTCTCGCCGCATTTGGGCGATTTCCCAGGCTTCAAAGTGTAGCGTCCAGGTTAATTCAGATTCAGATTCCCAGCTTTGGCGATCGAGCCGGTTTAAGCCCGCGCGGTAATAAGTTAAGGCTAAGTCGAAAGCTCTGGCCCAACGAGCGGTACAGGCGGCTTGATAATTGAGACGGGCCACTTCGTAACGTTCATTTTCAGTTAGGCCATCGCCCACTCGGTTTAAATGCTCTAAAACTCGCTCGACCGCAAGCCCAGGTTCGGCTTGCTGCTGAAATTTTTGTAACAACTGCTGACCGATTTGATAATGCAGGCTCAGGGCATATTGCGGCTCGAGGTCATCATATAAACTTTGTTGAATACGGTCGTGACTGAAAGTATAAATTAGAGTATCGCCGTTACTCACCGGAACAATGACCGCCGCCGCGATCGCATCTTGTAGTTGTCGATCTAGGTCAGTCAACTCGCGATCGCTCAACGCCGCTAATGCTGAGAGGCTAAACTCGGTTCCCAAACAAGCCGCTTGTCGCAGTAACTGTTGAGTATCAGGAGATAACTGGTTAAATTCAGCCAAGATTAATTCCACGGCATTTTCGGTCAAATCTTCGCGTTTAATTGATTCTATCTCCCATTGCCAGCTTAAGGTATCCCGGTCAAAAAATAACAACCGATCTTGAACTAAGCGTTTCAGAAATTGTTTGACAAAAAAAGGACACCCTTGGGTTTTTTGCTGTATTTGTAGGGCAAAGGGATGAACATGAGCCGCCGAACAACGAAAACTATCGACTAACCATTGAGTGAGATTGGAGATACTCAGGGGTGGTAACGAAATTTGGAGATAATTTGACTGGGCCATCAACCATTGTCCGAAAGGCGAATGGGGGTGAACTTCCTCCGGACAATAAGTTCCGACAATTAAAAAAGATTGAGGCTGTGTCGAGATGCGCTGTAATCCGCGTTGAATCATTTCGATGGTCGGGCGATCGGCCCATTGCAGATTATCCAGAAACATCACTAACGGCTGTTGGGGAGAAGTCAGCACTTCCACTAAAATCGGCAATAAATCGTCAATCTCAAAAACCGTGTTGCTTTGCTTGTTTAACTCGGTGAAGGGAATCGCTGAAAATAATGCGGCTAATTCAGGAAAGATTTGTTTGAGGGCGATCGCGTGGGGACCCAAGCGTTGAGCTAACTTTTGATATCGCTGTTGCCAAATGGGATGGTTTTCTCCTAAAAGCTGCTGCAACCAATCGGAAATCGTGCTTTTTAAGACGCTATAAGCTGATGCTTGTCCTGGGGAGGTAAACTTACCCGCGATAAATTGTGGCTGGGCGATCGCCCCTTGCTGAAAGCTGGTAATGGCTTGCTCTAGAGCTTTGCCAAAAGCGGTTTTACCCATCCCGGTTGCCCCGGAAATTAAGAGCAGAGGCGATCCCCCTTGATGAATGATGGTGGTTAAGTGGGTCAGCACTTCTTCTAGGATGGCATCGCGACCGTAAATTTTTTGTGATAGTTGAAATTGTTCGCAGACATCGTTTTCCCCCGGAATTAAATCGCAAATTTCTCCGGTGGCTTCGAGTTGCATTTGACAGATAATCAAATCAAACTGCAATCCCCAAGCGCTTTGATAGCGGTCTTCTGGGTTTTTGGCTAATAATTTTAAAATTATGGCGCTCAAGGGTTGAGGAATTTGCGGATTTAGGTCTTGAGGCGATTGGGGCTGTTGAGCGATATGGGCGTGAATTAATTCGGTCGGGGTCGTGCCGAGAAAAGGGAGTTGACCGGTGAGTAATTCATAAAAGGTGACTCCCACGGAGTATAAATCGCTGCGAGAATCGAGGCGGTGATTCATGCGGCCGGTTTGTTCGGGGGCAATATAAGCTAAAGTGCCTTCGAGAATCCCGCTTTGCGATCGCTTTGGGGCTTGACGCAGATTGCGGGTGGCAATGCCAAAGTCAATGATTTTGATTTCTTGGGTTTCCTCGTGGTAGAGGATGTTCGTGGCATTAATATCTTTGTGGATGATTTGATGGCTGTGGAGTTCGCCTAAAATTTGGGTGACTTGAATGGCAATGGTTAAAAATTCTGCCACAGAAAAGGGTTGGTTTGGGCGATTGGCTAAGATTTGCTTAAGAGATGTACCGCCACAATCTTCAAAAACGATGGTTGCGGGCGATCGCCCCCGTTGATGGGGAATCATCTCGTAGGCTTGGATGACTCCTTGAATGTCCAAAGACCGCACTAATTCATATTCGTTTTGATAGCGAGCCAGGTCTTGCGGGGTGGGATAATCGTGGCGAAAGACTTTAAGAACAACATCGCGATCGCGACCCCGCCCTTGATAAACTATCGAGTTTTCACTTTCGGCAATTACTTTTAGAACTTCATAATCTGCAATTTTGAGATTCATTTAATTGTGTTCCCCGACAACTCTATCCTCTCACCGCTAACCCCACAGGTTAACGATAAACAACGCTTTCGAGCCTTTGCGCCTTTACATTATGTCTCAAAGCCCAACTCTAGAGCTATAGGGAAACTGGAGGAAGGGGAAGAAATTAATAATTGCGTTTGATGTAGTTCAAAATGCCCTCCGCGATCGCCTCGGCCATTTCATTGCGAAACGCCGGATTCGATAACTTAGCCGCATCGGAAGTACCAGTAACAAAGCCAACTTCTACTAACGCCGCAGGCATCGCTGTATTGCGTAACACATAAAAACGGGCTTGTTTCACACCGCGATCGTTCATTTTGGTGCGGCGAATCATACTTTCTTGAATACTTTGGGCTAAACCGCGACCGCTAGAGAAATAAAAGGTTTCTGCCCCATTCACACTCGAACGATTCGCTACCGCATTGGCGTGAATACTCACAAACAAGTCTGTATCCGCCCGATTCGCCATCGCAGTCCGTCCAGAAAGGGAAATAAAGCGATCGCTACTACGAGTTAACTGTACCCCCACACCCTGACGTTCCAGGATACGGGCTACTTCTAACGAAATCGGTAATACCACATCCGTTTCTTTCAAACCGCCAATCCCTACAGCCCCCGGATCGCGTCCCCCATGACCGGGATCGATGGTTACGACAATACGACTGTTGTTGATTTGCGGTAACGAAGGGGAAGGTTTCGTAGCAGGAGGAGGTGTTGGTGTGGGGTTAGGGCGACTTTGGGGCGGTGTGGGACGGGTTACCGGGGGCGGCGGTGGCGGTGTCGGATTCAACGGCTGCGGCACCGGAATCGACACCACAGGCTGCGTCGGTCGGCTTACCACCGGGGTTGCGGGTTCGGGGGTGGGGGTATTCTGAATCGCATATAAGCCGCCGCGAGGCATCAAAACGACACCACCCAAGCGACTGACCGATGCTTGCCAATCAGGACTTGCTGGGTCTACAGCCAGGGTCAAACGCGCCCCAGAAGCCCCAGTTTGAGCAAATTGGACTTGACTCACGCCGTAACGACTTACGGGTAAGACCCGTCCGGTCAGGGAATTGGGGAGTTTGACACCGGGTAGGTCAATATTGATGGTTTTGCGATCGCCACTGCGTTGAATATTAACGCGATCGTCGGTTGAGTCATCTAAGCGCACATAAAAGCCACTGCTGGTAATCTGAAAGTTGGGATTGTAAGTTTGATTTTGGGGCGCAGTGGGGGCAGAAACATTGCCCCCCGTTTGAGTGATGCGCTTCGGGGTTGGCAACTGTACCGACCATTGCGTGGGATTGACCCCGACAATTTTGATCCCTTGCGAATCGACCGTGTAGCCTTCAGCCAGTTCTACTACAATGCGGGTTGTATTGGCGTTAAACTGCCCTGCCCTGGCGCTGGCGATCGCGCCGCCGAAAGTGTCCCGCATTGTGTGTCCTCCCAGTCGGACACCGGGCAAGTCAATGACGACTCGATTCGGACTCGAAATCAGTTTGGCGGTGGGTTGTACCCCTGCGTCTGTGGTGAAGGTGAGTTTATTTTGAGACGCATCAAATTGCCAACTCAGAAGGTTTGCTGCTTCTGCGGGGGATGCAGCAACAGCAGAAACTAACACACTTGTTGCACTTAGAAGAAGACTCGGAAGTCGCATGATATTTTCGTGATTCGCTTAGGTCTTGCCAGCCCACGAAGCTAAACTCAACTGAAGCTAACTTCGCGCTTAGGTTCGTACTTCCCTGTGACGCACAAACGATCGGAAAGATTCTGGTTAAATACAGAAACTTTTAAGACTGTCACAGCGTCGCGACAGTCTTAAAAGTTTGAGCAAGAAAGCGAATCTGAATCTATATTAGCTATACAAAGGGATTGGGAGGATTTCGCAATTTTTGCTTTTTTTCGGCATTAAAGACAGTTTCAGAATTGGCTCATTTTGCGGTTATTTCCTGTCCAATACCAACAACCCACAACCCAATTATTGCGCGACTTTTTCTGCTTCTGGGGCTTCAGATTCAGCGGTAGTAGCCAGTCGCTCTAATTGTTCGACGAGTTGACGACGGCGATCGCGCTTTTGGATAATTAAGCTACCGAGATGGACGACGGATAACAGCACTGCACCCAAGGATAAAACATAGCTGTGGAGGGTGTAGAAGTGCATCACCGTGTCGCTATTAATGCCACCGCCTCCAGTTAAGATGTCGCGGATGGTATTACCAATCAAAGGAATCGATTGCAGGGTAGCCAGTTCAATTTTGAGCCGCCAGAAGCCTTCTTGGGACCAATTGAGGATCATGGCTGTCCAGCCTAAACCAATGGCGTTGAGGGCGAGCAACATACCGCTAACCCAACCGACAAACCAACTGGGGCGCAACTGTCGCCCTAAGAACATCACAACAATTTGGACTAAAGCGGCGATGATAATGCCGTTACCCGCGACGCTGTGGACGCTGCGGACAAACCAGCCGTAGGAAACGGTGTTGTTAATGCGGCTGAGGGATTCGTAAGCGCCGCCTGCGGTAGGTTCGTAGTAATAAGCTAGTAAAATGCCCGTTCCTGCGGCTAAAAGCACGAATGTGAGAATAGCAACGGCGAGAAAAGTAGCGCTTCGCCGAAAGAAGGTTTCGTATTTGATTGTTTGCATGATTATGATTGCGTAGAAATATTAAGCTTTGTTAATTATTATAATAAATTTTCTTTACTTCGGTTGACAAAACATAGGTTTTATTAATTGCGATCGCCTCCTCAAGTCAGTCAGAGCGATCGCCCCCTCAATTGCAAATGATTAATAATAGGTTTTAATCGCCTTAAACGATGGATTTAAGCGCTTGAGCCGCTACATTAAGCGCTTCTGTCCCGGTTCTAGTTTGACCAATCCCCGTCGCATTTTCTCTTGCTCCCTGATTCACCAAGAGATAGAGTATAAGGTTCTAAGAAGGTCGGATTATTTGTTAATAGAAAACCTCTTTGTCCTGTCTCAGCGTCAACCAGATTTTTTTCGAGTTCTTGTAGTTCTAGCCTGACCAGATAAGCTTGGTTGATGGCTTCTCTGGCTTTATTTAAAGTAATAATATTAAATTGGGATGCTGCTGTACCAATCACCGTTAAAATAAAAATACTCCCAAACCCCAAAGGAACAATCTGCTTGAGATTCATTTTTAATATCTAGCTTTTATGTTTTTGTACGATCAATTTTAACCTTGGTATATTTATTCTTAAAATCTATTGGGAAAACTTAATAAATATTGTTGTTGGCAAACTTAAGCAAAATAAAGCTATCATCTAATAAAATAAACCACCGATCGCCCGCCAATTGCTAAATTTTACTAAGAAGTATTTTTTAGACGGATCGAGCTAGGAAGTTAAGCCCAATAAGTTAATAAACCATCAATTTAAAATGATAAAAAGAGAAAAATCTTGGCTCAATGGTTTTGATTGTCTGGCTGGCGATCGTTGCCTCTAAATATTAAGTTTTATTAAAATATTAATTTTAATTTTGTTGAGTGGGGTTGACAAAACGCGAGTTTTGTTGAGGAAATTCGATCCTGAGAAATGGTAATCAACAGCCAATCCGGTTGAAATCGTATAAATTAGCGATTCTGAGGGAAAAGCGAGAGCGGTCAAAACCACCGATGGGGAACAGGTTGATGGCTTGGCGTAGAACCCATTGTTAAACTGAAGGGTAGAATTATTCTGCGGACGTAATTAATAATTAGGCTTGTCCAGTAGTCTTTATCAACGGCAATTCAACCGTGTTTAACCTATGACCAATTTAGAAAAACTCAACGAAAATCAATGGCATTCTGTATCCGTGGCAGAAACCTTAGAGCAAGTTCAACTCGATCTACAAATAGGATTAAGCCAAGGGGAAGTTCAAGAACGAAAAAATCAATTTGGTGCGAATACGATTGAAGGTAAAGGAGGGAAAAATCCGGTTCTCAAGTTTTTAGAACAGTTTAATCAACCCTTACTTTACATATTAATTATTGCCGGAATCATTAAAGCCTTTTTAAATGAGTGGACGAATGCTTGGGTGATTTGGGGCGTTGTGTTGATTAATGCCATTGTTGGCTTTGTCCAAGAAATGAAAGCCGAAAACGCGATCGCGGCCTTATCTTCTTCGGTTCAAACTGACGCAACCGTTCGCCGTGATGGTAATAAAACCACCGTTTCTTCGGCTGAATTAGTCCCTGGGGATTTGGTCTTTTTAACCTCTGGTGATAAAGTCCCGGCGGATTTACGCTTAGTTGAAGTCAAAAACTTACAAGTCAATGAATCGGCATTAACCGGGGAATCAACAGCCGTAGAAAAAAATACCGAAGCAGTTGATACTGATGTTTCTCTAGGCGATCGCAAAAGTATGGCTTATGCAGGTAGTTTTGTCACCGCCGGTCAAGCTCAAGGGGTAGTCGTTGCCATTGGAAAAAACACCGAAACCGGGCGTATTTCCCAATTAATGGACAAACAAACCAATCTGACAACTCCCCTCACTCGCAAATTTGATAAATTTAGCCGCCAACTACTCTACGTTATTTTAGGGGTTGCCACCTTTACCTTTGTCGTGGGTTTAGGTTACGGAGAAGCCTGGACATCGATGTTTGAAGCCACCATTGCTTTAGCCGTCAGTGCCATTCCCGAAGGCTTACCCGCCGTTGTTACCATTGCCCTAGCCATCGGGGTTTCGCGCATGGCAAAACGCCACGCCATTATCCGTAAATTACCCGCCGTCGAAACTTTAGGAAGCGCCACGGTCATTTGTTCGGACAAAACCGGAACCCTGACGGAAAATCAAATGACGGTGCAAAGCATCTATGCAGGGCATCAACATTATCGCGTGTCGGGAAGCGGTTACACTCCCGAAGGCGAAATTTCCCAAGACGAACAAACCGTTAAAGTTGAAGAAACCCCTGTTCTCAAAGATTGTCTGATTGCAGGTTTACTGTGTAATGACTCCCATGTAGACCAACAGGAAAACACCTGGAAAGTTGTCGGAGACCCCACCGAAGGCGCATTAATTACCGTCGCTCGCAAAGCCGGATTTTGGGCGAACGATCTAGAAGAAAAGCAACCCCGCTTAGATACCATTCCCTTTGAATCCGAGCATCAATATATGGCAACCTTGCACGAAGATAAACAGCAAGGGGAAAAGGTGGTTTATCTCAAGGGTTCAGTCGAAGCGGTGTTATCTCGGTGCGAGGCGGTGCTAGATGGAGATTATCGCCCTCAATCTCTCAACGCCGAGCAAATCCACGAAACCGCAGAAACCATGGCCGCAGAAGGTTTGCGCGTTTTGGCTTTAGCCCGCAAAACTGTTACTCAAAACGCCATTGAGCCAGAAGATATTAATAGCGGGTTTCAATTTTTGGGCTTGCAGGGCATGATCGATCCGCCGCGCCAAGAAGCGATTAAAGCCGTAGAAGCCTGTAAAAACGCCGGAATCCGCGTCAAAATGATTACAGGGGATCATAAAGTCACAGCGAAGGCGATCGCCCTGCAAATGCGCTTAAAACGCGAGGGAGAGGCGATCGCGTTTACGGGTCAAGAACTGGCCGAAATGGACGAAGCAAAGTTAGCCAATGCAGTAGAAGATGGGGTTGTGTTTGCTCGCGTCGCTCCCGAACAAAAACTGCGCCTCGTCGAAGCCTTACAATCGAAAGGCGATATCGTCGCGATGACGGGGGATGGGGTAAATGATGCTCCGGCGCTCAAAAGCGCAGATATCGGTATCGCTATGGGGAAAGCGGGAACCGAAGTGGCTAAAGAAGCGGCGGATATGATTCTCACCGATGATAACTTTGCTTCGATTGAAGCGGCGGTGGAAGAAGGACGCACAGTTTATCGCAACTTAATGAAAGCGATCGCGTTTATTCTGCCTGTCAATGGTGGCGAGTCGATGACGATTTTTATTAGTGTATTACTCGGCCGGGCCGAATTTTTACCGATTCTATCTCTACAAGTGTTGTGGCTGAATATGGTGAACTCCATTGCCATGACGGTTCCTTTGGCCTTTGAACCCAAAGCCAATGATGTCATGCAACAACCGCCCTTATCGCCCAATCAACCGCTACTCAATGGCAGTTTAATTAAACGCATTTTGCTGATTTCGCTGTTTAATTGGATTGTGATTTTTGGCGTTTTTGAGTGGATTCGCACGACTACGGAAAACATCGATCTCGCCCGAACTATGGCAATTCAAGCTTTAGTAGCCGGACGGATTTTCTACTTGCTCAGTTTGAGTCAAATCGGGCTGACTTTGTGGGGGAAATTACGCGGCCGCGTCGATCGCGTTGCGTCTGTACCGATGATTTGGGTGGGAATTGGTGCAACGATTGTGTTGCAGGTTATCTTCAGTCAATGGGGCGTGATGAATCGCTTGTTTGCCACTTCCCCGTTGAATTTGAATCAATGGCTGATTTGTTTGGCCATTGGACTGCCGATTGTAGTGGTGGCCGCGATCGCCAATCGCATCGATCCACCGAATGTCAGTAATTAGCATCTAAGTGGAACGTTTTTCCAATGATTGACTGGTTTTTTGTTGTTTGTTGTTTGTTGTTTGTTTTTCTTGTATTGCGGGAGGTGTTGTTCCCCAGAAAGGCAGTCAGAAACTTAGTCTTAGAGTTGCCCTTAAAAATTAGCTCAAAGCTATAGATAGACTGCATTACAGCGCCGAAAAGGTCAATTTAAGTTTCTGGAGAGTCATCAGCTTCTAAGGGGCAGTGGGCAGTAGTTTTTGGGCAATCGGCAATCGGTGTGTAGGGGCGGGGTTTCCCCGTCCAATAACCAATAACCAATAACCAATAACCAATAACCAACAACCAACAACCAACAACCAGTCAACTATGATAGTGCTGATGACTGATAACTGATAACTGATAACTGAAAATGACCACCCGCACAGAAACTGATAGTATGGGCGCGATCGCGGTCGAGGGCGATCGCTATTGGGGCGCACAAACCCAGCGATCGCTCTTATACTTTGATATTGGCGACGATACCATGCCCCCAGAGTTAATCCGCGCCTTTGGTCTCCTCAAAAAAGCCGCCGCTAGGGTTAATTGCGACCTCGGCAAACTCCCCCCCGACAAAGCCCAACTCATTGTCCAAGCCGCAGAAGAAGTCATTGCAGGCAAACTCAACGATCACTTCCCGTTGCGGATTTGGCAAACCGGAAGCGGTACGCAAACCAATATGAACGCCAACGAAGTTATCGCTAATCGTGCCATCGAGATTGCTGGCGGTGAAATGGGCAGCAAAACCCCCATTCACCCCAACGATCATGTCAATATGTCCCAATCGTCTAACGATACCTTTCCCACCGCCATGCACGTTGCCGCCGTCGAGCAAATTCATCACAAATTGCTGCCGATGGTAACTCAACTTCGCAACGCCCTAGAAAGCAAACAGAAAGCGTTTCAAGATATTGTCAAAATTGGCCGCACTCATCTGATGGATGCCGTCCCGTTGACCTTGGGGCAAGAATTTTCTGGTTATGTGGCCCAGTTGGATAAAAATCTGGCTTGTATTCAGCGAGTGTTGCCGGATTTGTACGAATTAGCCATTGGGGGAACGGCGGTAGGGACGGGTTTGAATGCTCACCCGGAATTTAGCGATCGCGTTGCCGCCCAAATTGCCGATTTTACCGGGCTTCCCTTTGTCAGCGCCGAGAATAAATTTGCTGCCCTGGCCGCCCATGATGCCATAGTCATGGCCAGTGGTACGCTCAAAACCCTGGCTTGTTCCCTGATGAAAATTGCCAACGATTTGCGCTGGTTGGGGTCTGGCCCCCGTTGCGGTTTGGGGGAACTGAAACTTCCGGCTAATGAACCCGGTTCGTCGATTATGCCGGGAAAAGTCAACCCGACCCAATGCGAAGCGATGACGATGGTCTGCGTTCAGGTTTTGGGCAATGATGCGGCGATTGGCTTTGCGGGGACGCAGGGCAATTTTGAGTTAAATGTCTTCAAACCGATGATGATTTTTAATTTACTCAACTCCATTCGCTTGTTGTCTGATGCTTGTGGCGCGTTTACGGATTATCTCGTGGTTGGTTTAGAAGCCAATCGCCCGCAAATCGAGCAGTTTCTCAATAATTCTCTGATGCTGGTCACGGCGCTAAATCCCCATATTGGCTACGATAATGCCGCTAAGGTGGCGAAAAAAGCCTACACTGAGGGCAAAACTCTCCGCCAAGCTTGCATTGAGTCAGGGATGCTCACCGGAGAACAGTTTGATGAATGGGTGCGCCCGGAAAGTATGACTAATTCTTAACAATTACCAATTACCAATTACCAATTACCAACAACTAACAACCAACAACCAACAACAAAAAGAGGCGGGTCAATCCCACCTAAATTTATTATCCAAAACTTGTTTTTAGCGGACGTAAACTGCGCCTTCGGGACTAATGCGAATCGATAAATCTGCCGCTTGGAAGATTTCGGTTTCGTCTAAGTCTACATTCAGCATTCCGGGTTCGGGGGAGGTGGCGGTGGCTTGAATTAAGCCGTTATCTTCGCGATAAACAAAGACACTAACCGGGGTTTCGATATCGTCTAACATGACCTCACTGCCGGGTTCTAACTTAATCTCTCTCGTATCGCCAACCACTTGATAACTAATAGCACTATTCGTCATATTGTTGAGGCGAATTTGGACATCCCCTGAAGTGGGTTCCACATAAGAAAGGGTGGTTTGAGGGATGCTTTCGTAATAGCGATAGTAATTGGTTTCGTAGCTCGGATCGGCGTTAGGAGTACGCATTTGTGTTTGTGGTTGATTCATTCCTTCTGCGATCGCGGCGCTTGGAACTGCAACAACACCGAGTAAACTGAGTAAACTTAAAAGGCGTTTCATAAATATATATTATTCTCCGAATTCTTCAAAATATTTGTTATTAACCCAGAACTGTGTATCTTATTCTTGGGGATGCTAAGCTGTTAATCCTTTAAAGTTCTGTCTCGATCCAAGCTCACCAAAGGGTTCAGCCAATGAAATCGGCGGTTTAAATGCGTAACAGCTTACTTTCAGGTTAAGGCCAGGTGATTTTAGAATCGTCTCTTGAAAGTGGGAATTTTGTGGATTTTGTCAAGGTTTTTTTCTCTACCTTGGGATAGATTTTTGGACAATCAATCTCCCGGTTTGAATGGGGGGCGATCGCAAGCTTTATAAAACTTAATATAGAGAGGCAATTTCGCAATCTCTAACTTTATGTAGGTGTAGTCGGGATGCGATCGCAGCTAATCTTAAGACAGTTAGAGATATAACTTTGTTTATATTTCTACTGCAATTCATACATAACAAATTTGATAAAGCTCGATCTCAAGATATGACATTGATGCTCGAGCAGATGTAGCTCATAACAGGAGAAAACTATATGACTTTTGCTAATTTACGCATGGATACTAATAAATCCGTTGAAAGATTTAAGAGTTTAAAAATCGACGATCAACTCGCCCTATTATGGTATGTCTATACTGAAATGGGCGATCGGATTACACCCGCCGCACCGGGAACCGCAGAACCCGAAATCGCTGGCGGTTTATACGAGCAAGTTAAAGCCCTTTCTCACCAAGAACAACTCGAAGTTCAACGCAATCTTCTCAAAGGTAGCGATACTTTAATTTCTCGCGAATACGGTTCTCTGAGTGACAATACTAAACTGTTATTCTGGTATCGCCTGGCTCAAGGGATGGAAAAAGAAATCATTATTCCCATGCCCGAAGATTATGAACTCCCTGAAGAAGGTCGTCAACTCTTGGCCGCTTTAGAATCGATGGAGTTTGAACAACAAATTACTTTCCTTCGTAATTGCGTAACGGATTCGGGTAGCGAACCGAAATCGGGTGCCGCTCTGTAATTTGAATTTATAACGTTTATTGTTGCGATCGCGTTGGGGTTTTTTCCCTGACGCGATTTTCTGATTGCAGTGTGACAGTTTCTTCATCTGTCATATTCTAAGCAGAATTTTTGTTATTGGTTGTTAGTTATTTGCAACCTAAATTGTTGCTCTCCTGCCTCAAAAACTGATGACTGATGACTGATAACTGATAACTGATAACTGTAAAGGGTGTCAATTCCAGGAGTAGCACATCACAACAACCATTTTTCTAACTATCTTTAACGATTGAAAGCAACACTCATTACAAAAGGTAAAAATATTGATGTGGAATTATACCCTTTATAGTTTCGGTTTAGGTCTCTTAACCTTACTCTTTTTTGGCTTATTACAATGGCTGCATATTCCTTCGGGAAATATTGTAGATTGGTTGATTGGGGTGGCAAGTTTTTGGTGGTTACTGACGATAGTAACCGTTCCTTGGAATGTTTATTTTGAAGCAAAAACCGCGATCGCAGAAGCCGAACAATCTTTAGAAAAAGGCATACCCGTCGAAGATAAACAAGTGCGTTATGCTCAGAAAGTAGCCCGGTGGTCTTTACTGTTAGCGATCGCGCTGCATTTCCTTTCTGCTCTAGGTTTGTATAGTTTGGCGATCGCGGGAATTAGTGCGGTGGGTTATGTTAGTTCAGCCGCCACTTTATTATTAACATTTTTACGCCCTGCGTTTCGAGCTTATCAATATTTAGCCGCCCGCTTAACGGCAATTCGTCGCGAAATTAAATATCCCCGCGAAGATGTTTTAGACTTACGCTATCGCTTAGAAATGGTAACAGCAATGGTACAACAAATTGAAGAAAAACTAGACCCCCATGAACCCCATTCTTGGGTCGCGACAATAACAAGAGATATGACCAAACAACGAGAGAATCTAGCAACATTACAGGCACAACTAGACCAAGATCGAGCTAATAACAATCTTGCCCATCAAAAAATTGCTCGTGAAGCTCAACAATCAATTTCACAACTGACAGAAGATAGCCAATTTTTAGGTCACGTTCGCGAAATTATTCGCTTTTTCAAAACGGCATAGTTCAGTTATCCCTACCTGTTGAGGGTGGGGATTAAGCAAGCTCGGTTGATAATGGGGTAGCCACAGATATAATAAAAGAATTACGATCGCAATATGACTCTAACTTGACCCGTTGGTAAAAAAGTTTAAAGATCGGTTCTTTTATAAAAATACTGACTATGACTTGGCTACAAAATCTTTTGTCTCCCGATTATTATATGCCCCATGGCAGTTGCTATCTTTGGGAAACTCCGCTAATTTGGCTGCACGTTCTGGGGGATGCCTTTACCGCGATCGCTTATTTTTCGATTCCTGTCATTTTAGTTTATTATGTTTTACAACGCCAAGACACTCCCTTTCATCATGTTTTTATTCTTTTTAGTGCGTTTATTTTAAGTTGTGGTTTCGGCCATTTATTAGATGTTTGGACGTTGTGGCATCCGGCTTATTGGTTATCAGGATTTGAAGGAGCAGCAACCGCTTTAATTTCTTGTTATACTGCTTTTGAATTGGCGATACTTTTACCCCGTTTTTTAGCGCTGAGAAGTCCCGAAGAACTCGAAGCTATTAATATACAGTTACAGCAAGAAATCCAAGAAAAACAAACCGCAGAAGCAGCTTTACGTCAAGCTTACGATGAACTCGAACAACGGGTACAAGAGCGAACTGCCGATTTGATGACGGCTAATATTGCCCTGAAACAAGCGAAAGAAAAAGCTGAAGTTGCTAATCATACTAAAAGCCGATTTTTAGCTAATATGAGTCATGAAATTCGGACTCCTATGAATGCTATTTTAGGTTTTAGCGACTTACTCAAAAACTTAATTCATCATGACCCAGCACAAAAGTATTTAAATATTATTGCGAGTAATGGTAAGAATTTATTGGTTTTAATTAATGATATTCTGGATTTATCTAAAATTGAAGCTGGTAAAATTCAGTTACAATGGCAACCCCTTAATCTCCGTCCTTTTCTACAAGAAATTCAGCAAATTTTTTGGTATCAGGCAGAAGGTAAGGGAGTTAATATTATCGTTGAAGTAGATGATTCGGTTCCGGTAGGTATTATTTTTGATGCGGTACGTTTGCGTCAAATTCTGTTTAATGCTATTGGAAATGGGTTGAAATTTACTGAATCTGGTTTTGTGAAAGTAACAGTAACTGCTCGATCTTCAACCCCAGAAACAATTACTTTAACCATTGCAGTAGAAGATACAGGAATTGGCATTTGTCCCGACCAACAAGAAGCGATTTTTGAGGCGTTTGTGCAAAGTAAAAACCAAAGCCCTAAGTACGGTGGAACGGGATTAGGATTATCAATTACTAAGCGCTTGACAGAGATTTTAGGGGGTAGAATTGAGTTAGAAAGTGAGGTCGATCGTGGCAGTATATTTAAGTTTATTTTTACAGAAGTAGCGATCGCGTCTTCGTTTCTTCCTCCTTTTCCCCCATCGCAGACTGTAACTCATCTCAGCCAGTTTGAAAAAAACAAAATTTTAGTCGTTGATGATGTACCATCCAATCTGCATACAATCTCGGAATATTTTGCTGATACGCAACATCAATTGTTAACGACCAATTCGGGTAAAGAGGCAATTCAGATGGCGATCGCGCAGCAACCAGATATTATTCTTTTAGATTTGTGGATGTCGGAAATGACGGGCTTAGATGTGGCTAAAGTCCTCAAACAGCAGCCACAATGTTGCGACATTCCGATTATTATGATTACGGCTTCGACTCGCGATCGCGATAAAGCTTTGGTCGCAAATTATTGTCAAGGATTCTTAGATAAACCTTTAGATTATCAACAATTCGTCCAGGCTTTAGCCGAATTATTACCCCTAACTTCCCCTCATTTAGCTAGGGCTTCTGAGTGCGCGATCGCCCCCCTTAAACCTAATGCTGACACTCTGGCCCGTTGGTCTGAATTGCTACAAAAATTAAGACAAGTTGAGGGATCGGAATGGCAAGAAATTCGCTTTACGTTAACGCGACGCAGTGTAACTGCATTTAGTCAGCGTTTATACGACTGGGCCATTGAATATCAATGTCAAGTTTTATTTGATTATGCAATATCTTTGAAACATCAACTCACGGCATTTGATTGGCAAAATTTACCGGAAACCGTGGCTTCTTTTCCCAATATTCACCATCGTCTCGCGGAAATTATTTAAGTCCACAAAATGCCTAAAAACAACCCTTGAACAACCGAAGCCACAATGGATAAAACTGTTGCGAGCAAACAAGCGATCGCGAGGAGGAGATGATGATGCCCTTCTTTTTTCAGGGGGTCAAAACTGGGTAATTTCGTGACAACATAACCGCCGACAAAGCCCCCTAAATGCCCCCAATTATCCACATTGGGCATAATTACGCCAAACACAAACAAAACAATCGCATACGTCCAAGCCCGTTGCGCGATCGCGTTATTTTTGAGACGCTGGCCATAAGTCACCATCGCCCCAAACAAACCGAAAATCGCCCCAGAAGCCCCCACCGAAAGCGTTGCTCCTTGAAAGACATCCGGTAAAGCGTCGAGGTATTGCCCGGCGGTGCTGCTAAACAACGAACCCACAATCGTAGCTGCGGTATAAATAATAATTAAACGCGCTCCCCCATAAAAACGCGCTACAGCCGGGGCTAAATCGCGAATCCAGAGTAAGTTAAAAGCAATATGGAGCAAACTGCCATGGAGCCACCCCGCACTCAACACCGTCCACCAGCGTCCCACCTCATAAACCGGCAATGACCCGGTAGAACCGAGAAAGAACAAGCTACGACCGCTAGGGGCGAGTAAATCTAAGCCAGAGCCTCGTATTCCTCCAATATCAAGCAAAAGGGCGGTGATATATAAAATACCACAACCCCACATTACCACGGGAATAAAGCCATAATCGGGCCCGAGTTGGCGAATACTCCGAGCATAGCCCCATATTGCCGGTTGTTGGCGATCGCAGTGGGGACATTTTTTGTCAGTAACTTTAACGATTTTTTGGCAAGAAGGACAAGCCACTAACCCTTCTGTTTGGCGTTTCAGCATAAATGATTTCAACCGCAACTACAAAAATTATAAGCGGTCGAATTTCTAAACACGCTATAAATCATAACCCCGGCTTCAGGGGAAACCGAGGTTAAACTCTTAAAAAATTGCCAATTTAACGATAATTCGTAAATTGCAAAGGAATGGGGAAATCTTCTTGTTTAATTAATTCCATGGCTTCTTGTAAATCATCTTTAGATTTACTCGAAACCCGCACCGCATCACCTTGAATCGAAGCTTGAGTTTTCTTGAAATTATCGCGAATGCTTTTGCTAATTTTTTTAGCAATTTCTTTCTCAATCCCTTGTTTTAGGGTGATTTCTTGACGCACGCGATTACCACTGGCAGATTCGACTTTGCCATAATCAAAGACTTTTTGGGATAAACCCCGTTTTGCAGCTTTGGTGCGAAGGATGTCTTGGATTGTTTCGAGGGTAAACTCGCTGTCGGTGCGGATGGTAATTGTGTTTTCTTGTAATTCGACATTACTATCAGTATTTTTGAGATCGTAGCGATTTTTTACCTCTCGCATGGTTTGATCGACAGCATTCACCATTTCTTGGTGGTCAAAATCGTTAACAATATCAAAGGAGTAGGTCGAAGCCATAAGTCAAGGAAAATAACAACTTTATTGTAGGTTTAAAACGCTCAGAGCGAATAAAGTTATGTTACACAATGAGCCGATGGCAAACATCAGCGATCGTGCCAAAGGAATGTTAGCAATATAAAACACAGAATACAGCAACCGAGCTACCAAAAAGGCGATCGCGGCGGCCACTGCCCACACTGAATCCACCTGAGTAACATAAGCACTCAACGCCGCAAACCCATAAATAATCAGAGCTTCAAAGGCATTTTGATGGGCCCAAGTTGCTCGTTGAGCGTAGGGGGGAAGCTTATCAAACATGGCTCTGGGGGCGCTCGCATCGTAGCCAATTTGAGCGCGTCCGTAGCCGACTACTAAAAAAGGCACATAAACTAAAGCAATTGCTCCTGCTAAAGAATCTAGCAGAATGGCGTTGACAGAAATATTCATGCTTGAAGATTTTAGTCGAAGTAAAACAGAGTAACAAGTTTACCTAATTCTTCAGCTTCCTCGCAGGTTTTGAGTAAGGTGGTGCTGTCGTGAAACGCGAAACAAATCAGTTGTTGACACCGAGAAACAATCTCGCGATTGCACAACGCACTCGCTTCTCCTAACGATAAATGATCGTTGTCGGAATTTTCGACTAAATGTAAAACGTGTTCGAGTTGGTCGCGAGATTCTCTGGGTTGACGCTCTAAACTTTGAGGTAAAATCACTGTCAGCAAGTTCGGGTCGGCCCGCATTGCTCCTCGAATAGCGGCGAAATTCGTTCCCGTTGCTCCGGATGTGGTTAACCGATTTCCCCCCAGGACGAGGGCATAACTCATCATTTCGATCAGTTTTTGATGAGTAATCGGAACGTGACGCGACCCTAGGATCGCAATACGTTTGGAACTGGTTTGCTGAATAGCGGCCAGTTCTTGAGCAAGGGTGTCTATGCTTTGACCTTGTTCTGGAAGATTAACGGATTGACTCAATCTCTTAAAATTTAAGGGTAATAGGCTGAATGACCCAAGCTATTGTAGCAAACCCTTTCCCCGACCGATCCGGGATTTGCAAAAAATATTGCGCGATCGCGATTAATTTGAGAACTTTTTTTCAACCCTTGCTTCTGTACAAAATATTGTGCTATATTAGTAAACTGTGAAACAAGGACGCATAGCTCAGTTGGTTAGAGTACCACGTTGACATCGTGGGGGTCACTGGTTCGAGTCCAGTTGCGTCCATCCCGCCATTACCCAAAATTTAACGGCGTTATATTAAAATTGAGCGCATCGTTAAGTTAGGGAGTGGATCGATTATGATTCCTTTTTTAATTACCTGTTTGGTGACTGCGGCGAGTTTGTTGATCATTTCGCGGCTTCCCCTGGGGATTGAAGTCGATAGCACTGGCAAAGCCATTGTTGCAGGATTAGTGTTTGGGGTATTGAATGCCATTGGTAAGCCACTGTTGGTAATTTTCACATTACCCATAACCATTTTTACCTTTGGCTTGTTTTTGTTGCTCATCAACCCTATTATTTTTGGTTTAGCCGCTTGGTTGGTGGATGGATTTCGCTTGAAGTGGGGCTTTTGGAGTGCCATTCTGGGGTCGGTGGCGTTAACGGTGGTAAACTCCTTGCTCAACACATTCTTGGCTTCGGTCTTCCCAAATTATTTGAGTTAAGTCCAAAGCTTTTGGCGGTTGAGGGATCCTAGAATAAAAAGTAGCTTCACGAAGAATTTATGACTCAACCCAAAGCCGTTGTTTTACTGTCTGGGGGACTTGATTCCGCCACATCTGCGGCGATCGCGATTTCTGAAGGTTACGATGCGATCGCCCTTTCTTTTCGTTACGGCCAGCGCCACGAGCGAGAATTGAGCGCAGCGCAACAAGTAGCGGCTCATCTTGGCATTACACAGCATCATATTGTTGATATTAACTTGGCCCAATGGGGCGGATCGTCTCTGACCGATCGCGATGCTCATATTCCCCAAACTGGCGTAAATCCCGATATTATTCCTTCAACCTATGTACCGGGACGCAATACCGTTTTTATCGCGATCGCCCTGTCTTTAGCCGAAGCCCAAAATGCCGAAGCCATTTACTTAGGCATTAACGCTGTAGATTATTCCGGTTATCCCGATTGTCGTCCAGAGTATCTCGCCGCTTACCAAGCCCTGGCTAATCTTTCTTCTAAAGCCGGTTTAGAAGGTCATGCCCCCCGCTTAGTCGCTCCGTTAGTTAAAGATACCAAAAAAGCCATTGTCGAGCGGGCGATCGCCCTTAACGTGCCAGTTGAGCTTACTTGGTCTTGTTATCAAGGGGGCGAGCAACCTTGTGGTTTGTGCGATTCTTGTCGCATTCGCGATCGCGCCCTCATCGAAGCCGGTTATACCCAATTAGCCACACCTCAAGGCCGCCAGTTTTATGCCAGTGGCACTTAATCGATAAAGCCGTGGGTGGGGTTGAAACCCGAAACCCAACAAATAATAAATAGGAATCACCCCTCGTCCACCGACAGCGAACAATTTTTGGACGAGGGAACTGTATTTATCTTTCCTGCAATTTAAATTAATCGCGTGACAGTTTGAAAAGAGTCCACTCTTGAGCAAAACAGGAAACCTTTATCCTGCTTTGAGGTCATAGAAAGCGTAACGGATCGTTTTAAGCCTTGAAAACTAAAGGCGATCGCGTCATCTCCGAACTTAAGTCTCTGAGAAACTTTGGAGAAGTTGCTGTTAGTTTACTCGAAGAAAAAATAGTTTTGCGGGAACTTTCATCCCTCCACAAACGACCTAGAGAACAACAACAATAAGAGCGCTTACTTACCTGGCTATTAAGGATAAAAAATCATGAACATTCTCAAATCAACCATCGTACTTTCTGCTGTATCCGCCGCAATTTTATCGGCAGGAATCGCCTCGGCTAATCCCTATCAAGTCGAAGTCGAACAACGAGGTATGAACGCAAACTATGTAGGGGCTGGTGTGGCGGCTGGCGTGACCAATGGCGGTCAAACCGGCGATGCCGCGAACTTAGGCGGGAACTTACAAGGTCGCTTTGCTGTTCCCAATACTCCCGTTTCTGTCAGAGGAGCAGTGTTGTACAGTGGCGAAACCAGCGCCATTATGCCCATGGTTTCCTACGACGTACCGATTACCAACCGAGCTAATGTTTATGTCGGTGGCGGTTACTCTTTTGTCGAAGATAATGGTGAACCGACACCCATGGGTAATGAAGATGCACCGTTGGTTGTTGTCGGCGGTGAAGCCAACTTTGGCGATGTCGTGGTCTACGGTGATGGCAAATGGGGCATTAATGCTTATCGCGACAGCCCCGCCGATTCTTTCACCATGCAAGCGGGTGTCGGCTACCGTTTCCCGCAATAATCGACATCGGTTTGGGGAATAACAACAACTTAGAGTGGATTGAGACGCAGCTTGTCAAAGGTTGCGTCTTTTTTTGGGGCTGAGTCAGGGAGAGTGCATTGCACGCTGCGAACCCCATAAAATGCTATTGGCTATGTTATTCTCTAACCTTATGACTCAACACCATCAAGACACCCTCAAAGTTAAAACCCAAGCGAAATCTCTACACAAAATTACCCATCAAGTCCGCGATGTGGTGGCCGCTTCTGGCATTAGTACCGGATTGTGTACTGTATTTGTCCGTCATACCTCGGCTTCGCTGATTATCCAAGAAAATGCTGACCCGGATGTTTTGAAAGACTTATCTAGCTTTTTCGCCGATTTAGTCCCGGAAAGTCGCTCGTATATTCACGATACAGAAGGCCCCGATGATATGCCCGCTCATATTCGTTCGGCTTTGACTCATACTTCCGAGCAAATTCCGGTGGCCAATCATCGTTTGGTTTTAGGAACTTGGCAAGGGATTTATTTGTGGGAACATCGGGCTTATCCCCATCAACGGGAGATTGTTGTTCATGTGAGTGGCGTTTAGGGCGATCGCCTGGCAAAATTGAAACAAAGCATCTATGTTCATCACTTTTTTTTTCTGAGTGTGAATATTGCGTGAAATTGCGGCTCTAATTGCAAAGTTATAATTAAGTGTTGTGTAAGTTACTCAGATAACCATGACATCCCGTAGCATAGCAACAGAAGCTGAAAGCAATTTTAAGCCACTCTCTCAAGATCGCTGCCCTTTTGGCCTGCATGGAAATCCAATAAAGGCAATAAAAAGCAATGCCTAAACCCAAACCCTCTTCCCCAACTTCTTCCCAAGAATCGACTTCAACTTCTTATTACCAAGATCAACGAGCGCCAAGTTCATTTAATTTGGGTCGCGGCACAATTATCGGTTGGTTGAGAAGTTTGATTTTCATCCTCCTCGATACTGTCCTCATTGCTCTGAGTTGGAAAATCGCGCAAACGATTGTTTTTAATGTTCCTTGGTTTCAAGCAGTTGGGGATTTTCAACTTTTAGGGGAAGACTTGAATGCGCCGGGTTTTCTAATCCCGATTTTGGTGGTCACTGTCGTAACTTTGGCTTCGGCTGGGTTATACAGCCAAAGAGAAAGTCGCCGTCGCTTTGCGCGGTTAATCCAGTATTTAACGGTAGCTCAATGCGTTATCCTGGCTTTAGCTTATTTGGAAGACCCAGGCTTGATTTTGTCCCGTTCGACCTTTGTTTTGTCCTGGATTTTTAACATTTTATTGGTGGTAACGGGGCGTTTGGTAGCAGAAGCTGTGATTACGACCCTAAGGCAAAAAGGCACGATTTCGCGACCGATTTATTTGGTAGGTACTCCCCGGGATCGCCTGATTGCTCAAATTGCCCTCAAATTAATTAGCAACAAAGAGTTTAAAATCGTCGGTCAATTGGATTTGTCTAACCGCTACACCCGCGATCGCTGGTCGCATATTGTCCAAGAAATTGCCGAACAAGGGGTCGGGGAAGTGTTTGTTTGTTCTTGGCAATCTATTGAAGACCCAATGGCTTTGTACTGGAGTTTAAAAACTGCTGGCATTCACTTACGAATTTTGCCGATTGGGTTAGAAGTACCGCACCAATCCCCAAAAATTGAAATGATTGGGGGTTTACTAACTATTCAATTTCATCCCCCGGCTTTGGTGGGCAGCGATTTTTGGACAAAGCGTATTTTTGACTTGATTGTTTCTACAGGTTTAATGATTGTGCTGAGTCCAATTTTGATTACGATCGCAATTTTAATTAAGTTGGATTCCCCCGGCCCTGTTTTTTTTAAACAAACCCGCATGGGCTTACGGGGTCGCCATATTAAGGTCTGGAAATTCCGCACAATGGTTATTAATGCCGACCAATTGCTCAAAGAATTAGAAGCTAAAAATGAAATCAAAGGTGGGGTGTTATTCAAGATGAAAAATGACCCCCGCATTACTAAAGTGGGGCGAGTTTTGCGGCGCTACAGTTTAGATGAGTTGCCCCAGTTGATTAATGTTTTAATTGGTGAAATGAGTTTGGTGGGGCCGCGGCCTTTACCGTTACGAGATATCGAAGGTTTCGCCCCTCACCATTATGTCCGTCATAACGTTTTACCGGGAATCACCGGGTTATGGCAGGTTTCGGGGCGATCGGATATTAACGATTTTGAATATGCTTTCCGTTTAGATATGGCGTATATTCAAAATTGGTCTTTGGCCTTAGATTTTCAAATTTTGTTGAAGACGGTACAAGTCGTATTAGGAAGTAAAGGCGCTTACTAAGATTAAAGTTTAAGCTAAAGCCGTTGAAGTTACAATAAAGTAACTTATTTGAGGGTAAGAAGTCAGCTAAAATTGTCCTAATTGTTTTAGCCAGGAGTCTACTCAGTCAATGGTGTTAGCAAAGTCATCGGATGCCGTAACTCTCGAAGACGCGATCGCGCAATATTCTACGACTTTGAGTGTATTGGAAGACCCTAACTACAAGCCAAATATGGCTGAGGTTTTGGGGATTATGTTGGCCCGAGATGAAGTCCAAAACGCCGTAGAAAAAAGCAAAGCGTCCCCAGAAATTTGTGCCAAATTAATTGCGCTAGACAGCCAACTCAAAAGCAATAAAGACCGTTTGAATGAGGACGACAAATTAGCCGCTTGTCGTCAAAGCATCCAACCCTCAGCATCGGCTTGGTGGTGGTATCTCGCAGCACCGATTCCCCCGGTACAAAAAAACCGCCGCGATCGCTTTGATTGGGCCTGGAATGTGTTGAGTGGGTTATGCTTGGTAGGGGCTACAACCTTTATGGTCAACACTGCCAGAGCTTTTTCTAGTGAAGGATTCGATTTAGCACAAACCTTTGGCACTGTTGCTCAGGGGGCGGGGTTAGCGGTGGTTGCTAAAGGAGCATTAACTGAGAAAGGTCACGAACAAGTTAAAAACTTCCTCAATAACCTCAATATTCCGCCTTCTTATCACGCTGAGGCTACCTTTGGAATGTCTTTTGCGTTGTTATTGGTTGCTGGCGGCATTAATAGTTCTTTACCCCGCTTGGGGGATTTGTACGCTTTGCAAGGCACTGAATATTATCGAAAAGGGCGCATGGCGATCGCCCTCGATAAATACGAAGAAGCTTTACGCTTTAATCCTAATTCTCAAAATGTCAACGTGTACAAAGGTCGCATTTATGAATCTCTCCAAGAATACGATAAAGCGATCGAACATTACAAAAAAGGCATGATTAAGGGCAATCCTGCGGCTTTTCACGGTTATGGCAAAACCTTAGCGTTGAAAAATCCAACGGACGAAAAGCAATTAGCCGCAGCGAAAAACTACTTATTGGTGGGAGGCGACCTCATTAATCAGACTACCGCCAATCACGAACGCCTACAGTTGAGAATTCGGCGCGATATGGGCTGGGTCGATCTCCTCCGGGTTCAAAATTTAGTGAGTCAAGGGGAAACGCTTGAAAGTCCGGCGGTTCAAGACCTTCTCGCCGCATCCCGCAATAATCTCCAACAAGCCATTGAGTTACAAGCTAAAACTTCGGAAGATTTGCCGGGTTGGGGGATGAGTCAATGTTATCTCGCTCGCGTTTTAGAATATACCGATGCGGAAGCGGCAAAACCTTATTTTGATTTTTGCTTTAAATCAGCTAAACCGGAAACCGTGGCTGAGTATGCCTTTTTGACTAACATTGATGAATATGCAATCACCCAAACCACAATCAATGTGAGTGGTTTGGTGGCTGATGAGAATGAACAAACCGAGCAAGTCGGGGAAGTTAAAAATTCTGAAAAGCTCGACGAAATTGCGACCCGGATTCAGCAAAATATCACAGAAAATTGGCAAGATGGCGTAGAATTTACCGATAACTTGGTTTATCAAGTCACCACAGATGGCGAAGGCATCCTGATACATTATACTGCCACAGACTCCAACGCTGAAGAATTGGTAAGCACTACCCCTTTACCGCAATTGCGGAACGAAAACATAAAACCAAAGCGAGTTGCTAAATTTAGCGTGACTCTGACTCCGACTCGCCAAGTGTTGGTTGAGCCAATTATTACAAAGATGACGGTTGAATAGCAATCTCTAGCCGTATAGAATCTCACCTTGAGGCGCACGGGCGGTTTCTGGGTCAAATCGCCGCAGCCCCGCCATTTGCTGACTGAGCAGCCAAACGTAATGGGGGTTGAGTAGGACATAGCGCTTCCAAAGGCGTTTCGGCTCTTTGGTGAGGCGGAAAAACCACTCTAAGCCCATGTCTTGCATATATTTCGGGGCTTGGGCAAGGAGTCCGGCATGAAAGTCAAAAGCTGCACCCACCGCCAGCAGAGGCATTGAGAGGGCATCTCGGTATTCATAGGCCCAGACTTCTTGACGAGGACAACCTAAACCGACAAAGGTAATGGCTGCGCCGCTATTGTGGATTTGCTCGACGATTTCTTGTTTTTCTTCCGGGGTGACGGTGCGGAAACGGGAGGGTTGATAACCGGCGATTTCGAGTTTGGGGTAGCGCGATCGCAAGTTCTTGGAAAACGCCGTTAAAACCTCCAAACGACTGCCATAGAGGTAAATGGGTAATCCTTCCTGGGCGGCTCTTTCGGCGGTGTAGAGGGTCAAATTTGGCCCGTAGACGCGATCGCGCAACTGAGCCTTATACATCATATTCAGCGCCCAGCGCACTGGCTGACCATCCGGGCAAATTAAGTCAAAATGGTTGAGACGGTAACGGTGGGTATCATCTAGCGCCCCCGTCATCACGCCATGCACCGCCAACGCCGACACCGAAAGTCCTTGTTGATTTTTTGCCCCTTGAATAATTCGTTCAACGGCCGCTTCGTAGTCAATGACGTTGACATTAACTCCTAAAACATTGCGTTTTCCTGCATCAATCATAATGAGTTATTTGTTGTTGGTTATTGGTTATTCATAACTTCTTGTCGGAGCTTTGCCAGCCCTACTCACTTCTGCTGGTAGATAATCTTCAGGTTTGTCCTACCTTCAAAATTAAATAAACTATAATCCAAGAAAGCGTACCTCATCCACAAATTTTTATGACTGATACAACTTACGATGATATTTTTAGCGCTGCCATCAATTTGTCTCCCCATTTAAGAGTCATGTTAGCAGAACAGTTATTAAACAGTCTGGATACAGAAGAACAAAATGAAATTAATGCAGCTTGGGCAGAAGAAGCCGAAAAACGAGTGTTAGAGATTCAAGAAAATCGAGTGACACCAATTTCTGGGTCAGAGGTAATTCAGGAGTTGCGGATGAGACATCAAAAATGATTTATGATTTTCATCCCGCCGCTCAACTAGAGTTAAATAACACAGTTAGCTACTACGACAACATAAATCCTGACTTGGGAGATACTTTTTTAGATGAATTTGAGCGGACTTTAGAGCGTATCCAACAGTTTCCTCAAGCCTGGTCTTTATTATCAGCAAATACACGATCTTGCCGCATGGGTCGTTTTCCTTATAGTATTATTTATCAAATCCAAGCAGAAGAAAAACTTTTAATCATTGCTCTGATGCACTGGCAGCGTAAACCCAATTACTGGAACGATCGAATTTGATTTTTGGGGTTGTGGGAAATCGGTGTTATCTTTACTCAATTTGGCTGTAAGTTTTCTTAAGCTGAAATGGTGAACAATGCCCACCCTACTAGATTAAAACCCCGAAAAGAGAAGAAATCATGATTGAACTATATCAAAGAGTTGCTTTAAATCGAGACTTTCCCGAACATTCCCTCAAGAAAGGAGACATTGCGACTTTTATAGATACTGTTCCTCATCCCACAGGAGGCGAGGAAGGCTACGTTTTGGAAGTTTTTAATGCTTTAGGAGAATCCATCAATACTATTATTATCCCGAAATCTTCTGTAGTTTCTTTAAAAGCTGATGAAATTTTGTCTTTTCGTTCTCTTGTTGAAACTCAATAAACTTTTTCATTTCAAAGGTAAACTTACATCTACAAGACGCAAAAAGGTAAGTAAGAGTAGCATCGCCCACCATTCCTATCTTTGAAATTATCAAGTTTACATTTGAAAACATTACCTCATCGAACTCATTCATCTAGTCCGCGAAAGTGGACTTTGCCACATTGGTTCCCCAGATTTTTAATCTGCGGGCAGGTTATTAAGATAGACGCTATATTCAAACTGGATTTGGTATTAATTGGTAATTGGTAATTGGTAATTGGTAATTGGTAATTGGTAATTGGTAATT
>JBKHDX010000015.1:0-36454 GCA_046541115.1 Spirulinaceae cyanobacterium | reverse complement strand
AACCAACAACCAACAACCAATAACCAACAACAAAATCAATACAACGAACTGCGAGGATTAAACGTCTCTAACGCCCGTAGCTTGTCGTATAACTCCTTTTCCTCATCGCTAATCGTCGGGGGGATCGCGATCGCGATTTCGACCAATTGATCCCCCCGTTCCTCTCCTTTGGGAAAGCCCTTATTGGCCAAGCGCAAACGCTGACCGGGCTTAACTCCTGCCGGGACATTAATTCGCACTAAACCGTCAATCGTCGGCACTTCCACTGCCCCCCCGACAATCGCTTCACTCGGAGTCAGGGGAACGCGGCAAAAAATATCACTGCCTTGTAACTCAAAAATGGCGTGGGGTTCGACCGTAATCTTAAGATAAAGATCGCCCCCTTCAATGCCTTGACCCTTGAGACGCACTCGTTGACCGTCAATCATCCCGTTGGGCATTTCCACTTCCAGCGATCGCCCATCTTCTAAGCGAATGCGCTCTCTGCCGCCAATATAAGCCTTTTCTAGGGGTAAAGTCAGCCGAGCCTCAATATCCCTCGGACGCTCCCGTTTAACCGTCGTGCGGGGCGCATTACCGACGGCATAGGTCTTGCGAGTTCCCGGTCGATAAGCTTGGGCCGTGTTATCAACCCGGACGCTTTTCCCTTTTGGTCGTATGGGTTCGCCTTTACGATTCAGGAGTTGATCGACAAAGCGGTCAAAATCGCGATACTCGCTGTAATCAACAGCAGAATTAGAACGCGATCGCGCCTTGGCGGTTTTGCGAAAGCCATTTTGCTGCCAAAAGCGACTAAATTGATCGTACTGCGATCGCTTGCTTTCATCGGACAGCACATCATAAGCTTCCCCAATCGTCTTAAATTGCTCCTCCGCCGTTTTATCCCCCGGATTCAAGTCAGGATGATAACGCCGGGCCAGTTTGCGATACGCCCGTTTGATTTCTTCAGGAGTGGCATCGCGATTAACTTCTAAAATTTCGTAGTAATTACGGAAGTTTTGCATCAGAGGAGATATGAGTTGTTGTTGGTTGTTAGTTGTTAGTTGTTAGTTATTTGTTATTTGTTGTTAGTTATTGGTTATTGGTCGTCGCCATAATCCTTTCATTGGTAATTGGTAACTGGTCATTGGTAATTTCTTCCCCCTCTTCCCACTCTCTCGAAGGACGAGGAAAAGAGCGCCCCTACCCATCAATTACCAATTGCCGATTTCCCAAAAACTACTGCCCACTGCCTACTGCCCACTGCCTCAAAAACTGATGACTGATTACTGATGACTGATGACTGAAAAAGCCTACTACCTAAAAAACTGATGACTGATGACTGATGACTGATGACTGAAAAAGCCTACTGCCTAAAAAACTGATGACTGATGACTGAATTAAAACCAATCATCATCCTCTTCATCCCAATCATTTTCATACTCGTAGACCCGGCGAGAAGAATTGCGACGATTATTAGACCCGCCGCGATCGGGACTGGGACTGCGTTCTACCCGGCGGCGACTGTAGCGGTCGGTTTCGTAGTCGTAGGGATCATAAGGCGAGGGGGCGGGGGGTGTAGGCGGTGGTGGCGGTGCAAAGCGATCGCGCTCTTTTTCCCCGGTAAAGGTGCGCCGAATCGAACCGAAAAAGTCATCATCTTCGTCATCAAACTGCAAGCGAATCTCCCGGTTGAGTTCGTAGAGCGCATCCTGTAAATCCGCTTGGGCGCGATCGATGCCTCTTTCGTCGTCTTGGTCGAGATACAGCCGTAAATCCGCGATCAGGGCTTCAATTTGGCGACGATAATAACTAGCAAACTGATTGCCAAAATCGAGGGTCACTTCCCGCAAACGCCGTTGGGTTTGGTCAATCAGGGCGACAGAACGATTGCGTTTTTCGACTCGTTCGCGCCGTTGACGGTCTTCTTGGGCAAATTCCTCGGCTTCGCGAATCATGGTACTCACTTCGGATTCGGTGAGGGTTGAGGAGTTTTGAATCACCACACTTTGTTCGCGACCTGTGGTGCGATCCATGGCTGTCACTTGCAGAATGCCGTTGGCATCAATATCAAAGGAAACCTGGACTTGGGGGATACCCCTAGGGGCGGGGGGAATCCCTGTAAGTTTAAAGCGTCCCAAGGATTTATTATCCTTGGCCATTTCCCGTTCCCCTTGAACCACATGAATTTCGACGAGGGTTTGATTATTTTCCGAAGTGGAGAAAATATCAGAACGACGCACCGGAATAGTCGTGTTGCGGGGAATCAGCTTTTTCGTCACGCCGCTAATGGTTTCTACCCCTAGGGATAAGGGGGTTACATCGAGGAGTAAGACATCTTTGACTTCTCCGACGAGGATACCCGATTGAATAGCCGCACCCACGGCTACCACTTCATCGGGGTTAACATTTTGGTTGGGTTCTTTGTCAATGAAACTGCGGACTAAACCCTGTACCAGAGGAATCCGAGTTGAACCCCCGACTAAAACCACTTCATCGATTTGAATGGGACTCAACCCCGCGTCTTTAATGGCCCGTTTAATGGGACGGCGCAGACGACTAACGAGATCGCCGCATATACTTTCAAATTCGGCGCGAGTCAGGCGAGTTTCGATGTGTTTGGGGCCTTCGGGAGTGGCAGTGATGAAGGGGAGGTTAATTTCAGTGGTACTGACTCCTGAAAGCTCGATTTTGGCTTTTTCGGCGGCTTCAGTGAGGCGTTGGAGGGCTTGGCGATCGCGTCGTAAATCCACCCCTTCTTTTTCGAGAAAGGCATCGGCCATCCAGTCTACTAACCGCTTGTCAAAGTCTTGTCCCCCTAGCTGAGTGTCACCACTGGTAGACAACACTTCCAGGACACCGCCGCCGACTTCGAGAATTGAAACGTCAAAGGTTCCACCTCCCAAGTCAAATACCAAAATGGTTTCATTTTCGGTGCGATCCAAGCCATAAGCCAGAGAAGCCGCCGTGGGTTCGTTGACAATCCGCAACACTTCTAACCCCGCAATGCGCCCTGCGTCCTTAGTGGCTTGCCGTTGGGAGTCGTTGAAATAAGCCGGAACCGTAATCACCGCCCCGGTTACAGGTTCGCCGAGGTAGCGTTCGGCATCTTCAGCGAGTTTGCGTAAAATCATCGCTGACACTTCTTCGGGGGCAAAATCTTTTTTCAGCCGCGGACAGCGAATTTTGACATTGCCATTACTATCCCGCCGCACCGTATAAGCAACCCGCTTGGATTCGGGGGTTAATTCGGCATAAGTGCGACCCACGAAGCGTTTAATGGCATAAAAGGTATTTTGGGGATTAAGGACGGCTTGCCGCCGCGCCATTTGCCCGACCACCAATTCTCCATCTTTATTGAATCCGACAACCGAGGGAGTGGTTCGCGTTCCTTCTGCATTGGCAATCACAACGGGTTTACCGCCTTCTATGACAGCAACAACCGAATTCGTTGTCCCCAAGTCGATGCCGACTACTCTACCCATGCGCGATTCCTTCTCCTGTGTTCCGCCTACAAGATAATTTAGAATATGGAAACGATTTCAAGCCAAGCAAGTTAGGATTAACTGGCGCGTTCCTATACAAAATATTAAGTTATCTATCTTATTCTATCTTGGCGATGACAGCTTAACGATTCAGCCCAGGCGATCGCCCTCGTCTTCCTTTAAAATTGTCTTAGAGAGACGCAAGCGGAATCCTCTTGTCTAATATCGTAGAAAGAACTAATTGACCATTTATCGAGGCATTGATTACCTGTGAAATCTTGGCGAATTTCTACCGCGATCGCGCTTTGTTCGGCTTCCTTAGTTTTAGGAAGCTGTAACGGTAACGGGGGCGACAATGCTGCCCAAATCGAAGCGATTACCGAAGATTGGGTAGCTTACACCCCAGAAGACAAAAGCTACAACGTTAAATTTCCTGGCGAACCCCAAGGCGACCAATTTTTTGCGGGTTATGAAGGAGAATCGATTTCTTATGGCGTTATTGCGATTCCTTATCCCCCCGGACAAGAATCCCCAGAAGCATTAACTGAAGACTTGATCGAAACCCTGACTCAAGAAGGCGGTACGATCGAAAATCAAGAAGACGTAACGCGCAACGACGTTCCCGGTCAAGAACTGACGGTCAAAACCGAAAACAGCAAGCTCAAAGTCTTGATTTTGTTTGATGAAGAAAACAGCAGAATTTACCAGGTTTTAGCGGGTAGCGACGACACCGAACAAGAAATCGATGTGCCTGAAGTCAACGCTTTCTTGAGTTCCTTTGAAGTGGCGGATGCCCCGGTAGCGGTTACGCCCTCTCCCGAAGACGAAACGCGCAATAACCTGGGGGCTTTATCTCGCGCCCAACAAGCCTATTTCCTCGAAGAATCGGAATTTGCAGCGGCGATTGAGGATTTAGGGTTAGGGATTAACCCAGAAACCGAAAACTTCAATTATACGATTGATACCGTCGAGGGCGATCGCGTCTATATTACTGCCACCGCCAAAAATGCAGACACCAAAAGCTTCGGGGCATTGGTCTTTGTCGATGAAGGCAGCGGCCAAGGCAGCACCCAGCGCCTTCTCTGTGCCACTGACGAACCCGCCCAAACCCCGCCTGACATCCCCGAAATCACCGACGGCGAACCGGAATGTGCGGCTGGGTCTTCGGCAGTTGAGTAGCTTTGCTGGGGGCAATCATCAGTCATCAGTCATCAGTCATCAGTCATCAGTGTTTTGGGCAGTAGGCTTGTAGGGGCGGGGTTTCCCCGTCCAACAACCAACAACCAATAACAAATGACCAATGACAAATGACTAACATGGTAGGATGTCATAACCCTCCCCTTATTGGTACTAGGAAATCTGTAGATGGCAGAAACTCTTTTCTTCAACGCTTTGCGCCAAGCCACAGATGAAGAAATGGCAAGAGACAATCGCGTTTTTGTCTTAGGCGAAGATGTAGGTCATTATGGCGGTTCGTATAAAGTCACCAAAGACCTGTATAAAAAATATGGCGATTTGCGCCTGCTGGATACTCCGATCGCGGAAAATAGTTTTACCGGACTCGCTGTGGGTGCAGCCATGACGGGTTTGCGGCCCATTGTCGAAGGGATGAACATGGGCTTTTTACTACTGGCATTTAACCAGATTGCCAATAACGCCGGGATGCTGCGCTATACCTCTGGCGGCAATTTTACAATTCCGATGGTAATTCGCGGGCCTGGGGGTGTCGGACGACAACTAGGGGCAGAACATTCCCAACGGCTAGAGGCTTACTTTCAGGCAGTACCGGGCTTAAAAATTGTCGCTTGTTCGACTCCTTACAATGCCAAGGGTCTGCTCAAAGCTGCGATTCGCGACGACAATCCGGTGTTATTCTTTGAACACGTTTTGCTGTACAACCTCAAAGAAAATTTACCGGAACACGATTACATTGTGCCGCTTGACCGCGCTGAAGTGGTGCGTCCGGGGAAAGATGTCACGATTTTGACGTATTCGCGGATGCGCCATCATGTGATGCAAGCGCTGAAAACCATCGAAAAGCAAGGCTACGACCCCGAAGTCATCGATTTAATTTCTCTTAAGCCAATGGATTTTGAAACCATTGGGGCTTCGATTCGCAAAACTCACCGCGTTCTCATCGTGGAAGAATGTATGAAAACCGGGGGAATTGGGGCAGAATTGGTGGCTTCGATTAACGACCGCTTTTTTGATGAATTAGACGCGCCGGTGGTGCGTTTATCGTCTCAAGACATTCCTACGCCTTACAATGGAATGTTAGAGCGTCTGACGATTATTCAACCGCCCCAAATCGCAGAAGCGGTAGAAAAATTAATAGAAGGGCGAATTTAAGCGCGATTTTACCGAAAGCAAAGATGGCGGTATCGATGGCAAGATGGAACAGTAACAAAATGCCAATCTCGCCATCTTTCGTTTTGCGTAAACCTTATTGAATTAATTATTAAATCAAGCAATGCAAAAACAGCGTTCGATTATTGCTTTAATTTTAGTGCTGGTCGTGTTGTCAGTGGTCGTATTGTTTCAGATTCGCATTCCTTTGGGTCTGGATTTACGCGGTGGCACACAAATCACCATTGAGGTACAACCCACTGAAGAAGTCCGTAATATTACTCCCGAAAACCTCAGCGATACCAAGCGGGTTTTGGCCAATCGGATTGATGGTTTAGGGGTATCCGAACCGACCATCCAAACTGCCGGAACAGATAAGATTTTAGTGCAGTTACCCGGAGTCAGCGATCCACAACAAGCCGAACGGGTATTAGGGGGAACAGCCCAGTTAGAATTTCGCCAGCAAGAACAAGGCACAGAAGGCGAGTTTCGAGTACGCATCGAAGAACGGGAGTTGGCCCGGTTGCGCCTCGAAGAACTGCGACAAGGGGAGAATCCTGACCCAGAGGCGATCGCGCAAGTTCAAGCAGAACTCGATCGCGCTAATGCTGCCATTGGGGAGTTATTCGCCCCGCCGGAAATTACCGGGAAAAGCCTAACCACGGCGGGCTATCAACCCTCCCAAAGCGGTAGCGGTTGGGAAGTGACGGTGGCTTTTGATGGTGAAGGGGGCAGTCAGTTTGCTGACTTAACCAGAGATTTAGCAGGAACGGGTCGTTCCATTGGCATTTTCCTGGATGATGTATTGATTAGCTATCCCGTTGTTAATGCTGAATATGCGGCTACGGGGATCGCGGGGGGTCGCGCCACCATTAGCGGCAATTTTACCAGCGAAACGGCCAATGACCTGGCGGTACAGTTGCGCGGGGGGGCTTTACCTTTCCCGGTGAGAGTGGTGGAAAATCGTACTGTGGGGGCAACCTTGGGCCGCAATAGCATCAACCGCAGTATTATTGCTGGGGCTTCCGGGTTGGCGCTGGTTTTTGTGTTTATGGGGGTGTATTACCGTTTACCGGGCTTGCTGGCGGATATCGCCCTGACGATTTACACTTTGCTAACTCTGGCGGCTTATGCTTTGATTGGGGTGACTCTGACGTTACCGGGAATTGCGGGGTTTATCCTCAGTATTGGGATGGCAGTGGATGCCAATGTGCTGATTTTTGAACGGACGCGGGAGGAGTTGCGATCGGGTAAGACGTTGTATCGTTCGGTCGAATCGGGCTTTTATCGGGCGTTTTCGAGCATTCTCGATAGTAATGTGACGACGCTGATCGCTTGCGGGGCGTTGTTTTTCCTCGGTTCGGGTTTGGTTAAGGGCTTTGCCCTAACTTTGGCAATTGGGGTGGCGGTGAGTATGTTTACGGCCTTAACTTGTAGCCGCTCTTTGCTACTGTTAACGGTGTTAGGTGTGCCAGGAGTGCGCCAAAAACCGGAGTTATTCTGCCCGAATATTCCGCAAAGCGTGAAGTCTTAGAGGAGGGTCAATGATTAAACTTCATGTCATTCAGCGTCGCAAAACTTGGTGGATTGTGTCCGCGATCGCGCTTATTGCCAGTGTTATTGCGATGATTGTGTCGTTCTCACAATTCGGTTCTCCGGTGCGTCCGGGGTTGGATTTTGTGGGGGGGACGCGGCTTCAGGTGTCCATTGATTGTTCGGTGTCGGGACAATGCGAGGAACCCATTCGCGCCAGTGATGTTGCGCCGATTTTAGAGACTCAAGGGTTAGAGAATAGCAGCGTCCAAATTATTGATGATTATACGATCGCCCTGCGAACCAAGGAACTGCGACCGAATCAACGGGTAGAGTTACAAGAGGCGATCGCGTCGGAATTTGGTTCAATTGATACCAGTACCCTACAAATTGATACGGTGGGACCCACGGTGGGTCAAGAGTTGTTTGTAGCGGGTTTGCTGGCGCTGATTGTGTCGTTTTTCGGCATTGTGGTCTATCTCAGCGTTCGTTTTAAACTCGATTACGCCCTTTTCGCGATCTTGGCATTATTTCATGATGCTTTTATTACGGTGGGTGTTTTCGCAGTTTTAGGCTTAACTTTGGGTTTTGAAGCAGATAGTTTGTTCTTAGTCGCTCTTTTGACCATTATCGGCTTTTCGGTTAACGATACGGTGGTTATTTACGACCGCATTCGCGAAACCGCCAGCATTGAAACCGGGGAATCGATTAATCAAGTGGTCAATGATGCTGTCGATCAAACCATCGGGCGATCGATTAATACCAGTCTCACGACTTTACTCCCCTTGGTGGCGATTTTCCTGTTTGGGGGCGATACGCTGAAATATTTTGCGTTGGAGTTAATTGTCGGCTTTATTTTAGGGGCATATTCGAGTATTTTTGTAGCCAGCACTTTGTTAGCCTGGTGGAGAAGCCGCACCGAAACCCTAAAGCCCGCTATGGCGACAGAAGCGCCTTCTGACGCTGACGCGATCGCAGAACCCACCTCAACCGATGAGGGATAAGCGCGTTTGGGTATTTTAGCCTGATTGGGTTAAGCAAAAAACCATGACCTCCGATTCTCAGTTTCCCTTGCCAGATGACGATCCGACCTTTGAACAACAACTTCAGCGACTTTATGAAGTTTCGCTGCAACGTCGTTGGCGGTTTATCGCCATCTGTTGGCTAACCCTTGGGGTTTACGGCTTGTGGGGCTTACGCCAAGAAATTAGCCTTGGCTTTGATTATTTTACTTGGTCTTTGGTGCGCTACAGTATTGTCTTCGATCCGATTCCTTCGTTTTGTGTAGGCTTTTGTTTTGCCCTCCTGCTGGGGACACTAATTTATCAAAGTCGTAATATTTTATTTGGTTTATCTCGTTCTCGACGACAGCAACTCACGGGAGAATTACAAAGAATTCGCGCCCTGGGTAAAGCCCATCCGTTGTGGAAGGAAGTTTGTCGGTGATTTCAGTACATTCATGCTTAATTTTCTGAGTCCGTGAAAACGGACTTTGTTACATTAGCCCCGGATTTCAATCCGCGGGCGGGCTTTTATCGATTTATGAATTTCTCAGCTAGTGAAAAATAATTTTATCGTTTTTATAATGGAATTAAACAAATCAGAAATTCGTCAGCGTCTTCACCAAGTTTTATCCAATTTAAACGAATATGATTCGGCAAAAGAACAACATGATATTGTTTTTCACATGACGGATTGGATAGACGATTTAAAACAGTGGGTAGAATTTTGTCAAAATCCATCTGCGATGAGCAATGATGAGGTGGAGGAGGTGCTTACAAATTTCCTCATCCATGTCCCAAATCACATCGCAGCAGCGTCAAAACTAATGCTTAATATTCCGGTACGGGATATTTTTGAGGTTGGTGCGACAGAAGAACCCAAAAATATTTAAATTTCCGATCGTTAGGGCGTGTCATCAATCAGTAGTAGAAGTGATACCCCACAACAAATAACCAATAAACAATAACAAAAAATGAACCTTTCGACTGAACTGATAGAAGACATTAAAACCTATTTGGGCGATCGCGTCCAACAAAATGACGAACTAGCCCAAACCTTGTTACAGCAAATCGAAACCGCACAAGATCGAGAAACAGAATCTACTCCTATTTTTTATTCCGTTCCTTCCGTGGGTGAAGAATTGGGCTGTTAGGGTGATGTAAAAAATGCCTGAGAAAGATGCGTATTTTACATGGGAAACTCCAGCGATCGCGCAAAATTTGTATCCTGTATAAAGAAGTGTGAAGCCCCAACCGCTATATATATGAATCCAGTAGATTACTTGCGAATAAGCCTCATCGATCGCTGTAACTTTCGCTGTCAATACTGTATGCCAGAGGGGACAGAATTAGAGTATATCTTGCGACACAGCTTACTGAGTCGCGACGAAATCCGCGTCTTGCTGCAAGAAGTGTTTATTCCCTTGGGCTTTCGTAAATTTCGCCTCACCGGAGGAGAACCCTTACTGCGTCCCGATGTGGTAGAAATTGTGCGGGATATTGCCCAATTCAGCGAAACCCAGGATATTGCCATGACAACCAATGCCTATCTCCTGGCTGACAAAGCCCAAGGGTTGTATGATGCCGGGTTGCGGCGGATTAATATTAGCCTAGACTCCCTCGATCCTGAAACTTTTGATAAAATCATCGGCAACCGGGGTAAAAGTCGCTGGCAGCACACCTGGAAGGGCATACAGAAAGCTTACGAAGTGGGGTTCAACCCGTTGAAGTTAAATGTAGTTATTATTCCGGGAGTAAATGACGGCGAGGTATTGGATTTAGCCGCTTTGACCCTAGACCGCCATTGGCACGTTCGTTTTATTGAATTTATGCCCATTGGTAACGCCAGTTTATTTCAAAATCGGGCTTGGATTCCGTCAGAGGAATTACGGCAAAGGATTCGCGATCGCTGGGGCTTAGACAGTGGTACGGTAACGGGAAATGGCCCGGCAGATGTGTTTCAAATTCCCGGTGCAAAAGGGACGCTAGGCTTTATTTCCCAGATGTCAGAATGTTTTTGCGATCGCTGTAACCGAATGCGCCTTTCGGCCGATGGTTTATTGCGTCCCTGCTTACTCAACGAAACAGGTCAAATTGACTTAAAAACCGCTTTACGGCAAGGTCAACCCCTCAGGGATTTACGCAACCAAGTGCGAGACTTACTTGCCCTTAAACCGGAAATTAACTACAAAATGCGCGATTCTGGCACAGAAAACGGCCTTTACCACCGCTCTATGTCTCAAATTGGCGGTTAATTTCCTTGACAAGACCAGGGGCGATCTTAAAATAATTAGGATTCAAAACTTCTGGTGTCGAATGACAAACTTTGAAATCTTCTAACCTAAGTTCTGAATTTAAATCTAGCCGATGAATCGAGCCATTATTATCTCCTAAAATCATGGTTTTACCATCAGGAGATAAAGCCGAATCGGTTAAAGCTAAATCCCGGATGCGATCGCGATTACTTTCAACTAATTCTTGTTGTTCGGGCCAGAAAAAAGGTGGCAAGTTTTCGAGGTCAAACCAATGTAAGCTGTTAATCCTTTAAATTTCTGTCTCGATCCCAGCTCACCAAAGGGTTCAGCCAATGGAATCGGCGGTTTAAATGCGTAACAGCTTAGTTGATACTCATAAGTTGTATCGGTGGGTTTCCCTTCGATTTGAGCAGTAATAAACAAAAAATAGTGAATTTTTTTCCAGCGTTTTTTAGAATAATCTAAACGCTGGCGATCGCCCAAATCGGCCATTAATTTTAAATCTGTTAATCCCGCTTCTTCGGCCACTTCTCGATAAGCCGCCATTTCTGGGGTTTCTCCCGCTTCTAAACGACCTTTCGGCAGAACCTATTTAGAAAGTCTGCCTTCACTCACCACGGCTAGAAAAAGGCCATTCTCCTCAAGGCGAATCACAACCCCCCGGCAGAAATATCTTCAGGAACATCGGGGGGACGGTGATACCAACTGTCATCAATTGTAATCATTTGAATCACACAACTTTTAGTTTAGAAATCAGGGCAACGTTAAGGAAAATATGATGAATTTTAGCCAAACTCCAGAAAATCCTAAATTTATTTTATATGCTCAACACGGTTGGGCGGATACGGGCAAGGAAAGAAGCCTGAGATGACCGGGATAATGATGCTATCTGGCTGGGCCGTCTACGGGCAGTGTTCCGCTTTTGAAGGCTAAAATCCCTTGGTGGGGCATAGAAACAGATTGGAAAACTGTGTATATTAATCGCGATGTGCTTGGCCCGAGACTATGGTCTTTCGTGCCAATTCAACAAGTTAGGCTATACCAAACCTCTGTAAAAGCACTCCAGTTGAAACCCCCAAAAGCTAGGCAGAAAAGATTATCCAGACAACAAAAAGGTTCTAGCAACCGGAACAAAACTCGTAAGCAGGTAACCGCTAAACTCAGTAGAATATCAAAGTGGAGGGAGAACTTCCACTACAAACCATCAAACCATGAAAATCAACCGTACTTTAATCGCCATTTTATTCGGTTTTACGGTCAATGTTCCCCTAATTGGCTGTAATCCTAGCGCCACTATCACCCCGCCCACAATAGATGATGAATCTCGCTCAACTCTGACCATTACTGATGCTTTAGGGCGAGAGGTAACCATTCCCCAACCCTTAGAACGAGTGGTCGCTTCCGGTTCGGGGGCGCTGCGATATTTAACCTATTTACAAGTTCAAGATCGGGTGGTGGGGGTCGATAATAACGAGATGGAACAACGAGCGCAAAAGCACCCCAGACCCTATCGCATGGCGAATCCTCAATTGGGTGAACTGCCCTTAATCGGCGAGTTTCGCGGTAAAGATGATCCTGAAAAAATTATCGCCATTAACCCCCAAGTTATCTTTAAAGTTGGGGCGAGTTCAGCCACAGAAGTGGAACAACTGCAACAACAAACCGGCATTCCGGTTATTGCCCTAAATTATGGCAATTTAAGAAATGAGCGATCGCTCATGTATGAAACCTTCGATCTCATCGGTGAAGTCATGGGAGTCCCCGATCGCGCCACCGCATTAGAAGACTATATTGAAACCGCGATCGCCGACTTAAACCGTCGCACTGCCGATATCCCCGACAGCGAAAAACCCACAGTTTTTATTGGCGGAATTGCCAAAAGCGGAACCCAAAACTTTCAATCCACCGAACCCGCTTATCCTCCTTTATTATTTGTCAATGCGCGACGTGCCGCCGCCTCAGTCGGTACCGAATACACCAGCATTGACAAAGAGAAAATTATCGAATGGGATCCAGATATTATCCTCGTTGATTCCTCGTCTTTATTCTCATCGCCCTCCGCCGTGGATGAACTCAGAACCGACCCCAGCTATCAACAACTAAGCGCCGTGCAACAGGGGAGAGTTTACGCAGTCTGGCCTTACAACCTTTACAACGCCAACCTAGAAAATATCTTAGTCAACTCCTACTTTATTGGGCAGTTGCTTTATCCTGAGCAATTCCAGGATTTAGATTTTGCTGAGAAAGCCGATGAAATCTTCTCATTTTTTGTCGATCAACCCCTGTATGAGCAACTGCAAGAATCTTATCAAACAGACTACGGTAAAGTTGAGATGCAATCCTGATGCCCAGCCTCAAAAATCGTTCACCAATCCCGTCCCCAAAAACAACAATTGACCCCAACTATCAAAAATATATTCGCCGAAAATATCAAAAAATTAGCTCGATCTTGGGGCTAGTGCTAATTTTTTTCGTAATTTCCATTGCCACCGGATCGGTTAAAATTGCTCCCCTTGATTTGATACAAGTGCTATTAGGAAATCCCCAGGGGAATCTCACCACAATTGTCTGGAATATTCGCTTACCCCGCAGTTTAGCCGCGATCGCCGTTGGTAGTGGCTTGGCGATGACGGGGGTGGCGATGCAGAGTATTCTCCGCAACCCCCTGGGTTCCCCCTTCACCCTGGGGATTGCCAACGCAGCCGCCTTTGGTGCCGCTTTAGCCATAGTGGTATTTGGCACCGGAGAAGTGAGTGTCAGCAATACCACAGGCATAACGATTAATAATCCTTTAACAACAGCAGTATCGGCGTTTCTGGCAGCGTTGGTAGCTACGGGAGTGTTACTGGCGATCGCCCGCTATAAACGAGCCTCCCCCGAAGTGATGATTCTCGTCGGCGTAGCCATTAGTTCCCTATTTTCCGCCGGAACCATGTTTTTACAATACTTGGCCGATGACGTGCAACTCGCCGCAGTGGTCTTTTGGACTTTTGGGGATTTAGGACGAGCAACCTGGCGAGATTTAGGATTTATGACCGTTGCGGTAGGGTTATCGGGACTGTATTTTTGGCTGAATCGTTGGAATTATAATGCGATCGATGCAGGAGATGAAACCGCCATTGGCTTGGGGGTGAATGTGAGTCAAGTGCGCCTGGTGGGATTAATTATCGCCTCCCTGGTCACCGCTTTGATGGTTTCCTTTGTCGGGGTGATTGGTTTTGTGGGATTAGTCGCTCCTCATGCCATGCGGCGCTTAGTTGGGGATGATTTGCGGTTTCTCATCCCCGCCACCGCGATCGCCGGTGCTAATCTGTTATTAGTCTCAGATATTGTCGCTCGAACCCTTCTTTCTCCCCAAGTTTTACCAGTGGCAATTCTCACCGCATTTACGGGCGCACCCCTGTTTATTTATTTACTCATTCGGGGCTATGGGAGGGGTTAATTGTAGAATGCCCAGGGGAATTTTGGGCAAGGCTTTGGTGGGATGATATAACCTCAATTATTTATGGTTTTGACAATCGAAAATCTGAATTTCAGCTATCGCAAAACTCGCCTACTCAAAGAGATTCAATTTGAGTTAAAATCGGGTCAAGTTTTAGCGATTCTCGGACCGAATGGGGTGGGGAAAACAACCTTACTTAAATGTCTCAATGGTATCCTTCAACCCCAAACTGGTAAGATTTGCCTCAATCATCAATCCATTCGTCATTATTCTCGGCAAAAGCTGGCTCAAACATTTGCTTATGTCGCTCAACGGACTGAGGTGGGTGATATGACGGTATTTGACGCGATTTTGCTCGGTCGCCATCCTTATATTCGCTTCGATGTTTCTCCCTCGGATTTAGAAAAGGTGCAACAGGCGATTTCTCTGTTGAATTTGCAGCCTTTGATGTTGCGATCGGTGCGTGAATTGAGCGGCGGTGAATTACAAAAAGTGGCGATCGCCCGCGCCTTAGTCCAAGAACCCCAGATTCTCTTATTCGACGAACCCACCAGCGCCTTAGACCTCAAAAATCAAATCGAAATTCTGAGCTTAATTCGAGAAACCGTCATCTCCCAGCAAAAGTCAGCTTTACTAACAATCCACGACCTAAATTTAGCCTTACGCTTCGCCGATCGCTTTCTATTTCTCAAAGAGGGGCGCATTTTTTCCCTCGGAGGCTATGACTCAATCACGCCAGAACTGATTGAATCAGTTTATGAAGTTCCCGTTTTAGTTAAGCACTATCGAAACTATCCTTTTATCGTCATTCAATGACCCCCACCTACTGGGTGAGGTGGGGGAGGAAAGCGGATTTTGGGTTGACAACTCCCCGGACTAAAGTCACGGGGATTCTCGTTTCTTTCAGGTTGCCTCTTAACTAGATTCACAATCAACGAATGCCTAGACATTCACATTCAGTTTATCCCCGCGCCTACCGGCTCAACGAGCGTTTTATGTCTTGGTTTCTTATCCAAGATACGATCTGCCCGACCGCTTTCATTTTGTACCGCCCACATTACTGGTTACGAGTACAAAACTATTATAGTATAGCAAAGCCGTCCTATAAGAACGGGGCTTTAGACCCAGGATTTTTGGTAAACGAAACCCGAATCAGGCCCCAGACATTTGAGACCACCTTTTGCCACCGCTAAATAATCCGTTTACGCACAGCCGCTGAGACCGACTCACTAATAAAAACCATAACGAAAATGGCCAGGAAAATAACGCTCACCTGTGACCACTGTAAAGCATTCACAGAAGCACTCAAAGCAATGCCAATCCCCCCCGCTCCCACCAGTCCTAACACCGTAGACTCGCGAATATTAATATCCCAACGGAAAACCCCCACCCCCACAAAAGCAGGTAAAACCTGGGGAACAATCCCATAAGTCAAAGTTTGCAGCGGCCCGGCCCCTGTAGCGGTAATCGCTTCTACAGCTTTAGGGTCGATTTCTTCAATGGCTTCGTAAAAAAGCTTGCCAACAAACCCCGCCGAGCGCAGGCCAATGGCAATCACCCCGGCCAACACTCCCGGCCCAAAAATAGCCACTAATAGCAACGCCCAAATCAGGGAGTTGATCGAGCGGGAGGCGACAATAATCAGTAGGGCTACAGCGCGAAAGACGGGGTGGGGGGTCGTGTTACGGGCGGCAAAAAAGGCAGTGGGCAAAGCGATCGCCACTCCGATGAGCGTCCCCAAAGTGGCAATGTTGAGGGTATCCCAGAGGGGTTGGATTAACTGACCGGCGTACTCCCAGCGAGGCGGAAACATCCGAGCCAAGAGACTGGCCGCTTGTTCCGGGGCATCCCCAACAAAAGCCCAAGTGGTAGCGGCGGCAATAATTTGTCCACAGTAGACAAAGATAAGGGTTCCCAAGAGCCAACCGAGCCAATATTTGAAAGCCCCTAGGCGATCGCGCTGCTGCCAAACCCGGCGATTTTTGACAACTGTAACGGGCATTACTGTAACCTCTTGCGAATTACACCTGATGCTAATTCTGTTCCCATCACCAGAGCGATAATGATCGATAAAATCGCTGCGGCGGTATCAAATTCATAGCGGTCAAAGGCAGTTTGTAGGGTTGCGCCAATGCCCCCTGCCCCAACTACCCCCACAATTGCCGACTCTCGCAGATTGATATCCAAACGGTACACCGAAAGTCCTACCAATCGAGGCATCACCTGGGGCAAAATACCGTAGGCGATCGCTTGTAGTCCCGATGCACCCGTGGCGCGGATGGCTTCGAGGGGGGCGGGGTCGATTTCTTCTATATTTTCCGCCAACAGTTTAGCCAGAAAGCCGATGGAGGTGAAGCTGAGGGTAAGCGCTCCGGCCAAGGGACCAAAACCCACCATCACCACAAACAAAATTGCCAGAATCACCTCTTGGAAAGTACGGGCGATCGCCACCACAATACGACAAACCAGATAAACAGGGAGAGGGGCAAAGTTGCGAGCCGCCCCAAAGCCAATGGGAATAGAAAAGAACACCCCGATCGCCGTCGAAACCACCGTCATCGTTAAGCTTTCTAGAATCCCGGCTTGGATATCCCCCCAGCGAGAGGCAAAGTCCGGCTGTAGAAAACCCGCCATAATCCTTAGTCCCCGCGTTGTCCCTTGCGCCACTCGCCCCCAGTTAATTTCTAAGGTACTCAGCGCCAAAAACAGATAGGCGATCGCCCCCAACACCACCAACAGGCGTAACCCCGGATGGGCAATCAAAGGTGGCGGCGACCAAGACCGTTGTTTTGAGTGAGTCATCCGGGGGGAACCTCCTGGGGAAATGGGGGTTGGGCGGTGACGGCTTCCTCTGTTTCGGCACTCCAGTCTTCCTCACCATAAATCTCCGTCAAGACTGCTGGTGTCAGTCCTGTTGGAGCGCCATCATAAACCCGCTCTCCCCCCCGCAGACCGACAATGCGCTGGACGAACCGTTGCGCTAAGGGGACATCATGAATGTTAATAATGACCGTTAACCCCCGCTCTTGGGCTAATTCGGTAATCAGGCGCATAATTTGTAGGGCTGTTTTCGGATCGAGGCTGGCAGTAGGTTCATCTATCAAAAGCAACTCCGGATTTTGCAGCAGTGCGCGGGCAATCCCCACCCGTTGCCGTTGTCCCCCAGAAAGGGCATCCGCCCGTTTATCGGGAAAATCGGGCAAGCCCACCCGTTCTAAGAGGCGAAAGGCCTCATCGACAATGGGTTGCGGAAAGCGGCGAAACCAACTTTGCCAAAAGGAAACATAACCCAGTTGTCCAGACAGGACATTTTCCATGACCGTCAGCCGTTCTACCAAGGCGTATTCTTGGAAAATCATGCCGATTTTACGACGCATTCGCCGTAGGCCTGGGGAAGCCAGTTGAGTAATTTCTCGGTCATTGAGCCAGATTTGTCCTGAAGTGGGTTCAATCAGGCGATTGATGCAGCGAATTAATGTGCTTTTACCCGCTCCCGAGGGACCAATCAGGGCGATCGCTTGCCCTTGAGGAACTTCGAGATTGATGGCTTTGAGAGCCATGTCCCCGGTTTTGTACTGTTTGGAAACTTGAACAAGACGGAGCATTACGAATTATGAAGTAAGATTTGGGCATGGGCGATCGCTTTTATTGGGGTTGGGTATATTCAACACCCGTCGCTTGGTCAATTTGGCGAATTACCCCCCAGTATTCTTCGTAGGTAATCGGGATAAATTGGGCTTCATCGGATTTGCCAAATTCCGCCTCTAGTTGTGTTCCTGCCCAATCAAAAGTAAAAAAGGCTTCTTCGACCTTTGCCGCTAACTCGGGTTGGAGATTGTAGACATAACCATAGCCCGTTGTAGGGAAGGTTTCTGATTTGTAGATCGTCCGCAACTGGTCGGGTTGCACCACACCCCGGTCTGCCATCCGGGTCAACACGGAATTGGCGATCGCCGCCGCTTCATAGTCTTTGTTATAAACCCCAAGAATTGAGTTATCATGCTTCCCAGAAAAAGCCGTTTCAAAGTCCTGGTCTGCTACCATTTGGAATTCTGACTCTAACAGGGCAGAAGGAGCCTTAAATCCAGAGTTGGAGGTGGGGGCAGTAAAAGCTAACTCCCGACCTTTGAGGTCTTCGACTTTTTGAATATCACTATCCTGATGGACAATAATTTCCATTTCATAACCATAAGAACCATCAGCGGCCGCCATCATGGCAAAAGGCACAAAACCCGCAAAGTTCACCGCAAAGGGATTGCTCCCGGTGTTAAAACCCGCTACATGGAGCCGTCCTGCTCGCATGGCTTCCAACTGAGCCGCATTGGAATCTACGGCAAAAAACTCAACCTTTTTCCCCGTGACATTTTCCAGGTGTTCGATAAATTCTGACCACACCTCGCGGTACACCGCCGGGTCCTCTACGGGAGTATAGGCAAAAACTAAGGGGTCAGGATCGACAAAATCTGCCGGATTTTCGGGGGGGTCAGCCACTAAATCCCCATCGCGATCGCAAAACCGGGCATCCATTTCCGGTGGTCTGGGGCAGGACTCAGCCGCAGCAGTAGAGCCGCTATTTTCCGGATTATTATTTTGATTACAGGATGCAGCCAAAGCCGTCACACCGCCAGCTAGGGAATATAATAAAAACTTGCGTCGGTTCAGATAGCTCATGGGTATTGACACAAATAGAGAAATTATGATTTCTCGCCAATTTCTTCGCGGAATGGCAAGGGAACATTCCGGATCGTACCGTTCTAAGACTAAGAAGGAGTAAATAAAACTTTAGGGCGAGTTTAAGTAGATATATCCTCTTCCTCGTCTTTGAGAAAACTAGCCCTGTTCAGACCTGGATTGGCAGACGGTAAGTATTGCTCCACTCAATTTTGCCGATATTCTGCTGCTTTCAATGGGGACGCAAGTCTTGCTGTTTGGCTCAATCGTCCATCGGTCTTTACTTGGGGCTGGCCCAACGCCACCTCTGCACAAGGTAGCAATTCACCCAAACCTCAACCAGCTAATCTGGACAAATATAGCCTTAATGCAAATTTAAGCAAAGTTAGCACAGAATTGACTGCAAAAGAACCTTGAGGACAACATGACCCGACCCACCAGCGATCGCTATGTCAGCTTTCAGGGAATTGACTGTGACGGCAAAGCCCGACGACTTCTAGAATATATTAAGCAATATCTGGCAGAACCGCCCCACCCTAGCCCCTGGGTTGACTACTTCCGCACTAAATTGGCAAATCAGCAAACCCTGGGACAAGATGACCTTTACTTTGTGGGAAGTCAAATCAATTCGATTCAAGCCTTATTTGAAGAGTATAACAACGAAGAAGCCTTAGCACTGCTAGGGCAAGTGGAAGAAGAATGCTGCTGATCGACTATCCTAACCCTGATGAGCGATCGCGCTGGCGATTTTGACGCGATCGCTCAACTCCACTTATGATTAAATCAAAACCACTATGTTCGAGCATTATTTACATCGTCTTGGCCAAATGCCTACATCAGTTCATCCCTTGGTAAAATCTACATCTTCCCATCCTCTCAAAACCCCCGACACCATCAAGAAATCTGATTTTGTCTTAACGCCATATATCAAAAGCAGTAATCTGCGGGCAACCTATCAAATTCTCAATACCGTTGTGCCTTATGTTCTTTTATGGATGTTAGCGGTGAAAGCAGCATCTATATCTTTATGGCTTCTACCCCCGATTATTACGCTGCTAGTTCTCTTTTCCCTGCGCTGTTTTTCTTTGATGCACGATTGCGGACATTATTCTCTTTTTCGGTCAAAACAAATGAACCGAATTATGGGATTTCTACTCGGTGTCATCAATGCAATGCCCCAATATGGCTGGTCAAGAGATCATGCTTACCATCACAAAACCAATGGCGACTGGGAGCGCTATCGGGGGGTTGCAGATTTCTTGTCTACTGAGGAGTTTTCTAAGCTCGATCCCTTCAATCAAAAACTATATCAAGTCCTACGGCATCCATTAATGGCGATTCCGGGGGGCTTTTTTTACCTGGTTATCAAGCCGAGAATAATTTTAATCCTAGGAGTTTATGATTTCGCCCATCATCTGTTTACTGATTTGAGAAAAGGTTCAGAGTTTCACTTAGGGTCAACAATATCTGCTCACTCGTCAAAACACTGGCAATCGGCTACTGAGTTTTGGGATTTACTATTTAATAATATTTTTGTCGTCGGTAGCTGGGTTTTTCTAAGTCATTTATGGGGCTTTGGGCTGTTTTGGAGTATTTACTCAATTACGCTCAGTTGCTCTGCGACCATTTTTATTTGGATATTTTTTGTACAACATATTTTTGAGGGGTCTTATGCCCATAAAACAGAAGGCTGGGACTATGTTTTGGGCGCTGTTAAGGGGAGTAGTTATTTAGAGTTACCTGCTATTCTCAGATGGTTTACCGCAGATATTGGCTATCACAATATTCATCATCTCTCGTCGAGAATTCCCAATTACCATCTTGCTGCTTGTCATCAGGAAAATTCTCATTTGCTCTCGGAGGTGAAGACACTGCATATCAGAGATTTACTAGACTGTTGTCAATTTCTGCTGTGGGATGCCCAATCAAACCGCTTGGTTGAAATTGCCTCGTTGCGGGAGACGGTAGAGGATGGAGTTTAACTAGCATTAAAAACTTCAGAAACGCTTAAATTTAGGTTGCTAAATCCAGGGGATTGAATCAAGTCATTATTGCCAAAATTACCCACTTCTCGATAACTATTTTCAGCCAATTCTAATACTAAAATAGTTTGAGTTTGCGGATCGACAATCCAGTATTCCGGAATGCCGCAATCTTGATATTGCATCCGTTTGGCAAGATAATCGCGATGGTGTTGAATTTCTCCTGGACTGACCACTTCAACAACTAATAAAGGCGGTGTAAAATCGAGGCGAATGGTGTTGCGCGTTTTGAGTTGTTGGATGTGTTCTTCGGGGATAATGGTAAGGTCAGGATAGCGATTTCTGGGTTCCCCTCTAACTTCTAATTCTAGACCATGACCCCTGACACGATCTGTTCCCAACATTAAAGCAAAGGTAAAAAAAAGGCGGTTAGCAATTTCAATATTTAACCCGGATTCTGGCGGCACTTCAATTAATTTCCCATTAAATAATTCATAGCGTTTCTCCGAATTATCTTGGTATGATAAGTAATCTTCAAAACTGTTGAATCGAGGTTTAGTGGCGACCATAAGTTTAATTTTGAAATAAATCAGATTGGGTATAGCGCTACAGCCAAACATTAGGACATTGTGTAGGGTGGGCATCGCCCACCATCTCTAGCTTTGAGCCTATTCTTGATGTCCTAAGCCACGATCGTAGCGCTATATGACCCGATGAGGTGCGATCGCGCATTAGATTAATTAGCATTAAAAATTGCAGAAACGCTTAAATTTAGGTTGCTAAATCCAGGGGATTGAATCAAGTCATCGTTGCTAAAATTACCGACTTCCCGATAACCTGTTTCAGTGAGTTCTAATATTAAAATAGTTTGAGTTTGCGGATCGACAATCCAATACTCCCGAATGCCGCAATCTTGATATTGCATTCGTTTGGCAATATAATCGCGATGGCGTTGAATTTCCCCCGGACTGACCACTTCAACAACTAATAAAGGCGGTGCAAAATCGAGGCGAATGGTGTTGCGCGTTTTGAGTTGTTGGATATGTTCTTCGGGGATAATGGTAAGGTCAGGATAGCGATTTCTAGGTTCGCCTCTTACTTCTAATTCTAGACCATGACCTCTTACTCTGCGATAATCAATGATTGCTGCGAATTGAAGTAACAAAAAAGTTGCAATTTCGCTATTTAACCCGGATTCTGGCGGCACTTCAATCAATTCCCCATTAAATAATTCGTAGAGTTTATCCGAATCATCTTGGTATGATAAATAATCCTCAAAACTATTAAATCGAGATTTAGTGGCGACCATAAAACTAATTTTGAAAGAAAGTAATCAGCCAGGAAACGCATTTCCTGGCTCTTTCATCTTATCTTTACTCTTCGTCTTCCGGTTGATAAGTCGAAGTAACGTACAACTCTTTCAACTGGCTTTCATCCACCCCTGAAGGGGCTTGGGTGAGGAGACAACTGGCTTGCTGGGTTTTCGGGAAGGCGATGGTATTGCGAATCGAGTCTTCTCCTGCCAATAACATCACCAAACGGTCTAAACCGTAAGCGATACCGCCATGAGGAGGTGTGCCGTATTCAAAGGCTTCGAGAAGAAAACCAAATTTGGCATAAGCTTCTTCTGACGATAAACCAATCGCCTCAAATACTTTTTCTTGTACATCTCGCTGGTGAATCCGAATACTGCCGCCGCCAACTTCTAAGCCGTTGTAGACTAAATCGTAAGCTTGCGATCGCGCCGTTTTGAGGTTGTCGATATCTTCGAGATTCGGCGCAGTAAAGGGGTGGTGTAGGGCTTCGAGGCGCTTCTCATCTTCATTCCACTCAAACATGGGGAATTCGGTCACCCAAAGCAGATTAATTTTATTATCGTCAATTAAGCCCATTTCGCGACCGATGACTTGCCGCAAGCGATCGAGGGATTTATTAACTGTAGCCGTATCCCCTGCCCCAAACAGTAACAAATGCCCCGGTTGTGCGCCGGTGCGTTGCAGCAATTCTTGTTTTTGTGCGTCGCTGAGGTTGTCTTTAATTGCGCCAATGGTGTCGATTTCGCCCCCTTCGCGGACGCGGACATAAGCGATTCCTTTAGCCCCGGCGATGGTGGCTTCTTTGAATAAATCGCCCCCCGGCTTAATTCGCACATTGGAAATGCTGTCATTACCCCCCGGAATCGGTAAAACCTTGACAATCCCCCCTTGCTTAACCGCCCCAGAAAACACTTTAAAGCCGCTATCAGCGACGATATCCGACACATCGACTAATTCCAGGTCAAAGCGGGTATCGGGGCGGTCTGTGCCGTATTTATCCATGGATTCGGCATAGGTCAGACGGGGGAAGGGACGGGGGAGATCGATATCTTTAACGGTTTTGAAGATATAGCAGATCAATTCTTCATTCAACGCCAGAATTTCCGCCTCGGTCATGAAACTTATTTCCATGTCGAGTTGGGTAAATTCCGGTTGACGGTCAGCCCGTAAGTCTTCGTCTCGGAAGCAACGGGCGATTTGGTAATAGCGGTCTACCCCAGACACCATCAGCATTTGCTTAAACAGTTGCGGCGATTGGGGTAGGGCGTACCATTCACCGGGGTTGACGCGGGAGGGTACGAGGTAATCTCGCGCCCCTTCGGGAGTGGATTTGGTGAGGATGGGGGTTTCGATTTCGAGAAAGTGGGCTTGGTCTTCGAGGAAGCGACGCATGGCTTTGACGACGGCGTGACGCAAGTGGAGATTGCGATTCATGCGATCGCGTCGTAAGTCAAGATAGCGATATTTCAGTCGCACCTCTTCGCGAATGGAATCATTATCGGTGTTGGAAATGGGGAAGGGAAGTTGTTTGCGGACGGCGTTGAGGAGTTCGATTTTATCGGCGTAAATCTCGATTTCCCCGGTGGGGAGTTTGGGGTTGAGGGATTCAGGAGGCCGTTGGCTGACTCGTCCGGTAATTTGCACAACGTATTCGTTGCGGAGTCCGTCCGCTGTCGGGTAAGATGCTGGAGTTCGTTCGGGGTCGCTAACAATCTGCACAATTCCGGTGCGATCGCGCAGATCGATGAAGATTACACCCCCATGATCGCGACGGCGATCGACCCAACCGCAGAGGGTTACTGTTTCTTCCAGATGATTGCTTCTAATTTCGCCACAGTAATGAGTTCGCATGAGGAATGCCGCAACAGTTTTTGGGTACAAAGAACTATCTAGAGTAACAAAAGATCGACCCCTTTGCCTATCTTCTGTTATACCGAGGCCGAAGGGCGATCGCGAATAACGCTTACTTTGTCGGCTTTAGGTGGGTGGTGATTGAGGGTAGATTTGGGGAGTTCACTTGGAATTTTTGGCTTGACTGGCGACCAACTCCCGCGATTCGATTTCCAGGGTGGGGGGTTGGTTATCGTCGTCTTCACCTCGGAAGAAGCGACCCAACCAATGCACGATGTTGTCGATGTAGGTGAAGATGACCGGGACGACAATCAAGGTTAATAGGGTTGAGGTGCTGAAACCGCCAATCACTGCAATGGCCATGGGCGATCGCACTTCTCCATCTGCACCCCATTCTAGGGCAATGGGCATCATCCCCGCGATTGTGGAGAGGGAGGTCATTAAAATCGGGCGTAGGCGGGAGATTCCTGACTCTAGAACCGCTTTCTTTTGGGGTAATCCTTCTTTTTGGGCAGCGATGGCAAAATCTACCAGGAGAATCGCATTTTTGGTCACTAAACCCATGAGGAGAACAATCCCAATCAGGGCGAAAAGGGCGAGTTCTTTTTGGGTAATCAGCAGACCCAGTAATGCCCCCCCAACGGAGAGGGGAAGGGCGGTCAGAATGGCGAAGGGATACAGGAAGTTGTTGTACAGCAACACCAAAATGGCGTAAATCGAGAGAATCGCAAAGCCCAACGCTGTCCCAAAGCGGGTAAATACATCCCGCATGATTTCCGCATCTCCGGCGGGTTCTTCGCTAATGTCGGGGGGGAGAGGATTCATGGCCGGGAGGGCGCGAATCTGAGTCATCGCCTCACCGAGGGAAATGCCTTCAAGGTTGGCTTCGAGGCGCACTTGGCGATTGCGGTCGAACCGTTCGATTTCGGCGGGGCCGCTACCCAGGCGGATGTCTGCAACGGCGGAAAGGGGAACGAGATTGCCATTGCGACCGGGAACCCGGAGTTTTTCGAGGGTTTCGATTTCTTCGCGACGGTCTGAAGCGATTTTAACGCGGATGGGGATTTGGCGATCGCTCAGATTGAATTTCGCTAAACTGGCATCATTACCGCCGATGAGGGCGAGGGAGGCAGTTTGGGCGATCGCGCTCACGGATACGCCTAAATCAGCGGCCCGCGCCGGATTGGGTTCGATAATCAGTTCGGGTTTGACTAAACTGACGCTGGAAGTAACATCGACTAAGCCGGAAATCCCACTGATTTGCGTTTCTAATTCTCTTGCCGTCTCGGTGAGTTGTTCGGGATTATTACTTTTGAGAATTAAAGTAACATCTTTGGCACTACCGCCACCCCCGCCACTGCGAAAAGCAACGCGAGTTCCGGGGATTTCGCTGAATTGTTCGCGCATTTCCCGTTCAAAGTCCCGTTGATGGACTCGTTCATTTTTGGGGATGAGATTAACAAAGATTGTCCCGGAATTCACATTATCGGCTTTGGCTAAAACGCTGTCTACGGCGGGGTTTTCCTGCAAGCGATCGTTAATATTCAGTAAGACTTCGTTGGTGTCGTCGAGGGTTGAACCGGGGGGCAGTTCTACCATAACGGTACTTAAGCCCGTATCCCCACTATTAAAGAGACCTTTGGGAATAAACGGAACGAGTTGCAGACTGCCGATAAAGAACGCGATCGCGATGATAATTGTAATAATGCGATGGCGTAATGCCCAACTTAATGTCCGACGATAAAGACCCCGTTGATTGTTGGTACTAAAAGCGCTGCTGGTTTTCGGCTTGAGGATGTATGCACTCAACATCGGAGTCATGGTACAAGCCACCAAGGTTGAGAACATGGTACAAGTCGCCACGGTTACGCCGAAGGGTTGGAAAAACTGCCCCGGAACACCCCCCATAAACGCCACCGGCAGGAATACTGCCACAATGGTTGCCGTAGTTGCGACAACTGCCAAACCAATCTCCCTCGCGCCATCCCAAGCGGCCCGATACGGAGTTTTGCCCCGTTGCAGATGTTGGTCGATGTTCTCAATCATACAGATGGCATCATCGACTAAGTTGCCAATGGCTAAGGCTAAAGCCAGTAAGGTCATACCGTTGAGGGTGTAGCCGAGGAAATTCATCACCGCGAAGGTGGGAATAATCGAGAGGGGTAAAGCCGTCGCGGTAATCAGGGTAACGCGCCAATCTCGCAAAAACGCCCACACGACAATGACGGTCAAAATACATCCCGCAATCAAGGCATCAAAGGTGGCTTTGTAGGTGTCGCGAATGGCTTGGGCGCGGGTGAAAACCAAGTTGATGTTTAAATCTTCCGGTAAGGTCGGTTTGAGGTCTGCTACGGCTTTACGGACGTTTTCTTCAACGGTAGCCAAAGTGCTGCCGGTACTCCGCAACACGGAGAAACCCACTACCGATTCTCCATCGAGAAAGGCCGATTTGCGGGGGTCGCCAAAACTGTCCTCAACGGTTCCTAAACTGCTCAGAGGGACGGTTTCGCCGCGAGGCAGGGTAATTTTATAGTTACTCAATTCTGCGACGGTTTGAGCGCTTCCTAGGGTGCGGATATTCTGCTCGCTGCCGCCAATTTGCGATCGCCCACCGGGTAAGTTAACGTTAAATTGCCGCAGTTGATCGTTGACTTGAGTGGCAGTAATGCCATAAGCCAGCAAGCGGTCAGGGTCGAGGTCTACTCTGACTTCCCGGTCTACCCCCCCGACTCGTTCGATTTGCGCCACGCCTTCGACGCTGAGGAGCGATCGCGCAATGGTACGATCCACTAAGTTACTCAATTCTTCCACCGAACGACTATCACTCGACACTGCATAGGTCATAATCGACCCCCCCGCAAACTCCAAGCGGGTAATCACGGGTTCGTTAATGTCTTGGGGTAGAAAAGGACGCACCTGAGACACGGCATTCCGCACATCGTTGACGGCTTGGTTAGTATCCGTCTCCAAGGCAAAGTTAATCGTGGTAACTGACCGGCCATCGGTCACGTTAGAAGTAAGTTCGTCAATATCACCCAATCCCGCCACGGCATCTTCAATCCGTTGCGTGACCTGGGTTTCCAATTCTTCGGGCCCCGCCCCCGCTTGAGTCACGGTGACTTGTACCACGGGAATATCAATATTCGGTTGTTGGTCGATACCGAGGTTGAGAAAGGAAACTAACCCCACCAATCCCAAAATGATGAACATAACGATGGTGGGGACGGGGTTTTTGATTGACCAGGAGGATACATGAAATGACATATTTTGTTGTTTGTTGTTTGTTGTTTGTTGTTTGTTGTTTGTTGTTTGTTGTTTGTTATTAGTCTTCAGCTACTATCTATTAAGATCGGTTTTTGAGAGAGTTGAGATAGGCGTTGAGGGTAGGGGCAAGTTCGTTGATGATGAGTTTCAATTTTTCAATTTGTTCTTGAGTGAGAAGTTTTCGAGCGCAGGCAAGTCTTAACCAGTGTTGAGTTTCTTGTAATGAACCTTTCGCTATTTTGACAAATCGTTGATTATCTTTACTGCTATAACGCCCGTTGCCTTCTGCGATATTAGCGCCTATGCTGTCGGCAGCTCTCACCATTTGTTTTCCTACTGTGTCTTTAGCAAAATAATCCCGCTGATACACAATCTTCCAAATTTCATTAGCCAAGTTTTCAGCTAATTGATACACCCTTAAATCTTGAAATCGCGTCATTAAAACCAGTGCTATTAAATTTTTCTAGCTTGAAAAACTATCATTCAAATTAAATATAGAACCAAACAACCAACAACCAACAACAAAAAACCAGTAACTAAACACTCAAAACCAATAACTAATCAACCACAGAAACGCGATCGCCCGCTTTCAAATACGGCGCACCTTTGACCACGATATTTTCACCGCCGTTGAGACCGCTGCGGATTTCGATGCGGTTGTCGGAGAGGACTTTGCCGGTGGTGACGGTTTGGGCGGTTACGGTGTTGTCGCTTTGGACGATGTAGGCGATGCCGCTACCGTCGGATTGCGGGATAATGGCATCGGTGGGAACGGTTACACCGGGGGCGGTTGTGGTGGCGATTTCAGCCCGCAGGAACATTCCGGGTTTGAGGTTGGGATTACTGGGTAAATCGACGTTGACCACGGCTTGACGGGATTCTGCGTCTAGAATGGGGTCGATTTCGCGGACTTTTCCGGTAATTTGGAGGTCTGCGTCTGCGTCGTTGGTGATTTGGACGGTTTGACCGGGGTTGATTTGGGGGAGTTGGGTTTCAGGGATTTTGAGTTGGAGTTCTAAGCGGCCGTTTTGGATGATTTGAAACAGTTGTTTGGAACTCGCGGTTAAATCTCCCACCGAGGCGTTGCGTTCGGCGATTTTGCCGCTTTTGGGGGCGCGAACGACGGTATCATCGAGTTGAGCGGTGATGAGTTGCACTTGGGCGATCGCTTGGTTGAGTTGGGCCATGGCTTGGGCGATCGCTTCGGGTCTGGGCCCGGCTTGCAGTTCTTCGAGTCGTCGTTGGGCTTGTTGCAGGGAGGCTTGGGCCCGTCGTTGTTCGGTGAGGATTTCGTCGAGTTGGTCTTGGGCGATCGCGCCGTCGTTGCGTAAACTACTAAAACGCCCTGCTCGTTCTTGGGCTAAGTCTGCCCTAGCTTGGGCTTCGCTGACTTGGGCTTGAGCCTGGGCGATCGCTTCTGTGCGACTACCAGCCCGTAGTTCGGCTAAACGGGCTTCGGCTTGTTGGACGGAGGCTTGGGCTTGGGCCAGTTGCGCTCGTAAGGCGGCATCATTAAGGCGGACGAGGGTTTGTCCGGCTTGTACGGTATCTCCTTCGTCTACTAAGACGGCGGTGATTTGCAGTCCGGTGGCTGGAGAGGTGACGGGGAGCATTTCGTAGGCGGTGATGGTTCCGGTGGCTGAGAGGGTTTGCGCGATCGCGGTACTTTCAACTGGGGCGACGGTGACGCTTTTGGCTTGAGCCTCGGTTGCAGTAGGAGCAGCAGCAGGAGCGCTATCGTTGGCTTGGCCGGGGGTGATGATGCGACTGCCGATAAAGGCTACAAGCAAGCCTAATCCTACGCCTAATACTACCCCACGACTGCCTGAGAGCCAGTTGGTTTTGGGGGAGGGAGGAACTGTTGCAGTTTGAGTGCCGTTTGCCTCTGGTGCGGGGTTTACTTCGGTTTCGGGGGTTTGAGATTGAGTCACGATGGTTGTAGAGGTGTGGACTATGTAGGGGTCAGCGATAACGAAAAATCGATCTTAAAGGAATGTAAATATTGTTTTCTTTTCTTAATATTACTTAAAAAAGGGGGAAACTATCTACCCAGGGAGGGATTAATTTAAGATACACACAAACTGCCAAAAGTCAAGAAAAATCCGCCAAAGCTGTACCAATCTTTGTTTTGGCACATAATTAGGCAGATTTAGGTTCAAGCATTAATTGTCTGGGCTGAATCAGAGAAAACAGTCAAAATACTGCTTTTTTCTCAATTTTCGCTTTGACAGACTGAGGCTAGTCTTTTTGGATACGACGAAAAATACCGCAAAAAGTTCCCAGGGCGATCGCGAAACTGTCACGCTCCATCTCGTTTTATCTGGAGACTTCTTTATGCTGAATTTAAACATCTATAGCAAGGTTTCTAATGGGAGATAAAAATATGAATCAACCAATGAAGGTTCAAGATCAGTTAGAAAAGATTTTAAACGAGCATCATCCTTTGCTTTAGTCATTGGTCTTTTGTCCTTGGTCATGAGCTTTAATCATTTGTCCTTGGTAGTTGGTCATTTGTGGGGATTGAATCGTTTATAAATTATATTTATTTGGGTTTTTGACTTTTGATAAAACCCCTGATTTTTTGAAAATACGGGGTTTTAATTTGTGACTATAATTAATAACGCATTTTTAATTAAAAATCGCCTTCTTCTTGAGAGAAATAGAAATATTGTCTAGATGATTAAATGTTGGGTTAGGGTTCTATAAAATTTAAGGATAATGTGCTTTAGGGTTTCTTCCTTTTAGGGGATGTTACGATGAGATTGGAAGCTTAACAATAGAGGATATATTATTAATCTTCTTATTGACTTATTGACTATGATGGCGCGATCGCCCACTCAAATGCTGAATATTATGAGGTTACGATCCAGCAATTATGGGTAACAACCGATCTCGTCCAAAGGGAAAAACAAACAACAAATAACCAGTAAATTATTGGAAAACGTACCCCTCAGATGCTGATGACTAATAACTCTCCAGAAACTTAATGTGCGCTGTTTGAGGCTGTAACGTCTATCTAATCTAGCTTTTAGCTTTTTTTGAGAGTCTACCTTCTAGGCCCAAGTTTCTGACTACCTTTGGAGGGGCTTACATCCTCACTCCCCCCCGATTGCCGATTGCCGATTGCCCCTGAATTGCTGATAACTGAAATGACTTCCCCAGACTCCAATCCCAATTCTCCGCAAAAACCCCCAATCCCGCCGGAATCCCAGAGTAATTTAGGCGTTGCCGAGCATCCCGCCCCAGAAACAGAGATTTCTGAGGTAGAATCTGACGAGCAAGCCGAGACTCAGGAGCGTCCTTGGTGGCAAAAATACTGGTGGGTGCTTCTGATTGCGGTGCTTGGGGTTGCGGTTGCCGGGGTGACAATTTGGCGCTTGCGCGAAAATAATACCCCCGCCGAAGTGACCGAAACGGCTCCTTTATCCGTGCGAACCACTGAAGCGCAACGAGAAGCCATTCAAGCTTGGGTATCCAGTGAAGGAACAGTGAGAGCGACAGAATACAAGCATCTGACCTTTGAATATGAAGGAGATGTGACCTATTTAGCGCAAACTGATGGCAGAAGGCTCAGAGAGGGCGATCGCGTCACCGAAGGGCAGCTTTTAGCCCGAATTGATGACCGTCAGTTAATCGCAGATGTGCGTCAAGCCGAAGCCGCCGTATCCGAAGCCCGACAACAACAAGCCGCAGCCCAAGCCAATGTAGCACAAACTCAGACACAAGTCGCCCAGGCGCGATCGCAAGTCCAAGAAGCGATCGCCCAACTACAAAACGCCCAATCCTCAAGGCGTTTAGCCGCCACCAATGTAGAGCGTTATCGCGCTCTAGTGAATGAAGGAGTGGTGTCAGAATTAGAATTCGACCAACGGCAAAACAGTCTCGAAAATGCTCGCGCTCAGGTACAATCGGCTCAGGCAAGAGTAGAGTCTGCGCGACAACAAGTCACCGCCGCCCAAGCCCAAGTCACCGCCGCCCAACAGCAACTCGCAGCCCGACAATCCGCCATTGACACCGCTCAAGCCCGGTTATCCCAAGCGCAAGTCGCATTAGAAGGCGCAAGCCTGTATGCCCCCTTTAATGGCGTTGTGGCTTATCTCAACATTTCCGAAGGGGAATACTTTACGCCGCAAGCGGTTTCATCTCAGCTTGGGGGAGATTACCAAGGCATTTTAAATCGCATTCCCATGGTTGTCATTGACCCCAGTCAATACGAAGTGCTGGTCGATTTAGCCAGTCCAGCCGGGGAACAAGTTGAAGTGGGACAAGAAGCGTTTATTGCCTCTGAAACCGATCTCAACGCTCAATTAATGCCGCAAGATATGAGCATTGAGACCTTAATTGCGAATGCTCGCGCTCGTGGCGAAGTATTTGCCGTGAATCCGGCAGTTAGTCCCGGCGGACGAGCCATAGAAGCCAGAATTCGGCTCAATCCGGCAACCACTGAATCTCTGCGTCACGGCGAGCGGGTTTTAACCTGGATTGCTGTAGCAGAAAATCCCGATGCGGTGGTTGTTCCCCTCAGTGCGATCGCGCGACGGGAGCAAGTTCCTTATGTCTTCGTCGTCGATCCAGAGTCTAACACGGTCGAGCAACGAGAAGTTGAGTTAGGCATCACAGGCATTACCCAACAAGCCGTTACTGAAGGTTTAGAAGCTGGGGAAATGGTGGTTACAGAAGGTCAAAATCGCCTAGTAGACGGTGCATCTGTGCAAATCGTTGGAGAAAATGTCAATGACCAATGAGCAATTACCAATTACCAATTACCAATTACCAATGATTGTCAGCGATCGGTTAAGGGATTCTGCTTATGGTCAAATCCTGCGTAGGGGCTGGGTTTCCCCGCCCAATTTTACGCTAATATCTGCTATTTATGCTCAATTATGCTGGCAATTTGTCGTTTTAACCCGCCCACGGATTGTAAATCCACCGGCTACATTACAAAGTCTGCTTTCGCAGACTCAAATTGCCAAGTTAATCAGTTGGTCACTCTCAAACTTTTGCACCCCTAAACCCAATTACCAAAACCAAAACCTACTCATTGGTTTAGTCCGCGAAGGTGGACTTCGCTATATTAGCCCCAGATTTTTAATCTGCGGGCGATTTAGCGGGATAAACGGTTTATTTTCACTGGATTTGGGATGGTGGGCATTGCCCACCCACCCCTGTCAAGGTGACGAATCTGGAAACGAAAAACCCTTGTTTCCGGCGCTCTTAAGAGCTATTTTCTCCCCCTCTCCCCAAGTTGGGAGAGGGGGTAGGGGGGTGAGGGCGACTCTCTCATTGCCCACCCTACAACTACGATTGCTTCCATAACAAGTGTTATGTCCTTCATAACAAGTGTTATGTTTTTATTTTCTACGAAACCCAATAACAAATAACAACCCAAGAAAATCCTTCCCCTTCAATGCTGTCCAACCCAGAAAAACCCGTCTCCCAAAACGGTAAAAGCCATCAACCCGAACAAGAAGCCTTTAATCCCCAGAAAATCCCGCGATGGGGGCGCTTTTTCATTCTCAATACTATTTTTGCCATTCTGCTGACTATTCTGATGATTGTCGGTGGGGTGTTGGGTTACTTTTCCATGACCAAACAATCCAACCCCGATATTGACATCGCTGTGGCTACCATTACCACGACTTGGGGCGGGGCTGACCCGCAAACCATCGAGCAACAAGTCACTAGCGAAATTGAAGCGGAGATTAGTTCCGTTGAGAACGTCAGTCAGGTTCAGAGTGCTTCTTATACAGGTTTTTCGGTAATTAACGTCGAATTTACCTCTAGGGCTGACCCGGATGACGCGGTACAGGAATTGCGTCAAGCGGTGTCTCAAGCCGAATCGGAACTTCCTGGGGATGCGGAAAGACCTGTGGTGCAGCAAGTTTCCCTTGACGATGCACCGATTCTGACTTTGGCGTTGTTTGGAGAGATTGACCCGACGGTGATTTCTCGGGCCGCAGATGCGATTCAAGACCGTTTAGAACAGGTTTCGGGAGTCAGTGAGGTCAATTTAGGGGGGTCGCGGGTTGAGGTGATTAGCGTCCAGATGAATCCCTTTCGTTTGGCAACTTTGGGCATTTCTCCTACGGCTGTAGCTGACCGAATCCGTAGCGCGAATCAAGATGTTCCCCTGGCTGAAATTGAAAGTGACGAAATCGGCGCTCAAGTCCGATTTTATGGGCGTTTTCGCAGTTTAGAAGCTTTGCGAGACTTGCCGATTACTCGTTTAGAAGGTCGGGTGGTGCATTTAGATGAATTAGCACAAATTAGTCGGGAACTCGAACAAGAAGAAACTCGCGCTTATATTAGTACCCAAGGGGAAGCATTTGAGCCTGTGGTGACGGTAGGGATTAAAAAAGTCCCCGGTCAGGATTCAATTGAGACAATTGACCGGGTTGTGGCGGAAATTGAGTCAATTCAAGATAATCCTGAAGTTTGGCCCAGTGGGATGGAATACAGCATCATTGCCAATGAAGCGGATATTATTTGGGAACAGTTGGGCGATTTGTTTGTAAATGCTTTGCAAGCAATGGCTGCGGTGTTTGTCATTCTGTTTATTGCTTTATCCTGGCGAGAAGCTTTGATTGCGGGGCTTTCGATTCCTTTGACGTTTATGGGGACGATCGCGATTTTGTGGTTATCGGGTCAAACTCTTAACAACATGGTACTCATCGGTATGGTGTTGGCGTTGGGTTTGTTGGTGGATGTGTTTATTTTGATGATGGAGGGGATGCACGATTTTATATTTGTGCGAAGAATGCCCTTTCCTCAAGCGGCTTGGAAAACGGTCACAACCTATGCCCCCCCTGCCTTTGCCGGACAATTGACCACAATTTTAGCGTTGATGCCCCTTCTGGCGATTAGCGGTACATTGGGGAAATTTATTCAATTGCTGCCTTATACGGCGATTATTTGCTTAATTTTGAGCTTCGCGGTTGCGATCTTAGTAGACATTCCCCTTTCTCACTATTTATTGGGCAATTTACAAGGTCAAGACAAACAATCCCGCGTCGATCGCTTTAGCGAAAATGCCTCAGAACGTTGGTATCGCTGGAGTCTTCAGCATACCGTGAGAACCAAGCGCCGGGCGTTGCTGTGGGTCATTGGCGCGATCGCTCTATTTATTGTAACCATGACTTCAGCGAGTCAAGTTCCGGTCGAATTTTTTGCCCAAGGAGATCAACGCAACTTTAGCGTCAATGTCGAACTTCCCCCCACCACCACCCTCGATATTTCCCAGAATGTAGCCGATGAATTAGGGGAGATTCTCCAAGAAAAAGAATACCTCGATACGGTTGTAAAATACGTCGGTCAGCGCAGTAACTTAGTGGCTTCTGGGGAACTGCAACCGAGTACGGGTAGCTATTTAGTGGGATTTTCCGGCATTTTTCTCCCTGAAAGCGATCGCGATCGCCCTTCCTTTGAATATCTCGACGATTTACGCACAGAACTCCGCAATGCTATCCAAAACTATCCCGGCGCAACTCTGGTTCTAAACGCCCAACAAGCGGGTCAAGCGGGCGATCCCATTCAAATTGAAATCTCTGGTAGTAACTTAGGTCAACTGCGGCAAATCTCCCAAGAAGTGCAGCGATCGCTTTCTCAAATTCCAGGGGCTACCGATGTGCGGGACAATCTCGGCCCGTTGCAAGAAGATTTGAGACTGATTCCCAAACGAGAACAACTTTCTTTCTACAACATCAGCGAGCAAGAAGTGGCCGCCCAAGCTCAATATTACACCCGCGCCGTGGATGTGGGAGATTATACCCTCGGAGGCGACCAAGAAGACCTCGAAATTCGACTGAGTACCGCTTGGCCATCCCGTCGCGGTCGGGTCGGCGGCCCCACCCGCAGAGATGAACTCCTGTCCGCTCGTTTTTTCACCAACAACCCCGATGAAGAAGTAATTACAGCCCGCACCGTGGTTAATGCCGTTCGTGCCGAAGCGCCCCTTTCTGTGACTCGCAGAGACGGTCAGCGCACCGCTACCGTCCTCGCGAAAAACGAAAATCGCACCGTTGGGGAAATCCTAGGGGAATTAGAACCCGAAGTCCAAGAGATGCAGGAATCCTGGCCCCAAGGCTATTCTTACAGTTTTGGCGGCGAAACGGAAGACCAAGCGGAAACCTTCGGGTCAGCCGGTCAAGCTTTGGCTTTAGCGGTGTTTCTCGTGTTTGCGGTGTTGGTGTTGCAATTGAGTTCGTTTCGCCAACCCTTTATCATCTTATTAGCGATTCCTTTCGCTTTAATTGGGACGGTTGGGGGCTTTTTCCTCGCGGGGATTGCCTTTTCTTTTACCGCATTTATTGGTGTAATTGCTTTAGTGGGGATTGTGGTTAATGATGCGATCGTGATGGTAGACACCATGAACCACTACCAAGAAGACGGGATGAAAGTCCGCGAAGCCGCAGCCCGTGGCGTATCCGACCGCCTCCGTCCCGTCCTGACGACCAGTATTACCACCATTATCGGCTTAATTCCTCTAGCATTGAGCGATCGCACTTGGATGCCGTTGTGTAGTGCGATTATCTTTGGTTTGGTGGCTGCGACTGCGATCGCGTTGGTGGTAATTCCTTGTTTGTATTTGCTATTTACCCCGAAAACGGAGAATGTATTAAGTTAATTCGTTGGTTTAAAACCCCGTTTTTTTTAAGAAACCGGGGTTTTGGATACCCTCTCAAAATATTCAAAATAACGGTAACTCTAACTCAAATCCTGGTAACACTTCTTCCCCGGATAAAACCCCCGGTAAAGCGACAATTTCTACATCCTGATTCTGTCGATAAATCTCCACTTGTTGCTGCTGCGGATTCACTAACCAACCTAAGCGCAAACCACTTTCTAAATATTCTTGCATCTTCTCTTGGATGGATTCGAGATCGTCGGTGCGCGATCTTAATTCAATAACAAAATCGGGACATATTGGCGGAAAACGGTCTTGTTGTTCTGGGGTTAAACTGTTCCAGCGACTCAATTCTAGCCAAGCCGCATCGGGCGATCGCGCTGCATTATTCGGCAGTCTAAAATGGTAGATGAACTAAAGACAATTCCCAAGTTTGTTTGCCGATTCCATGCACCCAATAAGCCGATTATTTCAGCTTGATAATTACCCCAAATACCACCCAATCCAGACGCAATTACTAATTCTTGTTTGGCAGTTATTTCTAGTTGCCAAGTTTCGTTAGCACGACAGAGTTTAAAAAACTGTTCATCGGTTAAATTCGTTGATTTAATATCGAGGGAAATTTTAGTCATTATCCACCTCAAACAAGAGTTTAAAGTTAAAGTTGGGTTAAAACCCCGGTTTCTTAAAGAAACCGGGGTTTTGG